>DATDAQ010000164.1:0-5441 GCA_036525295.1 Solirubrobacterales bacterium | reverse complement strand
GACACGGTCAAGTCGATCGTCCTGCTCGCCCACGGCGCCGACGCCTACGCCGAGGAAATAGCCACGGTCGGCTCGCGCCACGAGCCCTCCCGACCCGACGGGGCGATGAATCTCACCCCTGCCGCCGAGTGGCCGTCGACGGGCCGCTGCGACGCGATCGTGATCGGCTCCGGCGCCGGCGGCGCCTTCGCCGCCCGGGAGCTGGCGCGGGCCGGGTTCGACACCGTGATCGTCGAGGAAGGCGAGCGCTGGACCGTGGACCGCATCCGCAACTCCCACCCGCTCGACCGCTTCGCCTCGATCTACCGCGACGGCGGCACGACGATGGCCTTCGGCAACCCGCCGATCGCCCTGCCGCTGGGACGCGCCGTCGGCGGCACGACCGTGATCAACTCCGGCACCTGCTACCGCCCCCCCGCGCCGGTGGCGAGGGACTGGTTCGAGACGCACGGCCTGGCGCTCGCCAACCCCGAGCTGCTCGGCCCCAGGGTCGCCGACGTCGAAGCGACGATCGGCGTCGCGCCGGCGCCGATGGAGGTGCTCGGCCGCAACGGGGAACTATCGCTGGAGGGCGCCGCGGCCCTCGACTGGAAGAGCTCCCCGCTGCGCCGCAACGCGCCGGGCTGCCGCGGCGCCTGCCAGTGCGCGATCGGCTGCCCCAACAACGCCAAGGGCGGCGTCCACCTGAACGCGCTGCCGCAGGCCTGCGAGGCGGGCGCCCGGATCGTCTCAGGGCTGCACGTGACCGAGGTTCTGGTCGAGGGCGGGCGGGCCGTGGGCGTGGCGGCACAGAGCGGCGGCGGCGAGGTGCGGATCTCCGCCCCGCTGGTCGTCGTCGCGGCCGGCGCGATCCCGACCCCACCGCTGCTGCGCCGCAGCGGCCTCGGCAAGCATCCCCGCATGGGGCGCAACCTCTCGATCCACCCCGCGACGGGGATCACCGCGAGCTTCGAGGAGGAGGTGGTCTCCTGGCGCGGAGTGATGCAGAGCGTCGGGATCGAGGAGCTGCACGAGCGCGAGGGGATCCTGCTCGAGGCCACCGCGAGCCCGCCGGGGATGGGCGCCATCTCGGCCCCCGGCTACGGCACGCACCTGCTGGGGCGCCTCGACCGCGCCGGCAACACGGCGACGCTGGGCGCGATGATCGCCGACGCGCCCTCGGGCCGTGTCTTCGGCGCCCGCACGCCGGTCGTCTACTACCGCTTGGCGAAGCCCGACGAGCGGCGGCTGGCCGCCGCCGTCGGCGCGATGGCACGGGTGATGCTCGCCGCCGGCGCCAAGGACGTCGAACTCGGCGGGGAAGCGCCCGCGGTGCGAGACGAGTCGGAGATCGAGGCGGCGGTGGAGCGGCTCGACGTGCGCCGCCTGCGCCTCGCCGCCTTTCACCCGACCGGCACGGCCGCCGCCGGCTCGAACCCCTCGCGCCACCCGGTCGATCCCGAAGGCCGCCTGCGCGGCGTCAACGGGGTCTGGGTCGCCGACGGCTCGGTCCTCCCCAGTTGTCCCGGCGTCAACCCCCAGGTCTCGATCATGGCGGTGGCCGCGGGTGTCGGCGAGGCCGCCGCCGGGGCGCCTTTTTAGGACCGTCCTAGCCGAGGACTTCGAACTTCTTCTTGGCCGGGGTCGGGTCTTTGTTGCCGGCTGCGTCGGTGGCCCAGACCTTGAAGACGTGCTTGCCCGGCTTCAGGCCTTTGTACTTCTTTTGCGACTTGCACTTCTTCGCCGGTTTCTTGTCGAGCTTGCACTGGAAGGTCGAGCCCGCCTCGCTGGAGGTGAACTTGAACTTCGCCGTGGTCGACTGCGACTTCTTCTTCGGGCCTTTGCGGATCGTGGTCTGAGGCGCCTTGTCGTCGCTGCCTTCTTTCCCCGTGTTGTCGTTCGGCCCGCTGCCGCCGGGGGTTGCCGGATCGGCCGGGGTGATCGCAGCCGGCGTCAACTCCGACGTGCCCCCTTCGCTGTTCGTCTGGGTTGCCGCGATCCGCGTTTCACCGGGAACAGCCGTGTAGGTCGCTTTCCAGTTGCCGCTGCCGTCGGCCACCGCTTCGCCGAGGAACGATTGCAGCTCGCCCGGTGAGGCCGTGGCCTTGCGGAAGACACGGACGGTCGCTTCGGGCTCGGCAGTGCCGGCAGCTTCGGTTTTCGCGGCGGTGGAGACGACGGGCGGTTTGACCCCGCCGTTGGGACCGTTCGGTTCGGTGCCCGGTTCGAAGGCGAGCAAGTCAATGAAGAGCCCGGCGTTGCCGCTGCCGGCGTTGCGCGCAACTTCGTTCTGGGTCCCTTCGAGATCGACGATTTCGATCGCGTCGCCACCGCTTTCGTAGATGAGGTTTTCGTCGGCTTCCGTTTCTCCACCGATGAGATTTCCGGTGGATCCCACCGCGAACGGCGGCCCCGCCTGCTTGATCTTGATCCCGGCCTGACCCGAGAGAAGGACTTCATTGCCGACGACTTCGTTTTCGTCGCCTTCGATCAGGATCCCGTTGGTGGATTCGACGATGAAGTTGCCCGCGATCAGATTGCCGACGGCCGGTGACAGTCCGAGCGTAAAGATGCCCGCATTGCCTCCTTCGATGAAGTTTTCGATGATTTCGCTGCTACCTGACCTCTGTTCGATCCCGAAGCCACCGGCCATGCTGATCACGTTGCCTTCGACCAGCGGCCCATCGATCGTGCTGGGCGAGTAGAGGAAGATTCCCGCAGTGGAGGGCGGGGTCGTCACGGCTTCGGCGGCGTTCACCCCAATGAAGTTGCCGAGCGCGGCGAAGCCCTCGCCGTTTTCGTGGTAGATGCCGAAGCCACCGCCAGCGATGTAGTTGGCCTCGCCGACCGCTTCGCCACCGATCGTCGCGTCTTCCGCCTCCCCGACGAGGATGTCGAAGGTCCCGTTCGCCAGCACCGTCGCGCCATCGGCGCCAAGCCCGACGTAGTTACCCCGAATCGTGGTCGGACCGGTGGCCGGTTCCTCGCCGGTGATGGTCTCCCCGACCAGGTTGATGCCGGTCGAGAGGCCGCCGCCGGCGATCACGTTGCAACCGCCGTCACAAGCCGCGCTTGTGACGGCTGCTCCTTCGACCTTGGTACCCACTTCATTGCCAGTCGCTTCAAAGCCGTTCGCGTCGGTTATCTCGATGTTCTTGCCATTGGCGGCTACGGTGGCGCCGTCCGCTTTGACGCCGAAGTAGTTGCCGAGCACGTCCGCGTTGCTCGCGCCTTCGATGTCGAGGCCCTCGGCCGCGTTGTTGACGAAGACGTTGCCCTCCCCTGCCGTCGTGCCCCCGATCGTCGCGTTGTCCGATTCAGGGTCGAGCCAGATGCCGGTGTTGCTGCCGGAGCCGTTTGTGCCGTCGAGCTTCTCGCCGAGCCAGTTGTTGTGGGCGGCGAAGCTTTTCGAGCTGTTGACGACCCTGATCCCGGTCGTCGCGCCGGTGATCGCCAGGCCGCTGATCGCCACCGTATCGGTGTTTTCGACGCTGAGGCCGTAGCTCAAGGCCGAGGCTTCGACGCCGGCACAGGGACCACCCTGACCCGCCTGGGTTGCGCACAAGCCTGCGTTGATGCCGACCGGGTTTGCGATCGGCGGGAGCAGACCGCCAAGCGTGATCGTGTCGACGAGCTGGCCGTCGAAGGTTGCATCGAAGAGAATTTCGTCAACCACGAGAGTCGAGGCGTTTGACTCCTGGATCGCCGCGCGCAGAGTGCATTTCAAGCCGGCCGTGAGACAGCCGCCGACGCCGACGGTGGCGTCTGGTTCGTCGAGCGTGCTGTCGACGGTGTACTGAACCGCCATTGCGGCGCTGGGCAGGGCGAGCAGGCCGCAGGCGGCAATCAGAAGCGAGACGAAGACTTTCAAGCGACCCTCCAGGGCAGGCGAGCGGACGAGTAGGGCGCGACCCTACCCAGCGGATCGGCGAATGCGCAAGCTTCGCTAGCCAAACGGGCTAGTGACTGAATGGCAGGCCCGGGCCGGAGCGCTGCCACTCGACCTGGCCGACGCCCTCTTTGGCCGAGCGACCCTCGACGTCGTCCCACTCGTGCAGCATGCGCTTCAGCGTAGTGACCGCCTCGGGCGGGTGGGCGGCGACCTCGGCGGCGAGGGCTAGGGCGGCCTCCTCGGTGCTCGCGGCTGGCGCGACGCGGTTGACCAGGCCGAGGCGCAGGGCTTCGTCGGCGCTGACCGTGCGTGAGGTGAGCAGCAGGTACTTGGCAGCGGCCAGGCCACAGAGGGTGACCAGGCGGGCCGGGCCTACGGGCACGCCCAGCGCCGCGCCGGGGAAGCGCATGCGAAGGTTGGAGCCGCCGACGCGCATGTCGCAGGCGACGGCGATCTCGGCCCCACCGCCGACGACGTCGCCGTGGCAGGCGGCGACGGTCGGCTTGGGGAAGGCGACAATTCCGTCATAGAGGTCGGCGAAGAGCTGCATGCGCCGGACCTTGCCCTCCTCGTCGAGCTCCTCCTTGACGTCGGCGCCGGCGGAGAGGCCCATGTGGTCGGAGGAGCTGAGCACCAGCACGCGCACCGCCTCGTCGGCGCGGGCGACCGCGAGGTGCTCGAGCATCTCGACCAGCATCTGGGTGTCGATCGCGTTGCGGGACTTCGGCCGCACCAGGCGCAGCACCGCCACCCCCTGCTCGGTCACCTCGTAGCTCGTCACCTCGGCCGGGGCACTCACGGCGTGGAATCTATTTCGTCCAGCTTCTCGACCAACCGCTCGGTCTCGGTGGCGGCGCTCTCGACCAGCGCCGCGACCTCCTCGCGCGGCTCGCGGAAGCGCCCGAGGACGTAGGCGGAAACCACCTCGGGGTCGGTTGAGTCGGGCCTCCCCACACCGACCCGCACGCGCCAGAACTCGGCGTCGCCGAGGCCCCGCTTGAGGCTCTTGAGGCCGTTGTGGCCGGCCAGGCCACCGCCCTGGCGCACCTGGACCTCGCCGAAGGGGAGGTCGATCTCGTCATGGACGGCCACGATCCGCTCCAGCGGCGCCTTCAGCGCACCGCGCGCCGGCCCGGCCGAGTCACCGGCGGCGTTCATGAACGTCTGCGGCAACAGAATCGCGACCCGCGGGCCGCCGGGGCCGGCGCGGCCTTCGGCGATCAGCCCGCCGAACTTCTTCCTCGCCCGCGACAGGTCCCAGCGGCGCGAGAGCTCGGCGCCGACCTCGAAACCGACGTTGTGCCGCGTCGCCTCGTACTGCCGGCCGGGGTTGCCGAGGCCGACGATCAGGATGCGGTCGCCCTGCTGCTCGACCTCGCCGCGTTCGGCCCGGCGGCGGAAGAGGGACAGGGGTTAGCCCCCTGCCTCGTGACGTTGGCCGCGAAATGACGCGGTCCAGGCGTCGCCAGACAAGGACGCAGGGAGTCCGAATAGCAGCGCTATTCGGACGACTGAGGACGCAGTATGGCGGCGACCTGGGCCCGTCATTTCCGGTTGACGTTGCGAGGCA
>DATDAQ010000163.1:0-21570 GCA_036525295.1 Solirubrobacterales bacterium | reverse complement strand
GCGGGTCCCCACCCTCCCTTACGGGAGCCCTGCCGCGAAGCTGATCGACCAGATTTTTAGGTCGGCTGACGGTTCGAGCTTTAGATGGTGAGCTTCGTGGTGTTCGTGCTCGGTCAGCTTGTACAGGCGAGCTCCGTTTATTTGGAGCTGGTGAGGGGCGGTGTCGTCGAGGGTGACGGTGAGGGTTCCCCTGCCTTCGACGGTGGCGAAAGCTCCGCCGGCTTCGTAGTCGACCGAAAGTTCGCCGCCCTTCCAGGGTTGCTCCCATGAGCCTCCCGGGAAGATCTCCGGGGTGGGGGGCATGACCTCGATGCCGGGCGCGTCGGTCGCTCGCAGCGGCCCCATCGGCTCGGGTAGGGACTGCAGCGCGTCGAGCTGGCGCAGCTCCTCCTGGATCGCCTCCTCTGTCGCCAGGTACTCGCCCTCGCCGAAGTGAAACCAGCTGAGCGCGCCGCCGGCGCTCCAGAGGAAGAGGCTGGGCCAGCCCTCGCAGCCGTAGGCGTGCCAGAGACCGCGCTCGGCATCGATCGCGACCGGGAGCTCGACGCCGAGGTCGCGCATCCCAGCGGCGACGTTCACCGGGTCGGAGCCGAAGGGGAAGCGGGGCGCCTGCACGCCGATCGTGGTCAGCCCGGCCTCGCGGTAGCGGCGGTCCCACTCGATCAGGTAGGGCAGAGTGCGCACGCTGTTGAGCTGGGAGTAGTCGAAGAAGTGGACCAGGACCGGTCCCGCCGCGGTCAGCGCGGGCATCGAGCTCGGCTTCTCGCCGATCCAGGCGATGCCGGGAGGCAGGTCGGGCGCCCCGATGTTGTCCCGCTCCGGCCGCATCCCCGAAAGCTATTGCCTTAGGAGCGCTTAAATCATTCCGATAGATTCCCCGAGCGATGTTCGAGATCCTGCTCGCGCTTGTCCCGCTGTTGCTGCTTGTCGCCTCACTGCTGCTGGGCGTCTATCCCGGCTGCGAGGCGATCGTCAGGCTCTCCGAGCGGATCGCGATGCGCCGCCGCCCCCGCGCCGCGGGCAGGCAGCCTCGTCCGGCTGCCCCCTCCCTTCGCTCCGTCAGCGGCGGTCTCCTGATCGCCTTCGGCCTGGCTCAGCGCCCGCCGCCACTCGCTCCCTGAGCCAAGTAGGGAAACCGGCACGGGGATCGCCCCATGCCACGAGTCAAGGAGCGAGAATGAATTCGAACATCGCACGCGTGGCGGCCGGCATCGCGGCCGTGGCAGTCGCAGTCCTCCTGCTGGTGGTGCTGAAGAACGACGGGGGAGGAGACAAGGAGGCCGTTTCGACCCCGACGACGGCTACTGACTCGGCGCCGGGTACGACCACGTCGCCCGCGGCCAAGGTCGAGATCCCGACGATCGTCGTCGAAGGCGGCAAGCCGGTCGGCGGAGTGAAAGACCTCAGCTTCGAAGAGGGAGACCGCATCCGCTTCAAAGTCGAATCCGACGTCAGCGACGAGATCCACGTGCACGGCTACGACCTGATGAAGGACGTCGAGGCAGGCGGATCGGTCACGTTCGACTTCCCGGCGACGATCGAAGGGGTGTTCGAGGCCGAGCTGGAGGAGCGTAAGCAGCCGATCGCGGAGCTGACCGTCAACCCATGACCGGGTTCCTGCTGCCGGTCGCGCATGCGCTGGCCTCGCGGCAGGACCTGCCGATCCCCGCCTGGCTGTTCGCCTGGGGCGCGTCGATCGTCCTGATCGTCTCGTTCTTCGCGCTCTCGGTTTCCTGGCGCACGCCGAGGTTCGAGCGCGACCGGTGGCGGCCGGTCGGGGCGCGCTTCTCGCGCGTCACGCTCGGCCGCCCCGCGCAGGCGTTGTACGGGGCGGTGGGCGTCTTCCTGCTCGGAGTCGCGATCTACGCCGGGCTGCGGGGGACCGAGGCTCCCGACCGGAACTTCGCCCTCACCTTCGTCTTCGTCACCTGCTGGCTCGGCTTTCCGCTGTTCAGCGTTGTCTTCGGGGACGTCTTCAGGCCCTTCAACCCGTGGCGGGCGATCGGTCGTGTCGTAGGCGGGGCGTTCACGGCCTTCGCCGGCCAGCGGCCCGCGCACCTGACCTACCCGGACGCGCTCGGCCGCTGGCCCGCCGCGCTCGGCCTCCTGGCCTTTGTCTGGATGGAGGTCGTCTACGGCACCAGCGGCGGGGTCGCCGTCGGTGTCTCTCCCGAGACCACGGCCACGGCCGCCCTCTTCTACACCGTCTACACGCTGGCGATGATGGCGTTGTTCGGGGTCGAGAAGTGGTGCGGGACGGGGGAGGTCTTCTCCGTCTACTTCGGGATGTTCTCCCAGCTCGGGGTGTTCGCAACCAAGGACGGGAGGCTGGGCCGGCGCATGCCGCTGGCCGCGGCGACGCACTGGGCGACGGTCCCGGGCTCCCTTGCGCTCGTGATCGCCTCGATCGCCACGACCAGCTTCGACGGCGCTCAGGAGGGCGCCTTCAAGGGGGCGATCGAACAGGCCTTCGATTGGTTCGCGGGGATCGGGTTCAGCCTGACCGCCTCGCTTCGCCTCACCGACACGGTCTTCCTGCTGCTCTGCTTCGCCGGCGTTTCCGTCATCTACCTGATCGGCGTGAAGGGGATGGAGTCGGTTCGCGGTGCGCCGCCGTTCGCGAAGCTCCGCTCGGGATTTGCCCACACCCTGATCCCGATTGCCTTTGCTTACCTGGTTGCCCACTACTTCAGCCTCTTCGTCTTCCAGGAGCAGGCCCAGTTCACCTACCTGCTCTCCGACCCCCTCGGGACCGCGACTACCGACCTCTTCGGCACCGCGTCGGGAGGCATCGACTTCAATCTCCTCACCGCCAACGCCATCTGGTACGTCCAGGTGGGGGCGCTGGTGATCGGGCATGTCGTCGGCCTGACCCTCGCCCACGACCGTGCGACTGTCTACTGGGGGGACTTTCGCCAAGCCGCGCGTTCGCAGTATTGGATGCTCGCGGTCATGGTGGCCTTCACCTGTTTTGGGCTTTTTCTCCTCTCGGCGGGGAACTCCTGAACGACGAACCCGCTTTTTGCGGAGAGTGGGTGTGAACCCCCACCCCTACGCACGGATTTCTACCGATGAAAGTCCGTTCACATCTGATTTACTGGGAAACGAGTCCATCACTTTGACTCTCCCTCCCCCTTGTTGCACCGGGACTGCTGCTCGCAAGGCCAGCGGTCTCGGTGCACACAAGGGGGCCATACTTTTGGAATGGCGGCCCTGCTCCCCCTCGCGCACGCGACCCACTGGCTCTGGGTCCTCTACCTGCCCCCGCTCCTAATAGTTCTCGGCTCAGTGCTCAGGGCAACTTTCCAGGAGAGACGAGCGAAGCGCGAGGACTAGAGGATCTCGGCGAGCCTGCGCTCCAAGGCGGCCGAGACCTCGTCTCGAACCGGTCCCTCGGCCAACCTTTCCACAAGCGACTCGAGGAACCCTTCGACGATCAGCGACTTCGCCTCGGCGGGGTCGAGACCGCGTGAGGTGAGGTAGAAGAGCTGGTCGCGGTCGATCTGGGCGACAGCCGCCGCGTGGGTGCAGCGCACGTCGTCGGCGAGGATCTCCAGGCCCGGGATCGCGTCGGCGTGAGCCTCGGTCGAGAGCAGCAGGTTGCGGCACTCCTGGAAGGCGTCGGTCTGCTGGGCCCCCGGATCGACTTTGATCATCCCTCTCCAGACCGCGGTCGCCCCGGCGGCGAGGACGCCGCGAAAGGCGAGGTCGGAGTTGGTGTTCGGCGCCGCGTGCTCCTGCGTGGTGTCGTAGTCGAGGTGCTGCCCGGCGCCACCGGCGTAGCCCCCCGTAACCCGCGCCTCGGAGCCAGCCCCGGCCAGCTTTGTCTCCATCCGCACCTTGCCCCGGGCCGAGCCGAATCCGAGCGCGGCCCACTCGAGCCGGCCGTCGCGCTCGACCTGGGCGCGCTGCGTGGCGAAGATCCATGACGACTCGGAGATGTCCTGGGTGTTGGCATAGCGAAGGGTGGCGCCCTGACCGACGCTCAGCTCGACCACGGCGTTGAGCAGCGCGTCGACGTCGTCGCCGGGTGAGGACCAGTGCTCCCACACCTCGGCCTCGGCGCCCTCCTCGAGGACGACGAGCGCGCGCCAGTTGACGGCGGCGCCGCTGCGCTCGAGCGGGATCTCGATCCGGATCGGGTCGGCGACCCTGACGCCACGCGGCACGTGCACGAGGACGCCGTCGCGCGGGGCGGCCTCATTGCGGGCGACGAACGGGTCCTGGGCGTCGACCAGCGACCCGAGGGCTTCGTCGAGGAGCTCGGCGTGGGATTCGGCCGCCTCGTCCAGCGAGATGACCGTTGCACCCTCGGCCCCCTGCACCGAGGCCCCCGCTGCTCCCGGCTCGTAGGCGTCGAGGTCAAGGCCCGAGAGGTCGGTGAATTCCCACCCCTTCGCCTTCTGGTCGGGAAGGGGTGGCAGTGTGATTTGTTCAGTCATTGGCGTGGTCGGGGATGTTCCTGGCAAGGACTGGGCCGGGGGACAGTGCTTTGCACGGACCCCGGCCACGGACGCAGCCCAGGGGCATCCCCGGGCCGCCAATCAGCCAATCGAGCCCTCCATCTGCAACTCGATCAGCCGGTTGAGCTCGACCGCGTACTCCATCGGCAGCTCCTTGGTGACCGGCTCGATGAACCCGTTGACGATCATCTTCGAGGCCTCCTCCTCGTCGAGGCCGCGGCTCTGCAGGTAGAAGAGCTGCTCGTCGCCGATCTTCGAGACCGTGGCCTCGTGCCCTACGTCGGCGTCGTTCTCGTCGATGCGGATCGTCGGGTAGGTGTCCGAGCGCGAGTCCTCGTCGAGCAGCAGGGCGTCGCAGACGACCTTGGAGCGGGACTCGGTCGCCCCGTCGGCGATTTCGAGCAGGCCGCGGTAGGTCGCCCGGCCGCCGTCCTTGGAGATCGACTTGGAGAAGATCGAGGACGAGGTGCGCGGAGCGGCGTGGATGATCTTGCCGCCGGCGTCCTGGTGCTGGCCGTCGCCGGCGAAGGCGATCGAGAGGATCTCACCATGAGCTTCGGGCCCGAGCAGGTAGATCGACGGGTACTTCATCGTCAGTTTCGAGCCGAGGTTGCAGTCGACCCACTCCATCGTCGCCTTCTCATGGGCGACGGCCCGCTTGGTGACCAGGTTGTAGACGTTCTGCGACCAGTTCTGCACGGTCGTGTAGCGGACCCGTGAGCTCGGCTTGGCGCAGATCTCGACCACCGCGGAGTGCAGCGAGTCGGTCGAGTAGACCGGCGCCGTGCAGCCCTCGATGTAGTGGACGTCTGCCCCCTCCTCGCAGATGATCAGCGTGCGCTCGAACTGGCCCATGTTCTCGGTATTGATCCGGAAGTAGGCCTGCAGGGGCATCTCCACCTTGACCCCGGCGGGGACGTAGACGAAAGAGCCGCCCGACCAGACAGCGCTGTTCAGCGCCGCCAGTTTGTTGTCGTTGGCGGGGATGATCGTCGCCCAGTACTCGCGCACCAGGTCCTCGTGCTCGCGCAGTGCCGTGTCCATGTCGGTGAAGATCACGCCCTGGGCCTCGAGCTTCTCGTTGACCTGGTGGTAGACGACCTCCGACTCGTACTGTGCGCCCACCCCGGAGAGGAATTTGCGCTCCGCCTCGGGGATGCCCAGCCGGTCGAAGGTGTTCTTGATGTCCTCCGGCACCTCGCTCCAGTCGCGGCTGTTCTTTTCGGAGGCGCGGACGAAGTAGTGGATGTCGTCGAAGTCGATCTGGGCGAGGTTGCCGCCCCAGCTCGGGGTCGGGCGCGAGTAGAAGTGCTCCAGCGCCTTGAGGCGGAAGTCGCGCATCCACTGCGGCTCGTCCTTGTACTCGGAGATCGATTCCACCACCTCGCGGCTGAGGCCCTTCGGCGCCTTGTAGGCGTAGCCCGACTCGGAGTCGTGAAAGCCGAACTTCTCCTTGTAGTCGGCGTTGATGCCGGCGAGCTCTCTTTTCTCCGCTACGACCTCGGGTGTAGCCATGGGTCAGTCGACCTCCAGGGTGATCGTGTCGTCCACGACGGCTGTCGCGAACGTCTGCACCGGGGCGAAAGCTGGGAGCGTCTTCGGCCTGCCGGTGCTCAGGTCGAAGAGGGAGCCGTGACGCGGGCACTCGACCGTGCACGTCGCCGGGTCGAACTCGCCCTCGGCCAGCGGCCCGTCGTCGTGGGAGCAACGGTCCTCGATCGCGTAGAGCGCACCCTCGCAGTTGAAGACGCCGATCTTGCGCCCGTCATGCTCGACCAGGCGCATCGTCCCAGGCGGCAACTCCGCCGCCGGGCAGACGCTGATCGTGCTTGTGGTTGTGCCGTCCGTCACGTTATTCCTAGTGTCCTTGTCGGATTTTAGCGACGTGCAAGGATCGCAGACCACGACCTTCGACGATTGGAGGGCAGCATGAGTGAGAGAACGAGCTACGCGCCTGGAACGCCGTGCTGGGTCGACCTGGGATCACCCGACCTCGACGCGTCGATCGAGTTCTACGGGGCGCTGTTCGGCTGGGATGTGCCGGCTTCGGAAAACGTCGAGCAGACCGGCGGCTATCGGCGGGGGACCAAGGGCGGGGCTGACGTCGTCGGGATGATGCCGCTGATGCAGGAGGGCCAGCCGCCGGCATGGTCGACCTACGTCTCTGTCGCGAACGCGACCGAGACCGCGACTGCCGTGAGTGAGGCCGGGGGCACGACGATCGCCGAGCCGATGGACGTGATGGGCCTCGGCACGATGGCGGTATTCGCTGACCCGACCGGGGCCGTGTTCGGCATCTGGCAACCCGGAACGTTTCCCGGCGCCGGCCTCGTCAACGAGCCGGGAGCCCTCTCCTGGAACGAGCTCAACACGCGTGACGTGGATGGCGCCAAGGCCTTCTACGGCACCGTCTTCGACTGGACCTTCGAAGACAACGACATGGGAGAGGCCGGCCAGTACACGACGATCAGCCTCGGCGAGGACATGGTCGGCGGCATCCTCAGCATGGACGAACGCGGCGTCCCCGAGCAGGTTCCGGCCCACTGGCAGGTCTACTTCGCGGTTGAGGACACCGATGCCGCGGTCGAGCAGGTCAAGCAGAGCGGTGGCAGTGTCATGGTCGAGCCGATGGAAGTCCCGGCGGGTCGCTTCTCGATCCTCCTCGACCCACACGGCGCGAGCTTTGCCGTGATCGCGCTTGCTGAACAGGCCGCGAGACGCTAGAGCGAGCCGAGGTCGGCGGCCGCTTCGCTCGGGTCGCCGACCTTGCCCTCGTCCTCCCATTCGGCCGGCTGGCCGAGGCTGGCGCTCTTCACGACCTTCAGGCCCAGCATCGCGCACTTCATCCGCGTCGCCGAGATCTCGATCCCAAGCAGCTCGAGCACATACTCCTTCGGCAGCCGCAGCAGCTCCTCACGCGTCTTGCCGGCCAGCTCGTCGGTGAGCAGCGAGGTTGCCGCGGTCGAGATCGCGCAGCCCTTGCCGTCGAAGGCGATCTCCGCCACTCGGCCCTCGCCGTCGAGCCGGATCGTCACGTGCTGCTCGTCGCCGCAGAACGGGTTCGTGTCCTCGAACTCGAGGTCGGGGCTCTCCAGCCGCCCGAAGTTGTGCGGCCGCTTGTAGTGCTCGAGGATCTGGTCGCGGTAGAGCTCGTCCATCAGAGCCCGAAGACCTTTCGTGCGTCGTGGAGCCCCTCGACCAGGCGGTCGATCTCCTCGGGAGTCGTGTAGACGCCGAAGCTTGCCCGAGCGGTGGCGGGAACGCCGAGGCGCTCCATCAGCGGTTGGGCGCAGTGGTGGCCGGCGCGGACGGCGACGCCGTGGCGGTCGAGGATCTCGGAGACGTCGTGGGCGTGGACGCCCTCCAGCTCGAAGGAGACCGGGCCGATCCGCTCCGGCCCGCGGCCGGGACCGAAGACGCGCAGGCCCGGCACCTCGGGGAGGCGCTCCAGGGTGTGGTCGGCGATCTCGCGCTCGTGCTCCAGCACCGCGCCCATGCCGACACCGTCGAGCCAGCGCAGCGCCGATGCCATCCCGATCGCCTGGGCGATCGCTGGCGTGCCGGCCTCGAAGCGTGCCGGGGGATCGGCGTAGGTCGTGCCCTCTCGCGTCACCTTGCGGATCATCGAGCCGCCGCCGAGGAAGGGCGGCATCGCCCGCAGCAGGTTGAGCCTGCCCCAGAGCGCCCCGATCCCGGTCGGCGCGTAGAGCTTGTGACCCGTGACGGCGTAGAAGTCGATCCCCAGCGCACCGACGTCGACCGCCATCTTCGGCGCCCCCTGGGCTCCGTCGGCGAGGACCAGCGCTCCGGCCTCATGGGCGAGGCGCGAGATCTCCGCCAGCGGGGTCTCGGTGCCGAGCACGTTGGAGACGTGCGTGACCGCGACGAGCTTCGGGCCGCGCTCCAGCAGCGCCTCGTAAGCGTCCATGTCGAGCAGCCCGTCCTCGTCGACCGGCACCCAGTCGATCTCGGCGCCCTTGCGCTCCGCCAGCTGCTGCCAGGGGACGATGTTGGAGTGGTGCTCCATCTCGGTGAGCACGATGCGGTCGCCCTCGCCGACGTTGGCGTCGCCCCAGGCGCGGGCGACCAGGTTGATCGCCTCGGTTGCGTTGCGGACGAAGACGACCTCGCGGCGGTCGGCGGCGCCGAGGTGATCGGCGACCGTGGCGCGTGCTCCCTCGTAGGCCGCCGTCGCCTCGGCCGAGAGCGTGTGCGAGCCGCGATGGACGTTGGAGTGATTGGTTCGCTCGTAGCGGTCGACCGCCTGGATCGAGGCCAGCACGCGCTGAGCGCTGGCGCCGCTGTCGAGGTAGGCGACCGGGCGGCCGTGGATCTCCCGCTCCAGCGCGGGGAAGGAGGCGCGGACCTTCTCGATCGGGAAGGGCAGCGTGGGGGAGGAGCGCTTGGCCGTCGTCTGCTCCATCGTCCCCGAGGTCAGGCGGTGGCGCCCGCCTCGACCTCCTCGCGAATCCAGCCGTAGCCCTTCTCCTCGAGCACGCCAACCAGCTCCGGACCGCCTTCCTTGACGATCCGGCCCTCGAACATGACGTGGACGAAGTCGGGCTTGACCATGTGCAGGATGCGCTGGTAGTGGGTGATGATCAGCACGCCCATGTCCGGGCCGGCGAACTGGTTGACGCCCTCGGCGACCGTGCGCAGCGCGTCGATGTCGAGGCCCGAGTCGGTCTCGTCGAGCACAGCGATCTCCGGCCGCAGAAGCGCCAGCTGCAGCAGCTCCATCCGCTTCTTCTCGCCGCCGGAGAAGCCCTCGTTGAGGTAGCGGCTGGAGAAGTCCTTGGGGATGTTTGCCAGGGCCATCGCCTCCTGGGCGACCTTGGCGAAGTCTTTGATCTTGATCGGCTCCTCGCCGCGAGCCTCGCGGTGGGCGTTGATCACCATCCGCAGGTACTTGCTGACCGAGACCCCGGGGATCGAGACCGGGTACTGGAAGGCCATGAAGAGGCCGGCGCGCGAGCGCTCGTCGGGATCGGCCTCGGTCAGGTCCTCGCCCTTGAAGGTGATCGTCCCCTCGGTCACCTCGAGCGCCGGGTGGCCCATGATCGCGTTGGCGAGGGTCGACTTGCCCGAGCCGTTCGGGCCCATCAGGGCGTGCACCTTGCCCTTCTCCACGTCGAGGTCGAGGCCGCGGAGGATCTCCTTGTCCTCGGCGCTCACGTGCAGGTTGCGTATCTCCAGCTCAGCCAATTTCGCTCCGTTTCTGGTTTTGGAAGGTCTGCCCGTCAGGCGGCCGTGCCGACCGGGGCCTGGCGCTCGCCGAGGGCTCCGGGGCCGGCGAACTCCACCAGCTCGGCCAGCGTGGTGCCCGACAGGGCTTTGATGACGCCGCCCTGCACGCGCGTCCAGAGCAGCTTGGTCGCGCAGGCGCGGTCGCCGTCGTCCTCGTGCGAGCAGAGCACTTTGCCGTCTGGTGAGTCGTGGAAGCACTCCATCGGGGCGATCTGCCCTTCCAGCGCCTCGACGACCGCGTCCATCGTGATCTCCTCCGCCGGCTTGGCAAGGCGGTAGCCGCCGTGCGCGCCCCGGGTCGAGGTGACGAGGCTCGCCTTGCGCAGTTTCGCCACCAGGTGCTCGAGGTAGGAGAGCGGCAGCCGCTCCGCCTCAGCGACGGCGCTGAGCGAGATCGGCATCGAGCCGGGCTGGCGGCCCAGCTCAACCATCAGGCGGACGCCGTACTCGGCTTTGGTTGAGAACAACATGAACCTAAATCCTACTGAAGCGGTCGGTTATACCGCCGCGCCGTGGTTCAGGGCTCGATCAGGCCGCGGCGAATCGCGTAGCGCACCAGCTCGACCCGGTCGCGCATGCCGAGCTTGCGCATCGCGTTGGCTCGGTGGTTCTCGACCGTCTTCTCGGAGAGGTGCAGGATCTCGGCGATCTGCTTCGTCGTGTTCGCCTCGGCGACGAGCTTGACGATCTCCTCCTCGCGCGGAGTCAGCTCCTCCTCGCCGCTGGACCCGCGCTCGAGCACGTCCTTGATCAGCGTTCGCTGCGCCTCGGGAGTGAGGAACGGCTCGCCGCGCTCGACCGCCCGGATCGCCGCCAGCAGGTCGGTGTCGGCCTGCGCCTTCAGCACGTAGCCGGAGGCCCCGGCCTTGAGCGCCTCGAAGAGATAGCGCTCGTCGGCGTGCATGGAGAGGATCAGCACCGAGACGTCCGGCGCCTGGAGCTTGATCTCCCGCGTCGCCTGCAGCCCGGTCAGCTTCGGCATCTTCACGTCGAGGATCGCCAGGTCCGGGCGCTCGCGCACGGCGAGATCGCGCGCCTCGGCGCCGTCGGCCGCCTCCGCCACCACCTCGATGTCGGGCTGGCGCTCCAGCAGCAGCCGTATCCCGGAGCGGACGATGCCGTGGTCGTCTGCGATCAGGATGCGCATAGGCAAGGCGTCGAGGCTCGGCGGCGACAGTCGCGGCCGATATGAGTTGGCCGTTTCAGCTATCCCCGTTTTCGTAGTTCATGGCCATGTCGCCAGTGAAACCAGCGAAGGCCATAGGTCATGGAGGCTTCCGCCGTGCGCCAGGCTCGGCCGCGCGCAACATGCAGAATCGAGAAGGTGCTGAAGGTCAGCACCGAAATCAGCACGAAACCGGCGGCCGCCTCTGCGGGCGCGTCGGCGATCCGCCCAGGATGGGAAAGCGCCAAGATGACGACGCAAGCCCAGGCGCTTGTGATGGCAGTGCGAGCGGCGCCAAGTGAATGGTAGATGTCGGACAGGGTGGTGTACTCCCGCTTTACATGCTCATTGCCCGCTTGCGAGGCCACTATGTCAACCGTTGAACGCAGCACGTCCCAGTGGGTGTACCAGAGGTTCTCATAGGCCAGTTTTCGCTCCTTGCCGTCGAGCGACTTCGCTGCGCCGTCGACTTCGAGAACGCCTGTGAGGTGCATCGCCTTCTGTAGGCGTGATCCTTCATAGGGGATTACGGAATGAATCTCTTCTCTGTCGATCCTGCAACTGAAGACCTCCTCCAGCGTGGAGAGCTGGTCTGGGTCCAGAGTCCGAAGTATCTGCCCCCCTCGGTCCCTGCGGACGAAGCGGCCGCCCCATTGCAGCGGCCAGATGCGCAGCACGGGGTCATAGGTGAAGTAATAGAGCTGGTAGATCAAGAAGCCAACCGGGATCGTCGCCACGACGGCGATCGCGGCAGCGACGTTTTCTCGGATCGGAGCCGACGCGTCGACGAACGGGACGCCCTGAAGCCGACGGTAGAGGAGATAGCAGACCATTCCGTTCAGGAGAAAGACCGATCCCGGGATGCTGAAGCGAAGGATCTGCCTGGCGCTATCCACTCGCGGAACCTATCTAAGTATTTTGTCCATCGTCATTGATCGAGAGGCGCACCGTGGTGCCGCGACCCGGTCGCGACTCGATCGCCAGCTCGCCGCCGATCAGCAGTGCCCGCTCCCGCATCCCTCCGATCCCCAGGCCGCCCTCGGACTCATCGAAGGCGAAGCCACACCCGTCGTCGGCGACCTCGAGCGTCACGCCGCCGTCTTCGCGACGTCGCAGCAGGACCGAGATCCGCTCGGCGCCGCTGTGGCGGGCGGCGTTGGAGAGGGCCTCCTGGGCAACCCGGTAGACGACCAGTTGGGCGTCGTCGGCGAGGGCGGAGAAGTCACCTTCCGCCGCGAGCTCAGCCTCGATCTCACCACGCGCGAGCCGCTCGACCTGTCCCGCGATCGCCGCCGCGAGGCCGAGGTCGTCGAGTGCGGTGGGTCGCAGCTGGCGCGCCAGCGAGAGCAGCTCGCGCATCGCCTGGTTGGCCAATGCCTTGGTCTCCGCCAGTTCCCCCTCCAGCTCGGGCGGCGCCGCCTCGCGTGCTGCCTCGAGCCGCAGTAGAAGTCCTGTCAGCGACTGGTTGACCTCGTCGTGAAGGTCGCGGGCGACCCGGGCCCGCTCCTCCTCCTGCGCCTGCAGGGCGGCGCTGCCGGCGCGACGCCGCTCGGCCTCCAGCCGCTCCATCATCCGCAGGAAGGCGAGCTCGATCCGCTCCACCTCCTCGGTCTCGCCGACCCCGTCGATCGAGCGGGGGAGGACCGGGCCCGGCCGGCTCAAGTCGACCTTCTCCATCTCCTCGATCAGGCGCTCCAGCGGGGCCAGCCGCCGGCGCACTACGAGCAGGCGGACCGCGAGTGCCGCGGTCACGGCCGTCAGCGCGACGATGACCAGGGTCGTCACAGGGCGAGAATAGGGGTTGACCCCTATGGCCCTATCGCCGCCCCAAGTCCATACTTGACGGGCAAACCGACCCGAGGAGCAATCACGCGATGACCACCACCAAGCAGTCCACCTGGGGCGCGACCCTGCGCACGACGATCCTCCTGGCATCCCTCTCCGGGCTGCTGGTCGTCATCGGCGCCCTGATCGGCGGCCCCAGCACCGCCGCCCTCTTCCTCGGGATCGCGCTGCTGATCAACCTCGGCTCCTACTTCTTCAGCGACAAGCTTGCGCTGAAGATGAGCGGCGCCAAGCCGATCGAGGAGTCCGAAGCGCCGCGGCTCTACCAGATCGTGCGCGAACTGACGACGCGTGCCGGCTTGCCGATGCCGCGCCTCTACATGATTCCCCAGGAGCAGCCGAACGCCTTCGCGACCGGGCGCAACCCCAAGCACTCCGCAGTCGCGGTCACGCAGGGAATCACCAAACTCCTCTCCGAGGACGAGCTGCGCGGCGTTCTGGCCCACGAGCTCGCTCACATCCAGCACCGCGACATCCTGATCCAGTCGGTCGCCTCGGCGATCGGCGCCGCGATCACCTACCTCGCCTACATGCTGATGTGGTTCGGCGGCGACGACGAGTCGCCGCTCAGCCTCGTCGCCTCGCTTGCCCTGGTGCTGCTGGCGCCGATCGCGGCGAGCATCATCCAGCTCTCGATCTCGCGCCAGCGCGAGTACGCGGCCGACGCCGGCGGGGCGGAGATCTGCGGCAATCCCGAGTCCCTCGCCAGTGCCCTCCTGCGCCTCGAGCAGGGAGCGGCGGCGATCCCGATGCGGGTCAACCAGGCCGCGGAGCCGCTCTACATCGTCAAGCCCTTCTCCGGCAAGGGCATCGCCGGCCTCTTCTCGACCCACCCCCCGATCGAGGAGCGGGTGAAAAGGCTGCGGCAGATGCGCCCGAGCCTCGGCTGAGCCCCCGTCGTCGACTCGTCAACCGGCCCGTTCCAGGGGCCGGTTTTCGTAGGCTCGCTATACTTTTTGAAGTAAAGCCTGATCGGGATTAAGGTATTTAAGGAAGAGGCATGGCAACCGAGGCGCAGACCAAGCACCAGATCGAGGAGATCGAGCCCTTCGAGGCGGCTCAGGAGATCGAGGGCGGCGACGTCGTCCTGATCGACACCCGCGAGCCGCACGAGTTCCAGGAGGCTCGGATCGAGGGCGGCAAGCTGGTGCCGCCGGGGCTTCTCGCCGACGAAATCGCCACCGCCGCGCCGGACCGCTCCGCGCGCACGATCCTCTACTGCCGCAGCGGCAACCGCTCCTACAAGGCGGCTGAGCAGATGGAAGCGCTCGGCTACACCGACGTCGCCTCGATGGCCGGCGGCATCCTCCTCTGGCAGGAGCAAGGCCTGCCGGTGGTCGCGACCGAGGGGATGAGCGCCGAGCAGCGCGACCGCTACTCGCGCCACACGCTGCTGCCCGAGGTCGGGGTCGAGGGCCAGCTGAAGATGCTGAACGCCAAGGTGTTGCTGCTCGGCGCGGGTGGACTCGGCGCGCCGACGGCGCTCTACCTGGCCGCTGCCGGGATCGGCACGATCGGGCTCGTCGACGACGACGTCGTCGACGCCTCCAACCTGCAGCGCCAGGTGATCCACAACACCGAGCGCATCGGCGTGCCCAAGACCGAGTCGGCGCGGCTGACGATCGAGGCGCTCAATCCCGACGTGAAGGTGATCGAGCACCGCATGCGCCTCGACGCCGAGAACATCCTCGGGATCGTCGAGGACTACGACGTGATCGTCGACGGAGCCGACAACTTCCCCACCCGCTACCTGCTCAACGACGCCTCGGTGCGGCTGCGCAAGCCGGTCGTCTCGGCTTCGATCCTCAGCTTCGACGGGCAGATCTCGACCTTCGTCCCCTTCGAGGGACCCTGCTACCGCTGCCTCTACCCGACCCCGCCGCCGGCCGAGCTGGCGCCGAGCTGCTCCGCCAACGGGGTGCTCGGGGTGATGGCGGGGACGATGGGAACGCTGCAGGCGAACGAGGTGCTGAAGCTCGTGATCGGCATCGGTGAGCCGCTCGTCGGCCGCCTTCTCCTCTACGACGCGCTCGGCACCCGCTTCACCGAGCTGAAGGTGCGGCGCGACCCCGAGTGCCCGATCTGCGGCCCGGACGCGGCCGAGATCCCCGAGTCCGAGATGGGCCAGTTCCCCGACTACGACGCTTTCTGCGCCGGCTAGCCGGTAGGTTTCCCGCCTGATGGCGACGATACGCATTCCCAAGATCCTGCAGGCGCACACCGGCGGAGAGGCGGAGGTCGAGGTTTCCGGCACCAACGTGGGGGAGGTGTTGCGAGCGCTCACCGCGGTGCACCCCGACACCGAGTCACAGCTCTTCGGTGAGGAGGGCGACCTCCACCGCTACGTCAACGTCTACCTCAACGACGAAGACGTGCGCGTGCTCGATGGGCTCGACACCGCCGTCGCGGACGGAGACATGGTCCGGATCCTCCCCGCCATAGCCGGCGGTTGAAAAACTTTTCGTAGTAGCCCGCCTCTTCAAATCCCTGGCTATACTTTTTGAAGTAACGGGAGACTTGAGGCTATGTCAGAACTGCTCAACCGACCCTGCGGGGGACGCTTCGGCAACATCGTCGAGTCGATCGGCAACACCCCCCTGGTCGAGCTGCCGCGGCTCTCTCCCAACCCCGACGTCCGCATCTACGCCAAGCTCGAGGGCCGCAACCCGACCGGCTCGGTCAAGGACCGGGTCGCCAGGTCGATGATCGAGGCCGCCGAGGCCGAGGGTGCGATCGAGCCGGGGCAGACGATCCTCGAGCCGACCTCGGGCAACACCGGCATCTCGCTGGCGATGATCTGCCGCCGCAAGGGCTACCCGCTCAAGGTCGTGATGCCCGACAACGTCACTGCCGAGCGCACCCAGCTGCTGGAGATGTATGGCGCGGAGATCGTCTACTCCGAGGGCGCGAAGGGCTCCAACGGCGCGGTCGAGGTGGCGCTGGAGATGGCCGATGCACCCCAGTACTACATGCCTTACCAGTACGGCAACGAGGCCAACCCGCTCGCCCACTACAACGGCACCGCGGTGGAGATCCTCGACGAGCTCGACGAGGTGACCGCCTTCGTCGGCGGTCTTGGCACCGGCGGCACCCTGATGGGCAACGGGCGCCGGTTTAAGGAGGAAAACCCCGAGACGCTGATCGTCGCCGCCGAGCCGATGCAGGGCGAGCTGGTCGACGGCCTGCGCTCGCTCGACGACGGCTTCATCCCGCCGATCATCGACATTTCCCTCTTCGACCGCAAGATCATGGTCTCCAACCGCGACGCGATCGTCTGGACCAAGAAACTGCTCGAGGAGGAAGGCATCTTCGCCGGCGTCTCCTCCGGCGCGATCGCCGCGATCGCCGTCCGCATCGCCGGCGAGCTCGAGGGCGGCAACGTCGTCTTCCTCATCCCCGACGACGGCTGGAAGTACCTTTCCTCCGGCGTCTACACCAAGCCGATCGAGGAGATCGAAAACCTGGATTCCACGGTTTGGTGGTAGCGGCGAGAGCGTGCGCGGCGCGGCGCATATCCGCGTCTTCGGCAATTGCGCTGGCCCTCATCGTCCTCTGCTTGTCCGCAACCGCCCAGGCTGCGCCCGGCGTTCTGGACGGTGCGTTCGGGGACCACGGGAGCGCCATTGTCGAAGGGCTGTCGGGGCCGCGGTTCCAAAGTCAGGCGCCGCCGCAGATGGCGCTCGGGCCGAAAGGGGAAATCTTCGTCCTCTTTGCCAACACCGCGCCATGCATCGGGTTCAGCGGGTGCACGACCGAATGGTCGCTGGCGCGGTTCAGCCCCGACGGAGTCCGCGACCCGGCCTTCGGCAGCGGCGCGGGCTCGGTCCTCACCGTGCACGGGGACGAATACGAGCAGGCCGGCCTCGCCGTCGGCCCCGACGGCAGGCCGGTGGTCGCGGCCTTCGACGAAGGCAGGGTCGTCCTGGCGAGGTTCGATCAGGGCGGTCACCTGGAAGCGATGTTCGGTGCCGGCGAGGCAAACGCGCTCCTCGGCTATGGCTACCGCGCGCCCCTCCTGGCGGTCCAGGGCGATGGCAAGGTGGTCGTCGCGGTTGGCTCCTTCGAAGAGCTGCGTATCGTCAGGTACCTACCGAACGGGGAACGGGATCCCGCTTTCGGTGCCGGCGGCGAAACCCGGATCGCGATGGGGGTGCAAAGCAATCCCGCCGAGCTCCTGCTTCGCGCGGACGGGCGCATCTCGCTCGCTGTCTCGCGGTGCTGCGGCGGCTCGCCGCCCTCCGGCGAAGGGGTCGGCATCGTCCAGCTCCTGGCCGACGGCCACCCCGACCCGGCGCTCAACGGCAGCGGGCAGGTTCTTCTTCCCACGCCGGGTGCGCGTGGCAACGTCGAAGCGGCCGCCCTTGCGCCCGACGGCGGTGCCTACATCGTCTTCGAAATGGACATGGAAACCGTGGCCACGACTGGTCACGTGGTCAAGCTGCGGCAGGACGGGTCCATCGACACGGCCTTCGCGCGGGACGGGTTCAGCCGGATCCTGATGACCGTCGACGACCTTGTCGTCGACGGGAAGGGCAGGCTCGTCGCCGGTGGCTGGCTCGGCAGCGCGGCGGTCTTCCGGATGCGACCCGGCGGTGGCATCGACCGGACGTTTGGGGCCGGCGAACGGGTGCCGTTGAAGAGCAGTGGTCCCGCGGGCGTCGTCGCCCTTCAGGCCAAGGGAAAGATCGTCGCTCTCGGAGAACCGTGTTGCGGCCCGAAGGGCGCCTCCCTGTACCGGTTGACCGGTGGCACGGACCACACGCGTTGCCTGGGTCGCAAAGCGACGTTCGTCGGCACAAATGGACGGGACGAGATCACCGGGACCCCGCGCCGCGACGTGATCGCCGCCCTCGGAGGGCGTGACAAGGTGCGCGGTCTAGGGGGTCCGGACGTGATCTGTGGTGGCAAGGGCAAGGACGACCTCTTCGGTGGCCCCGGGCGCAACGAGGTAAAGCCCTGATGCAGATCGCACAGGCCCTGATCGACGAGATGGTCGCCCACGCGTTGGCCGACCTGCCGAACGAGTGCTGCGGGATGGTCGGCGGCGGCGACGGCGAGGCGAGCGTCGTGATCCCGGTCGCCAACGCGGCAGCGAGCCCGCTGCGCTTCGAGATGGACCCGCAGGGACAGTACGACGCCCTGATGGCGATCGAACGCGACGGCAAGGAGCTGCTGGCGATCTATCACTCGCACACCAAGAGCGCCGCCTATCCCTCCCAGACCGACGTCAACCAGGCGGTCAGCTGGCCCGACGCGATCTGGGTGATCGTCTCGCTCGAAGACCGGGACGCCCCCGACGTCAAGGGCTACTGGCTCAAGGACCTGGAGATAGCCGATGCCGAGCTCGTCGTCGAGTAGCGGCGGGCGCCCGGTCAAGGTCGCCTACGCGCTCAACCAGATGGAGGCGGAGATGATCCAGGGCCTGCTGGGGGAGCACGGCATCCCGAGCATGGTGCAGCGGACCGTCGACAATCCCGAGTTCCTCGCCGCGGGGCCGCGCCAGATCCTCGTCCCCGAAGCGGCAGCCGAGGAAGCACGCGAAGTGCTCGAGGGGGCCCCGGGGTCCGACTAGACCGGGCTCGGCCGTTCGATCTCGCGCAGGTAGTCGCGCCAGGCCCCCTCGATGTCTCCGATCCGCGCCTCGAAGGCGGCTTCCAGGGTCGGCGTCGCTCCACCGGGAAGAATGTGCAGGGCGAGGCGCTCGCAGGCGTCCGGCCCCCGCTCGGTCTCCAGCAGGTCGAAGATCGTGCCACCGAGGATCACCGCGTCGCGGCGGGAGGGTGGGAAGGCGGGCCTGGCGCTCTCGCGCAGGCGGCGGATCACCGCCGCCCGGTAGAGCCCGACCTGGCGGGCGAAGTACTGGGCCCCGCCTTCCACCAGCCAGGCCCAGCTGAGATAGCGGGCGAAGCGGCGAGGTGTCCAGGAGGGCGGCAGCTCGGGGTTGTTGGCGGCGATCACGAGCTGCGCGTAGAGCCGCTCGGCGGTGCCGCGAAGGGCTTCGCGCGAGTCGTCTCCGGCGGCCCGCCGCTCCATGTGCGGGTCGTTGAGGACGTGGAGCTCGGTCGCCATCGCCCAGCCGGCCAGGTAACGGCGCCCCGCCGGCGCCGACGACCAGCGCGCGGCCGGCAGGAACGGGTGGGCGAGGGAGAGCAGGGTCGGGTGGGTGTGGACGACGACCGTGACGTCGCCCGGGACCAGCTGGAAGCGGTCCTCGAGCCGCAACCGCAGTTCCTCCATCCGGTCGAGCGTCCGCTCCGCGAAGGCGGCGTCGCCGCTGTCGTGGCGCGCCGTAAAACTCAGCGACTGCGTCTCGACCCAGGGCATCTAAGGCCGTCCGCCCGGCGCACCTCTGCGTCCTCGGTCGCTCGCGTGCAGAGCACGCCACGCTCCCTGCGTCCTTGATCTGCTTGGCCGGGCGGCCTTAGACCAAGACGGGTTCAGCGGCGCCACAAACTGAGAGTATCTCGGCGCGGGCGCGGTCGAACTCTTCGTCGGCCATCACCGGGGTGCCCTCGAAGGGCAGGTCGCGGTCGACCTCGACCCAGGAACGGCAGCCGTGGTACTCCTCGCGCACCTTGACCGTGACCGGCCGGGGGATGCGGTGGACCCGCAGCAGCAGTACGTGCAGGGGGTGACGCCGCTTCCAGTTGAGCCGCTTCTCGGCGTAGTCCGGCGTCCAGACGTAGAAGGGGGAGAGGCCGTCGACGACGCGGGGGTCGGCGACCGTGATGTGATCGGTGACCTCGGCCCAGGCGCGCAGCCGAACCCGCTCGGGCTGGGCGATGCCGCCGTCCTGGATCAGAGCTTTCGCCGGCGGTTCCTCCTCGCCCCAGACACCCTCCTCGAGCGCGCGGCCCAGCTCCGGGTGATGCGACTCCCGCACCAGGTTGTTCTGCTGGTGGTCGAAGGTGGGGTAGAGGAAGAAGCGCTCGTGATCGAGCTCGAAGTGCTTGTTCTCCTCGCGGATGCCCCCCTTGCGGAGGGTCAGCAGCTGCTCGCCCTCGGCGAGTGCACGGACCGTCACGGCCCATTCCTTGAAAGCGATCGGCATTTGAAGTCTTACCCTTGGAGGTTGGTGAATCTGTGACCGGGAGGAGTACGCCTCGAACCCTGTCCAGGCAGCAGCGCCGCCCGAATTGCGCATTCTAGAGCAGCAGGCTCAGAACGCAAAATATGTGACGAAGATCACGTCTATTCGTCCGGGGGGCCGTGCCCACCGCCGCCCGGAGTTTCGAACCGGAGTGTGTCTCCTGGCTGCAGTTCGCCCTCGGCCTTGCCCGGAAGCGCCTCGCCGTTGCGGAGGTTGCGGCCCTTGGCTCCGTCGCCGCCGCCCTCGCGACCGCGCGGAGGATGGCGGCGACGCTCGGCGATCAGGCTGAACTGCATCGGCGCCAAGGCCTCGATCTCGCGGACGATCCCGTCGCCGCCGCGATGACGGCCGTCGCCGCCGCTGCCGCGGCGCAGCGACAGCTCCCGCACGCGCAGGGGGAATTCGCTCTCCAGCGCCTCGACCGGAGTGTTGAGCGTGTTCGACATCGCCACGTGGATGGCGCTGGGGCCGTCGGCGTCCGGGCAGGCGCCCTGGCCGCCGCCGAGCGTCTCGTAGTAGGTGAAGCCCTCGCCGGCGAGGGTCAGGTTGTTCATCGTCCCCTGCCCCTGGGCCGGCACCGGACGGGCGCCGCCGAGCGCCGCGATGACGAGGTCGGCGACGCGGCTGGAGGTCTCGACGTTGCCGGCGGCGACCGCGGCGGGCGGTTGGGCGTTCAGCAGGCAGCCCGCTGGCGCGACGACCTCGATCGGCCGGTAGGCCCCCGCCGACGGCGGCGCGTCGGGGTCGGTGAGGACGCGGACCGCGAAGAAGGCCGCCGACTTGGTGACCGAGAGGGGGCAGTTGAGGTTGCCCTCGACCTGGGGGTCGGTGCCGGTGAAGTCGAGGACAAGGCTCTCGCCGCGGATCGTCGCCGCGACCCGCAGGACGACGTCGCGCGGCGCCCCGCCCGCGTCGTCCTCGAGTACGTCCTCGGCGCTCCAGCTGCCGTCCGGCAGCGCGCCGAGCGCCGCCCGGGTGCGCCGCTCGGCGTAGGCGAGGATCTCCTCCATCCCGGCCCGCAGCTCCGCCTCGCCATGGAGCTCGGCCAGCTCGGCCAGGCGCAGCGCGCCGATCCGGTTGGCGGCGGCCTGCGCGCGCAGGTCGGCGAGCCGCTGATGGGGGAAGCGCATGCGCGAGGCGAGCTCGTGAAGCGTCCCGGGGCCGGCGGCGGTGGGCGGGATCACGACCCCCTCCTCCTCCAGCCGGGTGGAGCGCGCCGGCATGCTCCCGGGCGTGACGCCGCCGACGTCGGCGTGGTGGGCGCGGCAGGCGACGAAGCCAAGAAGGTCGTTCGCGGTGAAGACGGGGGAGATCAGGGTGATGTCTGGCAGGTGCGTGCCGCCTTGGTAGGGGTCGTTGAGGATCCAGTCCCGGCCCGGGCGCTGCTCCAGGTCGAGGACCGCGGCGACCGCGTCCGGCATCGAGCCGAGATGGACGGGAATGTGCTCCGCCTGCATCGCCAGCTCGCCGCCCGTGTCGAAGATCGCGGTCGAGCAGTCGTGGCGCTCCTTGATGTTGGCCGAGTAGGCGGAGCGGATCAGGGCCCCGCCCATCTCTTCGCAGGCGGCGTGCAGGGCACCGGCCATGACCTGGAGAGTGACGGGGTCCAGAGCGGTCATCGAATCCGCTCCGCGCAGATCGTCCCGGCGTCGTCGACCTCCGCTTGCCAGCCTGGCGGGAGCACGAGGGTGGACTCGGGCAGCTCGAAGACGGCGGGGCCGCTGGCACGGAGACCCTTCGGCGGTTCTCCGTGCAGCACT
>DATDAQ010000162.1:0-23109 GCA_036525295.1 Solirubrobacterales bacterium | reverse complement strand
GTAGATGCGGATCGTGCCGTCGTCCTCGACGTCGATTTCCGCTTCGAACTCCTCGCAGAGGGCGCGGATCGTTTCGCCTCCCTTGCCGATCACGGCGCCGATCTTCTCCTGGTCGATCTTGATCGCCTCGATCCGCGGGGCGTGCTGGGAGAGCTGCTCGCGCGGACCGTCGATCGCCTCGGCCATCTTGCCGAGGATGAACTGCCGGCCCTTGTTGGCCTGCTCCAGCGCGTCGGTCAGGATCTCGAAGGTGACGCCGGTGATCTTGATGTCCATCTGCAGAGCGGTGATCCCCTCCGCGGTGCCGGCGACCTTGAAGTCCATGTCGCCGAGGTGGTCCTCGACGCCGGCGATGTCGGTGAGAACGATGTAGTCGTCGCCCTCCTTGATCAGACCCATGGCCACGCCGGCCACCGGTGCGCTGACCGGCACGCCCGCGGCCTGCAGGGCCATCGAGGAAGCGCACACCGACCCCATCGAGGAGGAGCCGTTGGACTCGAGCGTCTCCGAGACGACCCGGATCACGTAGGGGAAGTCCTCTTCGTTGGGAATCGTGGCGACCAGGGCCCGCTCTGCGAGCGCGCCGTGGCCGATGTCGCGGCGCTTGGGGCCGCGCATGAAGCCCGCCTCCCCGACCGAGAAGGGCGGGAAGTTGTAGTGGTGCCAGAACTTCTTCGAGGTCTCCAGGCCGAGCGTGTCGATGCGCATGTCCATGCGCGTCGTGCCGAGGGCGGCGTTGGAGAGGATCTGAGTCTCGCCACGGGTGAACAGTGCCGAGCCGTGAACCCGAGGCGATATGTCGACCTCGCACTCGATCGGCCGGATCTCGTCCTGGGCGCGGCCGTCGGGGCGTTTCTTGTCGACGGCGATCGCCTTGCGGATCGTGTCCTTCTCGATCGAGCCGAAGGCTGCCTTGACTTCGGCCACCTGCTTCTCATCGGCCTCTCCGTCGGCGGACTCGGGCGCGTACTTGGCGACCACCTCGTCCTTGACCGCGTCGATCGCCTCGTAGCGCTCGAGCTTGCCTTCGGTGGCGATCGCGTCGACCAGCGCCTGGCCATGCGAGGAGCGGATGTCGTCGATAAGGCCCTCGTCGATGCTGGGCGCCTCGACTTCCATCTTCTCCTTGCCGGCCTTCTGCTGCAGCTCCTCCATCGCGGCGCAGAGCTTCTTGATCTCGCCGTGGGCGATGTCGAGCGCGTCGAGGATCTCCTGCTCGGTGACGCCGTTGGCGCCGGCCTCGACCATCAGGATCGCCTCGTCGGTGCCGGCGACGATCAGGTCGAGATCGAGCTCGGCGTGGTCCTCCTCGGAGGGGTTGACGACGAAATCGCCGTCGAGCTTGCCGATCCGGACCGCGCCGACGTGGGCGGCGACGGGAACCGGGGAGATGGCCAGCGCCGCGGAGGCGCCGTTCATCGCGAGGATGTCGTAGGGGTGGATCTGGTCCACCGACATCGGGATCGCGACCAGCTGCGTCTCGTAGTGCCAGCCCTTGGGGAAGAGCGGCCGGATCGGCCGGTCGATCATGCGCGCGGTCAGCGTCGCCTTCTCGCTGGATTTGCCCTCGCGACGGAAGAACGAGCCGGGGATCTTGCCCGCGGCGTACATGCGCTCCTCGATGTCGACGGTGAGCGGAAGGAAGTCCACGTCACGAAGGCTCCCGACGGTTGCGGTGCAGAGCACCTTCGTGTCGCCGGCCTGAACCACGACCGCGCCACCCGCCTGCTTCGCGAGTTTTCCGGTCTCGAAGGAGATCTGGCTGTCGCCGATGTCCGCCGAAACGCGGGTTACGTCAAACATGCTCATTTAGTTGTCCTACCTCCGGCCGCCCGGATGGCGGCCATCTGCTTTCAGAACTCTCGTTCTCTTTCGGAAAAGAGGGTACACGCAGGGCGTGTCTGAGGTTAGCCGCCACTATTGGCGGTCAAACTCAGACACGTCTGGGAAAATCGCCGGCGTGCCGGTGACGCCGGCGCGGATGCCGGACTCGAAGTCGCGGCGAACCCGGGCCGCCACCCCGTCGGAGCGACGGTCGGCCTCGAACCGGTCGAGATCGAGCCCGAGGCGCTCGGCCCGCTGCCAGAGGTGCGGGTCGTCGACGTGGCCTCGATCGGCATAGAGCGAGTCGACCATCTCGAAGAAGCGTCCCTGGCGACCAGCCGCCTCGGCTGCGGCGTGCAGCGCGGGAGAGCGCGGGTGCTTGCTGGCCACCGGGAAGTGACGGAAGACGACCGTCGCCTCGCGAGCGGCTATCTCCGCCCAGGCGGAGGCGCAGTGCGGGCAGCCGAGGTCGGCGTAGACGATCAGCTCGGGCCCCTCCCCCCGACGGTGGTCCTCCGGCCCCGCCGGCGGAACCGCGGCGCTGGTCAGCTCAGCCGTCAGCGTTCAGGGCGTCGAAGATCAGGTTGGCGCCGGGGATCTCGAGCGGGGTTGAGGACTCGTACACCCACTCGACCGTGCCTTCCTCGTCGACGAGGACGAGGGAGCGGTTGGCGGTGCCGGCCCTCTCGATGTAGGCGCCGTAGGCGCGCGCCACCTCGCCCTTGGGCTCGAAGTCGGCGAGCAGCTGCGTGTCGATGCCGAGCGACTCCTGGAAGGCCTTGTGGGCGAAGCCACTGTCGACGCTGATCCCCACCATGGTCACGCCCTTGGCTTCGATCTCGGGCTTGACCTCCTGGTAGACCGAGAGCTGATCGCTGCAGACCGGGCTGAAGTCCAGCGGGTAGAAGACGAGGAGAACCTTGCGACCGCGGAAGTCCGAGAGCGACACCTTCGCGCCAGTCTGGTCGCGCAGGGTGAACTCGGGCGCCGGTTCCCCGGCGGCGATCATCGCCGCAGGCCCAGTTCCGCGACGAGGGCGCGGTAGCGCTCGAGGTCGTGGCGCTCGAGGTAGCGCAGCATGCGGCGGCGCTTGCCGACCAGCATCAGCAGGCCGCGGCGCGAGTGATGGTCTTTGGCGTGCGTGCGGAGGTGCTCGGTGAGTTCGTTGATCCGCTCGGTGAGCAGAGCGACCTGGACCTCGGCCGAGCCGGTGTCGCCCTCGGCACGGCCGTACTTGCCGATCAGCTCGCTTTTTTTCTCCTTGGGCAGGCTCATCTCGAAAAAAGTGCCGCGCTCCAGGTGGAGCTCACGGCCGCTGGAAGCTAGCACAGACCCGCTTCGCGTCCTCGACATCGACGCGCATCTGGGCGATCAGCTCCTCGACGCCGGCGAAGCGTTTCTCACCCCGCAGGCGGGCGACGAAGGCGACCCGCAGGTCGGTGCCGTAGAGGTCGCCCTCGAAGTCGATCAGGTAGGTCTCGATCAGCACCCCGCGCCCGGTCTCGAAGGTCGGCCGCACGCCGACGTTGACCGCCGCGGGCACGCCGTTCGCAAAGGCCGCGTAGACCCCGTGTCCGGGGATCGCGAGGCGGTCGTCGGGGACGAGGTTGGCCGTGGGGAAGCCGAGCTCGCGGCCGCGCTGGTCGCCGCCCACCACCGCGCCCTCGACCATGAACGGGGCGCCGAGGCAGTGCCGGGCACCCTCCATGTCGCCAGCGGCGACGAGGGCGCGGATACGGGTTGAGGAGACCGTCTCCCCGTCGACCTCGACCAGCGGTACGACCCTGGTCTCGAACTCCGTTCGGCCCGCAAGCATCTTCGGGTCGCCCTGCGCCTTCGCCCCGAAGCGGAAGTTCTCGCCGACCGAGACCTTCTCCGCGCCGAGCCTGGCAATCAGCACATCCTCGACGAACTCCTCGGCGCTGCGACTGGCGAACTCCGCGTCGAACGGGATCACGACGAGCTCGCGGACGCCGAGCCCCTCGATCACGTCGCGCTTGACCCCGAAGGGCATGATCAGCTTCGGCAGCGCCGCCGGGTGCAGGATCTCCAGCGGGTGCGGGTCGAAAGTGAGGACGGTGTCCGCGTCGTCGATCACCGCCTGGTGGCCGCGGTGGACCCCGTCGAAGGTGCCGATCGCGACATGGCGCGGCCGTGGCTCGGCATCCGGCAGCGAAGTGACCTGGATGCTCATCGCAACCCCTTCCGGTGCGCTTTATCCAGGCATATCGGGGAAAAGGCGCACCGGAAGCTCATCGCAGGGCCTCCGCCGCCGCCGGGACCAGCTCGCCCACCTGCTCCAGGTCGAACTCCCGACCTGCCTCCTCGACCCGGAAGGGCCCGATCGCGGTGCGGCGGAGCTCTTCGCAGTAGGCGTCGCCGAGCGTCTCGATAAGCGTGCGGATGTAGGTGCCGGCCGAACACTCGATCTCGTACTCGGCGCTCTCGGCATCGCTCGCGAGCAGCTCGGCGCGGTAGACGTCGACCTCCCGTTCGGGCGTCTCGACCGTTTCGCCCCGGTGAGCCTTGCGGTAGAGGCGCTCGCCGCCGACCCGGACCGCCGAGGTCATCGGCACCCGCTGGCGCACGCGGCCGGTGGGCAGCTCCAACGACTCCGGGAGCCGACCCGTCTCGGTCAGCTCGCCATCCGGGTCGCCCGTGCTGGAGCGCCAGCCCAGCCGCGCCCGGGCCACGTAGGTCTTCGGCAACCCGGTGAGGAAGCGCTGCAGCCGGGTCGCCCGGCCGATCAGGACCAGCAGCAACCCGGTCGCGAAGGGGTCGAGGGTGCCGGCGTGACCCGCCTTGCACCCGCGCTCTCGCCGCACCGCCACGACCATGTCGTGCGAGGTTATCCCTGCCGGCTTGTCGCAGAGCAGCACGGCGCCGTCGGCTCGCCCTCCCATCTCAGGGGCCGAGCTGGACGGAGACCTCGTCGCAGAGGAAGGCAACCAGCTCCTTCAGCTCGAGGTCGGTGGAGAACCCTGCAGCTCGCTTGTGCCCCCCTCCTCCGTGCTTGCGGGCCATCGCCGAGACGTCGATCTCGCCGCCGCTGGAACGCAGGCTCGCCTTGCGGGCGGAGCGCCCGCGGTCGCCCTGGTCGCGGATCAACGCGGCGACCTTCGCCCCCTCGACCGAGCGCAGGTGGTCGATGATCCCCTCGGTCATCTCCTCCCCCGCGCCGGTCGCCTCGTAGTCGGCCTCGGTTATGTAGGTGAGGACGAGCTGGTCGTCGCAGTAGCGCTCGATGCCGTCGAGCGCGCGAGAGAGGAGCCGCAGCTTTTCGAGCGGCACGTGCTCGTAGAGACGGCGGTAGGTCTCGTCGACCTCGACCCCGGCGTCGATCAGCTCGGCGGCGATCCTGTGCGTGTGGGCGTTCGTGTTCTCGTACATGAACTTGCCCGTGTCCGTGACGAGGCCGACGTAGAGCGCGGAGGCGATCTCGGGGGTGATCTGGACCTCCAGGGCGATCGCCAGCTGGTAGACGATCTCCGCTGTGCTGGAGGCGCCGGTGTCGAGCAGGTTGACGTCGCCGAAGAGTGTGTTGTCGTGATGGTGATCGATGTTGATCCGGAAGTTGTCGCCGGAGGTGAGGAACTCGACCGGCATGCGGTCGACGTTGCCGCAGTCGAGGAAGACGATCGTGCGGTCGGCCATGTCCGCGGGGGCCTCGTGGAAGACCTCCTCCAGGGGCAGGAAGCGGTACTCGATCGGCAGCGGGAACTCCTTGGCCGCCATGAACATCACCGAGTCCTTGCCGAGCTGGCCGAGCATGTGGTGCATGCCGAGCAGCGAGCCGAGCGCGTCGCCGTCGGGGCCCTCGTGGGCCGTCAGCAGGAAGCGGTCGCGCGCGCGCAGCTCGGCGGCGGCGCCCTCCAGGCTCGACGCCCTCACCCCGACCTGGCTCACGAAACACACCTCCGCTCCGCTCCCGGCGCGAAGAACCAGATATGCACGCTTGGTCGCTCCGCGATCACAGTTCCTCCTCGTCGAGCAGCTTCGATATCCGCATGCCCTGCTCGACCGTCTCGTCGTAGTGGAAGGTCAGCGTGGGCGTGCGCTTCATCCGCGTCTCGGCGGCGATCCTGGACTGCAGCACCCCGTGCGAGGAGTGCAGGCCGGCGAGCGTCGCCTCCCGCTCCTCCTCGGAGCCGAGCACGCTGACGTGCACCTTGGCGGCGCGCAGATCTGGGCTGGTCTCGACCGATGTCACGGTTACGAAGCCGATGCGGGGGTCACTCAGCTCGGCGATCGCGGTGCCGAGGACCTCGCGAAGCACCTCGTTGATGCGGCGCATGCGAGGAGTGGCCATCTTACGCCAGCGTCTGCTCGACCTGCTTCGTCTTGAAGAACTCCAACACGTCGCCCTCCTTGACGTCAGCGTAGCCGTCGAGGACGACGCCGCACTCCTGACCCTCCTCGACCTCCTGCACGTTGTCTTTGAAGCGGCGCAGGGAGCCGAGCTTGCCGTCCCAGATGACCGTGCCCTCGCGGATCAGGCGGACGCTGGCGTCACGCGCGACCTTGCCCTCGTTGACGATGCAGCCGGCGATACGGCCGACCTTGGAGGCCTTGAACGTCTGTTTGATCTCGGCCTCGCCGAGGATCTCCTCGACCTCGACCGCCTCCAGCATGCCCTCCATCGCGTTGCGCAGGTCCTCGGTGATTTTGTAGATGACCGAGTAGGTGCGGACGTCGACGCCCTCGCGCTCGGCCGCCCGGCGAGCGTCGGCGAGCGGGCGCACGTTGAAGCCGATGATGATCGCGTCGGAGGCCGAGGCGAGCATCACGTCGGACTCGTTGATGCCACCGGTCTGCGAGTGGATGATGTTGATCGCAACCTGCTCCTGGGGCACTTTGGCGATCTCATCCTGGAGAGCCTCGAGGGAGCCGGCAACGTCGGCCTTGAGGACGATGTTGAGCTCCTTGATGTCGCCCTCCTGGACACGCGAGAAGACCTCCTCGAGGCTGACCTTGCGCGCCTGGCGGCGCGCCAGCGCCTCGGTCTTGAGCCGGTTCGCCCGCTCCTGGGCCTCCTGGCGGGCGCGGCGGTCGTTCTCCACCGCGTGGACGAACTCGCCCGCGTCGCAGACGCCGTCGAAGCCGAGCACCTCGACCGGCATCCCCGGCCCGGCGCTCTCGACCCGCGTGCCGGTGAAGTCCTGCATCGCGCGCACCCGGCCCCACTGCGGTCCGGCGACGAGCGAGTCGCCGACGCTCAGCGTGCCGCGCTGGACCAGGATCGTGACCACGGGGCCGCGGCCGGGATCGAGCTGGGACTCGACCACGGTGCCGGACGCCGGAGCGTCGGGGTTGGCCCCGAGCTCCTCCAGCTCGGTGACGAGCAGGATCATCTCGAGCAGCTTGTCGAGGCCCTCGCGAGTCTTGGCCGAGACGTCGACGTAGACCGTCTCCCCACCCCAGTCCTCGGGCGTGAGGCCGTCGGCGGCGAGCTCGTTGCGGACGCGGTCGGGCTGGGCGCCCTCCTTGTCGATCTTGTTGACCGCGATCAGGATCGGCACGTCGGCGGCGCGAGCGTGGTCGATCGCCTCTTTGGTCTGCGGCATCACCCCGTCGTCGGCGGCGACGACGACGACCGCGATGTCGGTGACCTTGGCGCCGCGGGCGCGCATCGCGGTGAAGGCGGCGTGGCCGGGGGTGTCGAGGAAGGTGATCGTCTTCTCCTCGTGGTGGACCTGGTAGGCGCCGATGTGCTGGGTGATGCCGCCGGCCTCCCCGGCGGCGACCTCGGTCTCGCGGATCGCGTCAAGGAGCGAGGTCTTGCCGTGGTCGACGTGGCCCATGATCGTCACGACCGGTGGACGGTCGGCGAGGCTCTCCTCGGTGTCCTCGAACTCGGGTGCCTCGGGCGCCTCCTCGGCGGCGGTGACGATCTCGATCGTGCGGTCGTACTCGTCGGCGATAGCCGAGATCGACTCGTCGGTGAGGGTCTGGGTGAGGGTCGCCATCTCCCCCATCATCATCAGCTTCTTGATCACCTCGGCGCTGCCGAGGCCGAGCAGCTCGGCGACCTCGCGCACGGTCGCCCCGGAGGGCACCGTGGTCGCCTCGGGCTCAGCCGCCTCGACTTTGGGCGGTGGCTCCTCCAGCATCGGCCGGCGCCGGCGCCCTCCTCGCCTGCGCGGCGGGCGCTGCGGCGGCGGCCCACCCATCTGGTCCCGGCGAGCGGCCTGCGAATCGATCACCACACGCCGTTTTTTCCCGCTGGCGGCGCCACCACCCCCGCCCGATGCGGGTTTGGCAGCCGGCTTCACGGGCCCTTTCGAGGCCGCTGAAGGCTTGGCGTCCGATTTCGCGGCGGGCGTGGGCGTCGCAGCTTTGGTGGGCGCCTCGGCCTTGGCAGCAGCCTTGGGCTTTTCCTTGGTTGCCGCCGGGGCTCCGCCGTCACCCTTCGCGGCCTCGATCGCCTTCAGCGCATCGGCCTCCTCGACGCTCGAAGCGGCGGCTTTAGCCTCGATCCCAGCGCTCTTGAGCGCGGCAAGAACCTCCTTGCTCTGGAGGCCCTGCGCCTTGGCGATCTCGTGAACCCGTTTTTTCGCCACTAGGACTGCTCTGCCTCCTCGGCAACAGGCTCTTTCTCGTCCTGCGAAAGCTCCGGAGCAGGCTCCTCGCCGGATTCGTCGCTTGCTTCGGTCTGGACCTCAGACGCCTCGTCCGCGGGTGGCGCGGTGGTGGGCTCCTCGCCCGCAGCCTGCGAGGACGAGGAGTCCTCCGCCGCGACAGGACCCGCGGCCAAATCGTCTGAGCCCTCATCCGGGGCTTCCTCGACGAATTCGGCTTCGGCCTTGGCGACTATCTCGTCGACCTGGCCCTGGTCGGCATCGGGATCGGCAAGGATCTCGACCTCGGTCTCGGAGACCGGCGCCAGAACAGCGATCTGGTTGGTCTGGAAGCGGCTCAGGGCCTGGTGCTGCGGCAGGCCGCAATAGGTTGAACCCTCGATCGCCGCGTTGGGGCAACGACGGCCGTTGGAGAGCACCGCCATGCAGCGCCCGTCGAAGGTTTCTTCGCCCTCGTACTCGACGTCCTGGTCCTCCTGGGAGAACTCGGTCTCGGACTTGATGTCCACCCGCCAGCCGGTGAGGCGGGCGGCGAGGCGGGCGTTCTGCCCGTCGCGCCCGATCGCCAGCGAGAGCTGGTCGTCGGGGACGATCACGGTGGCCTGGCGCTCCTCGTCGTCGACGATCACCTCGCGCACTCGGGCCGGCGATAGGGCCTTGGCCACGAAGCGGGCGGGCTCGTCGTTGTGGGGGATGATGTCGATCTTCTCGCCGCGCAGCTCGGAGACGACCATTCGCACCCGGGAGCCGCGCGGACCGACGCAGGCGCCTACCGGGTCGACCCCGTCGGCGTGGGAGATCACCGCGATCTTCGAGCGGTAGCCGGGCTCGCGGGCGACGCCGACGATCTCGACCAGTTTGTCGGCGATCTCCGGCACCTCCATTTCGAACAGCTTCTTGATCAGCTCGGAGCTGCGCCTGGAGACGACGATGGCCGGGCCTTTGGTCGAGTCGGAGACGTCGGTGATCACGGCCTTGACCCGCATGCCGTGGTCGTAGCGCTCGTTGTAGACCTGCTCGGACTTCGGCAGAAGGGCCTCGACCCGCTCGCGCAGCTGGACCAGCGTGTAGCGCTTGTCGGACTGCTGGATGATTCCGGTGATCAGCTCGCCGACCCGGTCCTGGTACTCGTCGAACATCATCATCCGTTCGGCCTCGCGGATCCGCTGCAGGATCACCTGCTTGGCGGTCTGGGCGGCGATCCGGCCGAAGTCTTCGGGCGTGACGTCACGGGTGGAGATCTGGTCCTCGTAGGGGGCGATCATCTCCGGGTCCAGCTCGGGGTCCTCGGGCTCGCGCAGCTCTCCCGTTTCGGGATCGATTTCGCGCTCTTCCTCCTCCTGGGCCTCGGCGGCCTCGGCGAGCAGCTTCTCCTCCAGCTCCGGCGGCAGGATCAGTTCGAAGACCAGGAAGTCGCCGGTTTCGTGATCGAGGTCGACACGGGCGTATTTGGCCGCCCCCGGCGTCTTCTTGTAGGCGGAGAGAAGCGCGTCCTCGAGCGCGTCCATCAGCTTGTCGGCGGAGATTCCCTTCTCCTGCTCCAGTGCCTTGACTGCGTCGACGATCTCTTTGCTCACTGGAGCTGCTCCTTGTCTTTGCTGTACTTGGGACCGGGCGAGGACACCTCGAGCGAGTACTCGGCCCGCAGGCGGTTGAGGTGCATCGTCACCTTTTCGCAGAGGGCGAGGTCGACGCCCTCGGGGTGATCTATGAAGAGCCGCAGCGCTTCGGAGCTCGGCTGCTCCAGCGCGACCAGGTCGAGCTGGGAGTCGAGCTCACGAAGCTGCTCTTGGATGTCTTGCTGAAGATCTTGCACTGGCTTGAGGCCGTAAAAAAAGTGGGCCAGGCCCACTTCGAGGTACATCGGGTGAGGCGTAAAGCTCAAAGGCGAGTATAGCTCGCGTGTTGGGGAACGAGGGACGGCAATCCCCTCGCCCGAACAAGCGTCGCGCTAATTAGCGCGACGCTTTGAGTATCCGTCCGTTCGAGGGGATTGCCGTCCCTCTTCGCGGAGCGAGCTCACTCGATCGAGGATTGCCTCAGCGATGGTGTCCTTTGGAGCTTGTGGGATCGGGGTCTCACTCGCTGGGTCAATAAGGGTCACGGCGTTTTCTTGGCTCTCGAAGCCGATCTCAGGATTTGAGATGTCGTTGAGGACCATTAGGTCGGCACCCTTGCGTTGCAGCTTCTGCCTCGCTCGCTCGATGTTCTCCCCTGCTTCGGCGGCGAAGGCGACGACGGTTTGGTCCTCTGTGCGAGAGGCGGTGAGGGTGGCGAGGATGTCCTCGGTGGGCTCGAGGTGGAGGTCTAGGGAGGCGTCGCGGGTTAGCTTGCCCGATGCGGAGTCGGTGGGGCGAAAGTCGGCGGGGGCGGCTGCCATCAGGAGGACGTGGGAGTTGGGGAACTCGACCTGGGCGGCCTGGGCCAGTTGCTCGCCGGTCTCGACGTCGATGCGGTGGACGCCGGGGGGCTCGGGGAGGCTGACGTTGGCGGCGATCAGGGTCACGTCTGCGCCGCGGCGGGCTGCGGCGGCGGCTAGGGCGATGCCCATGCGGCCACTGGAGCGGTTGCCGAGGAAGCGGACGGAGTCGATCGGCTCGCGGGTTCCGCCGGCGGTGACCAGGACGCGAAGGCCGTCCCAGGGGCGGTGTCCGGTCGGCAGCTCAGATTCGACCAGGGCGAGGAGGCGAGCGGGGTCGGGCAGCCTGCCCTTGCCGTGCTCGCCACGGGAGGCAAGCGCCCCCTCGTCGGGCTCGATCACGGTGACCCCGCGCTCGCGCAGGGTCGCCAGGTTGGCCTGGGTTGCCGCATCCGCGTACATGCGGTCGTTCATCGCGGGCGCAACCAGGCGTGGCGCGGTGCAGGCGAGGAAGGAGGTGGTGACCATCGAGTCGGCGATCCCGCCCGCGAGCTTCGCCAGCGTGTTGGCCGAGGCGGGCGCGACCAGGTAGGCGTCGCAGTTGGCGGCCACGGCGAGGTGACCGATCGGATCGTGCTCAGGCGCGTCGTCGCCGGGGAAGGCGCCGCGCATCGGGTCGCGCTCGAACTCCGAAGTGAGTGCCGGCGAGCCGACGATGCCCTCGAAAGAGGCGGCGCCGACGAAGCGCTCCGCGCCTTCGGTCATCAGGACGCGCACGCCGTGCCCACCCGACGTGGCCAGACGCGCGAATTCAAGCGCCTTGTAGGCGGCTATCCCTCCACTTACGCCGAGCAGGATCCTGGCCATCGCTTTTCTCCTGGCTCCGGTCGCGCCGGGGCGCGGCTAGGAGCGGTACTCGTATTTGAGCTTGCCCGCGGCGACCTCCTCGAGGGCGATCGAGAGGTAGTTCCGCTCGCCGGGTACGTCCACCATCGGGGGCGGGTACTCGCCGAAGCTGCCCTCGCCGAGGCTGTGGTAGTAGCTGTTGATCTGCCGGGCCCGCTTGGCGGCGACGACTACGGCCGCGTAGTGGGAGTCGGTGTGATCCAGAAGCTTGTCAACGCGTGGTTTGATCATTCGGCTCCGGAGTCTAGTGGTACGCCGAGCTCCGCGCGCACGATCCCTTCCAGCTCGCCGGCGGCCCGCTCCAGGTCGTCGTTGACAACCCGGTGCGCGAACTCGTCCTGAGCGGCCAGCTCCTGCTCGGCGACTTCGAGGCGGGAGTCGATCGCATCGAGGCTGTCGGTCCCACGCGACTCCAGCCGGTGTCGCAGCGAGGCCGGATCGGGAGGCGCGATGAAGACCTGCACCGACTCGCGCATCGCCGCACGCACCTGACGGGCTCCCTGCACCTCGATCTCGAGGACGACCGAGTGGCCATGATCGAGCCGGCGGCGGACCTCCGAGCGCAGCGTCCCGTAGCGATTGCCGCTGTAGGTGGCGAACTCGAGGAAGTCTTCCGCCTCGATCCGGCGATCGAACTCCTCCGGCGCGAGGAAGTGGTAATCGCGCCCGTCGACCTCACCCTCCCGCGGCTCGCGGGTCGTGGCGGAAATCGACAGCTCCAGACCCTCGACTCGCTCGAGCAGCTTGGCGATCAGCGTCCCCTTGCCGACGCCGGAGGGACCTGTGATTACGAAGACCTTGGACATAGAGCGGCCGCGAAAACCAAGCAGATCGGCCGGACGCAGGGAGCGCAGCGTGCTCCGCACGCAAGCGACCGAGGACGCCGATATGCGCCGGTTTGCAGCGGCCGGGTCGCTATCGGCGCAACTGCGACACGAGCTCGGCGCGCTGCCGCTCGGACATGCCGCCGATCGTCTTCGACGGGGAGATCCGGCACTGGTTGAGGATCCTGTTGGTCTTCACCCTGCCGTACTTGGGTACCGCCAGCAGCATGTCGAAAACCTTCGCGGTCAGTAGGTAATCGGGTGGATCGAGCAACAGCGTGTGGATGTTGGCCTTGCCCGCTTTCAGGTCCTTCTTCAGCTTGGCACGCGCGGTCCGAATGTCGTTGGCGCGCTTGAGCGCATCCATCCGCTGGTCCAGCGATCGCTCGGGCGTCGCGGCGGAGGTCTTGACTGGGCTGGTCATGTGGGCGGCGAGTATAGCCGCGGGTCGCCGGCGTGCAAGGCCTTCGGGGCCTTTTTGCCGGAAATTCACCTCGACCTCGAGTCGAGGTTTAGCTTTGAATTGCGGTCCGCTCACCGCTTCGACCCGTCCTGAGCGCTTCGGCTATCTCGCCTGCAACCCTTTGTCCAGCGCGTGGGTCTCGAAAGCTCTCCGTGCCCACGGCCACCAGCGTCGCTCCCGCAGAGATCATTTCCATCGCATCGGCACCCGTGGAGACCCCCCCCATGCCCACGATCGGCACCTGAACCGCTGCTGCAATGGCCCCGAGCTGGGCAACCGCAACCGGTCGAACGGCTGGCCCGGATAGGCCTCCGTGACCCGCGGCGATGCCCGGCTTTCCCGTCGTGGAATCGATCGCACTCGCCTTCAGCGTGTTGATCAGGGACACCGCGTCTGCCCCTCCTTGTTCTGCCGCCACTGCGACATCTGCCGGATTGGCGATATTGGGAGTCAGCTTCACGATCAGCGGCTTCTCGGTCAACGGCCGAAGCGCTTCCAGCAGCGCCTCGGTCTCACTCGGCTGCTCGCCGACGATCAGGCCGGAGTGGACGTTGGGACAGGACACGTTGAGCTCGATAGCGGCAACCTCGTCCCTCTCACTCACACCTGTGACAAGCCGTGCGAACTCCTCTCGACTGGTGCCCATCACAGAGACGATCAGCGGCACCGGAAGCTCGGAAAGCCGCGGCAGGTCCTCTTCCAGGAACCCCTCCAGCCCCTTGTTCGGCAGCCCGATCGAGTTGATCATCCCCGCCGGCGTCTCCCATATCCGTTGCGGCTCGTTGCCCACCCGCGGCTCCGGTGTGATCGTCTTGGAGACAAAGGCAGAGAACGGGAAGGCCCTCAAAAGCTCATCGCCATATACCCGATGAGCCGCTATCGCGTCGAACGTCCCTGACGCATTGATTACGGGGTGCTCAAGCTCAATTCCGCAGAACTCCACGGCCGACGACGGCCCCCCTGATCCGTCCCTGCCGGGGGGTGGCGTCGTAGGGGGAACCGCCCCCGAGGACGCTTTAGCGACCGCAGGGGGTGGTGGGTCCCCTGCGGCGACAGGACCCGCCGGCCCAGCGCGCAACACGGGTCCGTCTACGCACAGACGGAGATAGCCGCCCCCGGGCTTTGGGACTGCGCAGCCGAAGCAGGCTCCATAGCCGCAGGCCATCGGGGACTCCATGGCGAGCTCACAAGGGACTCCGCGGTCCAGGCAGAGAACTCCAACCGCATCGAGCATCGGGGGTGGGCCGCAGGCGTAAACAGCCGCCGTTCCAGCATCATCGCCTCCGAGCATCTGCGCCAGGAGGTCGGTCACGTAGCCGTGGTGGCCCACGTGGCCGTCGTCGCTGGCCAGTTTGATCTCGCAGCAGGAAAAAAGCTCGTCGAGGCCGCCCGAGTGGGCTTCATCGCGAAAGCCGAGGAGGACCCGGGTGGGGATGTTCTTAGCTGCGAACGAGCGGCGGAGAAGCGCCAGCGGGGCTATGCCGATGCCGCCGCCGATGAGAATCGCACCGGCAGCGTCTGGCGAGAGCTCCTTCGGGGTCGAGAACGAGTTGCCCAACGGGCCGTTAACCCAGACCTGCTCGCCCGGCTGCAACTCGCAGAGGCGGTCGGTGCCGGGGCCGATTCCCTCGATCAGGAAGTCTAGGCGCACGCCCGAAGCGGCGGGGACTGTTTCGGCCACGGAAAGGGCGCGCGGCAGGTACGGCCGGCTGTCTCTTTGCTCCCAGTGCTGCTCGGTGGCAAGCATGTAGAACTGCCCCGGCTCCGGCTCCGGGCCCTCTTTGTCAAGGAGCGAGAAGAGGCGGTAGCCACCGGTCGAGCGGCTCTCGATGACCTGACAGAGGCGGCGCCCGTAGGGGGCGGTCATCGAGGCTGCTTCGCCCTCTCCAGGCCGTGGATCTCCTGGAGGGAGCGGACGTCGGAGCCGCCTTCGATGTTCGCGGCGATCGCCCGGACGGCGGCAGACGCCCCGGTCATCGTCGTCACGCAGGGGATCCCGTGGCGGACCGCGGCGGTGCGGATCTCGTAGCCGTCGGCGCGGGCGCCGGAGCCGGTCGGGGTGTTGATCACCAGGGCGCAGCGGTGCTCGCGGATCAGGTCGACGACGTTGGGCGAGCCCTCGGCGATCTTGCTGATCGTCCTCACCGGCACCCCCATCGCCGAGATCGCCTGCGCGGTGCCGCCGGTGGCGACGAGCTCGAAGCCGAGGTCGTGGAAGCGGGCGGCGATCTGCGTCGCGGCCGGCTTGTCGGTGTCGGTGACGGTGATGAAGACGGACCCCTCCGTGGGCAGCGAGACACCCGCCGCCGCCTGCGCTTTCCCGAACGCGGTCGGGAAATCGGCGGCGATGCCCATCACCTCGCCGGTGCTCTTCATCTCCGGCCCGAGGACCGAGTCCGCGCCGGCGAAGCGAGCAAAGGGAAGCACAGCCTCCTTGACGCTGACCATGCCGGCGGGCGGGTCACGCAGCTCCTGGTCGGAGAGCGTCTCGCCCAGCATCAGCCTGGCCGCGACCTTGGCGAGGGGCACCCCCGTCGCCTTGGAGACGAAGGGGACGGTCCGCGAGGCGCGCGGGTTGGCCTCGATCACGTACAGCTCGCCGCCGGCGACGCCGTACTGGATGTTGATCAGGCCGATCACGCCCAGCTCCAGGGCGATCTGTCGCGTCGTGGCGCGGATCTCCTCGAGCATCTCCTCGCCGAGGCTCAGGGGCGGGATCACGCAGGCGGAGTCGCCCGAGTGGACCCCGGCCTCCTCGACGTGCTGCATGATCCCGGCGACGTGGACGTCGGTACCGTCGGCTAGCGCGTCGACATCGACCTCGATCGCGTTCTCGAGGAAGCGGTCGAGCAGCAGTGGGTGCTCCTGATCGGCCTTGACGTTGGCCTTCAGGTAGGCACCGAGGTCGTCGGTCGAGTAGCAGATCTCCATCGCCCGGCCGCCGAGCACGTAGGAGGGGCGGACCAGGAGGGGGAAGCCGACCTCCTGGGCGATCGTCGTCGCCTCCTCGGCCGAGAGAGCGGTGCCGTAGGGCGGGTGCTTGATGCCGAGGCGGCGCAAAAGCGCCCCGAAGCGGCCGCGATCCTCGGCCAGGTCGATCGCGTCGACCGGAGTGCCGAGCAGGGGGACGCCCGCCTCCTCGAGGGCGCGTGCGAGCTTCAGTGGCGTCTGACCGCCAAACTGGACGATCACCCCCTCGGGCCGCTCCTGCTCGCAGACAGCGAGCACGTCCTCCTCGGTCAGCGGCTCGAAGTAGAGGCGGTCCGAGGTGTCGTAGTCGGTGGAGACCGTCTCCGGGTTGCAGTTGATCATCACCGCGTCGCGGTCGAGCTCGCGCGCGGTCATCGCTGCGTGCACGCAGCAGTAGTCGAACTCGATCCCCTGCCCGATCCGGTTCGGCCCGGCGCCGAGGATGACGACCGAGCTACGGTCCCCGCGGCGTACCTCCGAGGAAGCGGCGCCGGCCGATGGCCGCTCGTGAGCTGAGTAGTAGTAGGGCGTCGCGGCCTCGAACTCGGCGGCACAGGTGTCGACCGACTTGTAGGTGCGGACGAGGCCCTCGGTGCCGTCGCCCTCGCGGGCAAGCGCCTCCAGCTCGCGCAGGAACCAGCGGTCGACGAGGCAGCGCTCGTGCACGGCCTCGACGCCGATGCCGCGCTTGAAGGCGGCGAGGATCCAGTCGAAGCGCTCCGGGCAGGGCTTCTCGAGCAGGTCGAGCAGCGCCTCGTCGCTCGCCGGGATCTCAGCCTCGGAGTCGAGCTCGCGCGAGCGCATCGCCTTGGCGAATGACTCGCGGAAGGTGCGGCCGATCGCCATCACCTCCCCCACGCTCTGCATGTGGGTCGAGAGGCGTCCCTCGGCCCCGGGGAACTTCTCGAAGGCGAAGCGCGGGATCTTCGTCACCACGTAGTCGATCGTCGGCTCGAACGAGGCGGGCGTCGCCTGGGTGATGTCGTTGGGGATCTCCTCCAGGGCGTAGCCGACGGCCAGCTTCGCCGCCATCTTGGCGATCGGGAAGCCGGTCGCCTTCGAGGCCAGGGCCGAGGAGCGGGAGACGCGCGGGTTCATCTCGATCACGGCGATCTCGCCGTTCTCGGGGCTGACGGCGAACTGGACGTTGGAGCCGCCGGTCTCGACGCCGACGGCGCGGATCACGGCGAGCGCTTGGTCGCGCAGATCCTGGTAGAGCGCGTCGGTGAGGGTCTGCGCCGGCGCCACCGTCACCGAGTCCCCCGTGTGCACGCCCATCGGGTCGACGTTCTCGATCGAGCAGATGATCACCGCGTTGTCGTTTCGGTCGCGCATCACCTCGAGCTCGAACTCGCCCCAGCCGATCACCGACTCCTCGACCAGGACCTGGTTGATCGGGCTGGCGGCGAGGCCCTCGGAGACGACCTGGCGCAGCTCGGTCTCGGTCCTCCCCACGCCGCCGCCCTGGCCTCCCATCGTGAAGGCCGGGCGGACGATCGCGGGCAGGGTGATGCGCCCGTCGGCCAGCGCGGCCTCGACCTCGCCGAGACCCTCCACCGTCATCGACCAGGGGATGCGCAGTCCGGCCTCGGTCATCGTGCGGCGGAACTCCTCGCGATCCTCGGCGCGGCGGATCGCGGCGGCGTCCGCGCCGATCAGCTCGACCCCGAAGCGCTCCAGCGTGCCGTCCTCGTGCAGGGTCATCGCCAGGTTGAGTGCGGTCTGGCCGCCCAGGGTCGGCAGCAGCGCGTCGGGTCGCTCCTTCTCGATGATCCGGGTGACCGGGCCCGGCAGCAGCGGCTCGATGTAGGTCGAGGTGGCGAACTCAGGGTCGGTCATGATCGTCGCCGGGTTGGAGTTGACCAGGACGACCTCGTAGCCCTCCTCGAGCAGCACCTTGCAGGCCTGCACGCCCGAGTAGTCGAACTCGGCGGCCTGGCCGATCACGATCGGCCCTGAGCCGATCAGGAGGATCTTCTCGATGTCGTCGCGCCTAGGCATGGGCAAGCTCCAGGAAGGAGTCGAAGAGATGGCGGGCATCGTGCGGGCCGGGCCCTGCCTCGGGGTGGTACTGGACAGTCGCCGCGGAGACGTCCCTGAGGACGAGGCCCTCGACCGTGCGGTCGTAGAGGTTGAGGTGAGAGAGCTCGGCGACGCCGAAGTCGGTCTCCCAGCGAACCGGCTCGTCGGCCTCGATCCGCGGCTCGCCGCCGGGTCCCAGCACGGCGAAGCCGTGGTTCTGGGAGGTGATGTCGATCCTTCCCGTCGCCAGCTCCTTGACCGGGTGATTGGCTCCACGGTGACCGAAGGGCAGCTTGTAGGTCTCCAGGCCGACCGCGCGGCAGAGCAGCTGGTGGCCCAGGCAGATGCCGAAGAGCGGCCGCTTGCCGATCAGATCGCGAACGGTGTCGGCGACGTAGCCGAGGGCCGCTGGGTCGCCGGGGCCGTTGGCGAGGAAGACGACGTCGGGATCCTCGCCGAGCACCTCCTCGGCTGAGGAGGTGCAGGGAAGCAGCGTCACCCGGCAGCCCCGCTCGCGCAGCTGCCGGACGATGTTGAGCTTGACGCCGGTGTCGATGCCGACGACGTGCGGGCCGATGCCCTCGAAGTGGACCGGTTCGGGCGGGGTCACGGTGCGGGCGAGGTCGGCGCCGTCCATCGAGGGCTCGGCGACGACGCGCTCGCGCGCCTCCGACTCCGAGGTGCCCACTGGGAAGATCCCGCCGCGCATCGCGCCGCGATCGCGAATGTGGCGGACCACCGCCCGGGTGTCGACGCCACCGATCCCGGGCACCCCGCAGTCGGCGAGCCAGTCGAGCCAGCCGCCCTCGGCGGTGGCGACGTCCTCGCCGTTCTTGGGGTCGCGCATGACCACCCCGCGGGCGTGGATGCGGTCGGACTCCATCGCCGCGGCCGAGACGCCGTAGTTGCCGACCAACGGGTAGGTGAAGACGATGATCTGGCCGGCATAGGAGGGGTCGGTGACGGACTCCTGGTAGCCGGTCATCGCGGTGTTGAAGACGACCTCGCCGGTGACCGGCTCAGTGTGCCCGCAGGGGACCCCGTCGAAGCGCGCCCCGTCCTCGAGCAGCAGGAAGCCATCGGTCATGCGGCGACCCCGCACAATTGGTTCGTCGCGGCATGAGGGCCGATCAAGGTCAGAGATGCTTCGGCCCTCATGCCGCGACTCCCACGCTGAAGGAGCGCAGCCGGAAGGCGACCTGGCCGCCGGCGAGCGTCAGGACGACCTGGCCGGTGAGCCTGCGGCCGGCGCACCAGGAGTTCGAGGAGCGGCTCTCGTAGCCGTTCTCCCCCACCGTCCACTCAGCCGAGAGGTCGCAGAGGGCGATGTTCGCCTCGCTCCCGGGGGCAAGAGAGGAACGCTCGACGTCGAACGGGGCGGCGCCGGCTGACATCCGCTCGATCACGAGGCCGAGGTCGAGCACGCCGGGGAGCACGAGCTCGGTGTGCAGGGCGGCGAAGGCCGTCTCCAGGCCGGTCACCCCCATCGCCGCCTGCTCGAAGGGGACCTCCTTTTCCTCCGCTGCGTGCGGGGCGTGGTCGGTGGCGACGCAGTCGATCGTCCCGTCGCGCAGGCCCTCGATCAGCGCCTGACGGTCGGCCTCCGAGCGCAGCGGCGGGTTCATCTTGAAACGGTGCGGATCGAGGCTTCGCACCTCCTCGTCAGTGAGGCAGAGGTGGTGCGGCGAGGCCTCGCAGCTGATCCGCACGCCGGCCTCCTTGGCCCCGCGCACGACCTCGACCGACTCGGCCGCCGAGAGGTGCTGGACGTGGATCCGCCCGCCCTCGTAGCCGGCAAGCGCGGCGTCGCGGGCGATCGCCGTCGACTCCGAGACCGAGGGGATGCCATCGAGGCCGAGGACCGCGGAGACGGGCCCCTCGTGCATCACGCCACTGCCCGAGAGCTCCGGGTCCTCCTCGTGTAGCGCGATCGTGCCGCCGCAGAGCCGCTGGTACTGGAGCGCGCGCCGCAGCACGAGCGCGCTGCGGACCGGAAGCCCGTCGTCGCTGAAGCCGACCGCTCCGGCGTCGCGCAGGGAAGCCATCTCGGTCAGCTCCTCGCCCTGCATTCCGGCGGTGACCGTGGCGAGGAAGCCGACCCTGACCGAGGCGGACGAGCGGGCATCCTCGCGCAGCGCCTCGACGTCGGCCGGGGTGGAGACTGGCGGATCGGTGTTCGCCATCGCGAGCACGCCGCAATAGCCACCCGCGGCAGCCGAGCGGCTCCCCGTCTCGATGTCCTCCTTGTGCTCCTGGCCCGGGGTGCGCAGGTGGACGTGAGGGTCGAAGAAGGCGGGGAAGGCATGCAGGCCGGTCGCGTCGATCTCCTCCAGGCCCGGCGCGTCGGCGGATCCGGGTGCCGCCAGCTCGGCTATCGAGCCGTCGCGGATCACGACGTCGTGGTTGCCCTCGATTCCGGCGACAGGGTCGAGCACGGCGGCCCCGCGCAGGACCAGGTCGGCGCTCTCCCCAGAGCGCATCTCGAGCTGACCTGCGCTCATGCCGGTTGCCCGATCGCGGTGGGCCGCCCGGCGCCGTTGCCGGCCGCCGGTGCCGACTCGTCGTCGCCGGCGGCGAGCAGCTCGTAGAGGATCGCCATCCGCACCACGAGGCCAGAGGCGACCTGCTCGGCGATCAGCGACTGCGGCGAGTCGATCACCTCGCCGGAGAGCTCGACGCCGCGGTTGACCGGCCCGGGATGCATCAGCAGCTGCCGCCGCCCGAGCCGGCGCGAGTCGATCTGGAAGTGGGCGGCGTACTCGCGAAGCGAGGGGACGAAGCTCTCCGCCATGCGCTCGCGCTGGAGGCGCAGGGCGTAGACGACGTCGGCCTCTCCGAGCCGGTCCAGCGAGTGCTCCACCTCACAGCCGAGCTCCTCGAGCCCACGCGGGATCAGCGCCGGCGGGCCACACACGGTCAGCTCGGCACCCATCGCCCTGAAGGCGATCAGGTTGGAACGGGCGACACGGCTGTGCAGGACGTCGCCGACGATCCAGATCCGCTTTCCCTCCAGGGAGTCGAGCCGGCGGCGCAGCGTGTAGACGTCGAGTAGGGCCTGGCTCGGATGCTCGTGCTTGCCGTCGCCGGCGTTGACCACGGCGGCGTCGGCCCACTCGGCGACCAGCTGGGCGGCGCCGGCATGCGGGTGGCGGATCACGATCGCCGCCGGTTCGTAGGCGGACAGCGTGGCGACCGTGTCCTTCAGCGACTCGCCCTTGTCTACCGAAGAGCCCGCCGCCTTGACCGAGACCAGATCGGCGGAGAGGCGCTTCGCCGCGAGCTCGAAAGAGGAGCTGGTTCGCGTGCTCGACTCGTAGAAGAGGGTGACGACGGTGCGGCCACGCAGGGTCGGCACCTTCTTGATGTCGCGCCGACCGACCTCGGCGAAGCTCTCGGCGCGGTCGAGGATCGCCTCGATCTCCGTCTTGGAGAGTTGCTCGATCGAGAGCAGGTGCTTCATGCCGTCACCTCCACCGGCTCGGAGATCGTCACCTCGTCGGAGCCGTCGACCTCGTCGAGACAAACGTTGACCCGCTCCTCGCGCGCGGTCGGCAGGTTCTTGCCAACGTAGTCGGGCCGGATCGGCAGCTCGCGGTGGCCGCGGTCGCAGAGCACGGCGAGCTGGATCCGCTCGGGACGCCCATAGTCGAAGAGCGCGTCGATCGCGGCACGCACGGTGCGGCCGGTGAAGAGCACGTCGTCGACCAGCACCACCGTCTTGCCCGTCAGGTCGAAGTCGATGTGGGAGGCGTGGACGACGGGCTGGCCGGCGCGCGGCTTCGCGCCGACGTCATCGCGGTAGAAGGAGATGTCGACGTCGCCGAGCGGCGCCTCTGAACTGGTCAGCTCGGCAAGCAACGCGTTGAGCCTGCGAGCCAGGAGCGCGCCCCGTGTGTGGATCCCGACGATCGCCAACTCCCCGGGGCCTGGGTTCTTCTCAGCGATCTCGTGGGCGATCCGCTGCAGGGTTCGCCGCAAATCGTCGCGCGTCAGCACGACCTTGTCGCTCACTCGGTTTGCTCCTTCCTGGCCTCGCGGGACCGGGTTAAAGGACGGGGCCAGAGTAGCAGCGCCACGAGATGGCGCCTGAGCTATTCCGCAGTTTCCGGCTCCGCATTACCCTGGCTTCGAGCCCCGTTCGGCACTAGCTCCGGCTCCCCGCGCTCGGGGAAGGGGATCTCTATGACGTCGAAATCTCGGGGGGCCAGGGCCGGCTCGAAGACCTCTCTGGCCTCCTCGAGGATCTTGCCGACGTGGTAGCGCGAGGAGATGTGGACCAGGGCGAGCATCTTCACGTGGGCCTCGCGGGCCACGGCGGCGGCCTGGCCGACGGTCGAGTGGCCGGTGTCGGCGGCCCGCTGGACCTCCTCCTCGGAGAAGCTGGCGTCATGGACCAGGAGGTCCGCGTCGGCCGCGGCCGAGACCGTCGAGTGACAGGGAGCCGTGTCGCCGGTGATGGTGACCGTACGGCCGAGGCGCCGCTCCCCCATCACGTCCTCGGGGCGGACGGCGCCCGCTCCACCCTCCACCTCCTCGCCGCGCTGCAGAGCCGCGAAGGCAGGGCCTTCCCGGACCCCGAGGCGCTTGGCGGCCTCCGGGTCGAAGCGCCCGGGCCGTTCCTCCTCGATCAGGACGTACCCGTTCGCCCGCACGCTGTGCTCGACGGCAAAGGCCTCGACCCTGGCGCCATCATGCGGAACGGCATCGCCCGGGTCCATTTCGACCAGCTCGAGGTCGTAGTCGGTACGCCCGACCAGCCTCCCCAGGATCTTGAAGAGGTCGTACAGCCCACGGGGCCCGTAGATCGTCAACGGCTCCTCGCGGGCGGTCAGGTCGTAGGTCTTCAGCAGCCCCGGCAAGCCGAGGATGTGATCGGCGTGGAAGTGGGTGAGGAAGATCTCGTCGACCTGGGCCAGCCCGACCGATCGCTGCAGCTGGCGCTGTGTCCCTTCCCCACAGTCGAACATCATCCGCCTGCCGCCTCGGACGAGCATCACGCTCGCCGTCGAGCGCCGCGCCGAGGGGACCGAGCTGCCGGTGCCGAGGAAGATCGCCGAGAGGTCCATGGGGCCTGCGAGCCTACGCGAAGCGGTGCGCTTCTTAGAGGGACGCCAGGGCCCCTCCCCAAAACGCTCGGCAGGAGCCTCGCTTGAGTGTTTTGGG
>DATDAQ010000161.1:0-15589 GCA_036525295.1 Solirubrobacterales bacterium | reverse complement strand
CCCGGCTTCCTGCCCGGCACCGACCAGGAGTGGAACGGGATCATCCGCCACGGCGCCAAGCTGCTCTACGCCTTCACCGAGGCGACCGTGCCGAAGCTCACCGTCGTCACCCGCAAGGCCTACGGCGGCGCCTACGACGTGATGAACTCGAAGCACATGCTGGCCGACTTCAACGTCGCCTGGCCCACCGCCGAGGTCGCCGTGATGGGCCCCGAGGGCGCGGTAAACATCATCTACCGCAAGGACATCGGCTCCTCGCCGACGCCCGACGAGCGCCGCCAGAATCTGATCGACGACTCCAAAGCCCACTTCGCCAACCCCTACTCGGCGGCCGAGCGCGGCTACATCGACGACGTGATCGAGCCCCGTCAGACCCGCCCGAAGCTGATCAGGGCGCTGCGCATGCTGCAGACCAAGCGCGTCGCCCAGCCGAAGCGCAAGCACGGCAACATCCCGCTTTAGGGCCTATCCCTTAGTTCTCACGGCACCGCGGTGGCCTCGGTCTCGACGCCGCCGCCCCCGATCCTGCCTCTCCCACCACCGCGGGCGGCGGTCACCCCGTCCTCTTCGCCGGTGAGGCGGTAAGCGAGGTAGACGGGGACGATCGAGATCAGCACGACGATCACGGCGACGGCGTTGACGATCGGGCGCTCCTGGGCGCGGAAGAGGTTGCTGAAGATCCAGTAGGGGAGGGTTTCTTCTCCGGCCCCGATCGTGAACGTGGTGACGATGATCTCGTCGAAGGAGAGGCCGAAGGCGAGCAGGCCGCCGGCGCCCAGCGCCGAACGCATGTTGGGGAGCGTGACGTGGCGGAAGGTCTGCCAGGTGTTGGCGCCGAGGTCGGCTGAGGCCTCCTCGAAGGAGGAGGACATCCTGCGCAGGCGCGCGATCGAGTTGTTGTAGACGACGACTATGCAGAAGGTGGCGTGGGCGACGATCACGGTGAACAAAGAGAGGTCGATGCCGAGCACCTGGGTGAAGGTGTTGTTGAGCGCCACCCCGGTCACGATCCCCGGTAGGGCGATCGGCAGGATGACCAGGAAGGAGATCGTCTCGCGGCCGAAGAAGCGGTGCCGGGCGACGGCCAGCGAGGCGAGCGTCCCCAGCACCAGGGCGATCGCGGTGGCGGCGAGCCCGACCTTGATCGAGGTCCAGAAGGCGTCGCGCGCCGTGCTTTCGATCGCCTTCGGGAACCACTCGAAGGTGAAGCCGGGCGGCGGCCATTCGAGGATCTTGCTCGAGTTGAAGGCGTAGATCCCAAGGACGATCAGCGGGATGTAGATGAATGCGAGCCCCGCGCCGACGGCGACGCGGAGGAGGATCGTGGATCGTCTCGAGAGTCTCACCGTTCTCCTATACGTGCTCGAAGGCGCCGAGCTTTCGGGCGACGAGCAGGTAGCCGACCATCACCACGATCGGCACCAGCGCCAGGGCCGCGGCGAAGGGCAGGTTGTTGGAGATGTTGTTGAAGACGACGTTGCCGATGAACTGGTTATTGGAGACCAGGCGTGGCGTGATGTAGTCGCCGAGGGTGAGGGCGAAGGTGAAGATCGAGCCGGCGACGACGGCGGGGAAGGAGAGCGGCAGGATCACCCGCCGGAAGGTGGTGAAGGATTTGGCGCCAAGATCCTCGGAGGCGCTGATCAGCGAGTCGGGGATGCGCTCCAGCCCTGCGAAGATCGGCAGGATCATGTACGGCAGCCAGAGATAGGTCATCACCAGCCAGACGGCGACGTTGCCGTAGCCGGGCCCGCTGAGGCCGAGCGGCTCGAGAGCCCAGTCGATCAGGCCGTCGCCGCCGAGCATGTTGCGCCAGGAGAGGACCTTGACCAGGTAGCTCGACCAGAGTGGGATCAGTACGGCGACGACGAGGGCCGCCTTGGCCCGGCGGCTCGCGACCTTCGCCATGTAGAAGGCGATCGGGAAGGCGAGCACCGCGTCGGTGAGCGTCACCAGCGCGGCGATCAGCACGGTGCGGCCGACGATCGTCCGGTACACCGGTTCGTCGAAGAGGGTTTCGAAGTTTTCGAAGCTGAGGCTTTTCACGAGCTCGCCGCTGACGGCGTTGACCGACCACAGCGAGGCGATAAGGAGCAGCGCGAGCGAGCCGAGGTAGCCGACGACCAGCCAGCCGACGGGGCCCGCCAAGAGCGTCCCCGCCTGTAGGCGGGGACGCCCGTGAAACAGGTTGGAGAGCCTGCGGCTCAACCCTTGATCGAGGTCCAGGCCTGGACCCAGTCGTTGTAGTCCTTGCAGTCTTCGGACCCGTTGCCGCAGTCGGCGAGCGGGGTTTCCCAGTAGTAGACGCGTTTCCAGAAATTGGGTTCTTCCGCGTGGTATTCAGCGCAGAAGTTCGGGTTGGCGGTTTTCTCGCAGGCCAGTTCCTGCGCCGGCGCCTCGCCGAAGTATTCAGCCACCTGGGCGTTCGCCTCCGGTTCGATGATCCAGTCCATCCACATGTACATGCAGTTCGGATGTTCGGCTTCGGAGCTGATCATCCAGGTGTCGGACCATCCCGTCGCGCCCTCTTCGGGGAGGAAGCCCTGGCTTGCCGGGCTGGCCGCCACCGGCTCGCCTTCTTCTTTCAGCAAGAAGTACTGGTACTGCCACGTCGTCCCGACCTGAATGTCGCCGCTGGCAAAGGAGGAGATCTGCTTTTCGGCTTCCCCCCAGTATTCGCCGACCAGGGGCCGCTGTTCTTTCATCAGCTGCACGGCCGCTTCGAACTGTTCGTCGTTCAGCTCGTAGGGATCTTCGATCCCGAGGTCGGGGTTGTGCATCTTCAGGTAGAGAGCCGCTTCGGCGATCGACATCGGGTCGTCGTACTGGCTGATCTTGCCCTTGTACTTGGAGGCGACTTCGGGGTCGAGCGTGACGTTCCAGGACTTCGGTTCGGGCTGCACCGAGTCGCTGTTCCACATCAGCAGGTTTGCTCCGCGGCCATGGGGTATGCCGTATGGCTGGCCGTCGAAGGTGTTGTAGGGCTGGTTCTTGAGGTCAGAGAAGACGGTCTCGTAGTTCGGGACGAGGCTGACGTTGACCGGGTCGACGTCGTTGCCTTCGACCAGCCGGGCGGTGGCGTTGCCCGATGCGGAGACTCCGTCGTATTCGCCGGTCCGCATCAGCTGCACCATTTCGTCGGAGGTGCCGGCCACCTTGGAGCTGACCTTGCAGCCGGTCTTCTGTTCGAACGGCTTGGTCCATTCCGGTTCGACGTAGCCGGCCCAGTTGATCAGGCTGAGTGCCCCCTCGCCTTTGCCGACCTTCTGCAGTTCGGCGCCCTCGGTGCCGCCGTTGTCATCGCTGGAGCCGCAGCCGGCGAGCAGGAGCATGAAGGCCAGCAGTCCTGCGACGATCAGCCATGCCATCCGTGCTGGGTGTGCGTCTTTCGTTCTCACGGTGATTCCTCCTCTGTTGTGGAACTGCCACGGACGGCGACCGTGTGCTCCGGGCGCCAGCCGACGATTACCTCCCTCCCCTGCTCGGAGGCAGCATCGAGCGATGTGCCTTCCACGTTCTGTCGTACGAGTTGAAGTTCTCCGCCTGCCTCGAGGGTGATCGTGTACCGCGTCACCATCCCCGCGTAGGCGATGTCGGCGATGCGGCCGCGCTCGGTGCGCAGGCCGTTGGCGGTCGCGGCGGGGTCGACCAGCTGGATCTTCTCCGGGCGGATCGTGAAGCGCGAGCCGTCGCGCTCGAGCAGGTTGGAGACGCCGACGAAGCCGGCGACGAACTCGGTGGCGGGGTGCTCGTAGAGCTCGACCGGAGGGCTGACCTGCTCGATCCTGCCTTGGTTGAAGACGGCGATGCGGTCGCTCATAGTCAGCGCCTCGTCCTGGTCGTGGGTGACGTAGACGAAGGTGATCCCGACCTCGCCCTGAATCGCCTTCAGCTCGACCTGCATCTGCTCGCGCAGCTTCAGGTCGAGGGCGCCGAGCGGCTCGTCGAGGAGGAGCACCCTGGGCCGGTTGACGATCGCCCGTGCCAGGGCGACGCGCTGACGCTGCCCGCCGGAGAGCTCAGCCGGCTTGCGGTCGGCGTAGCTCGGCAGGCGCACCATCTCCAGGGCCTCTTCGCCGCGGCGGGCGCGCTCGTCCTTCGCGACCTTGGCGACGCGCAGCCCGTAGGCGACGTTCTCGCCCACCGTCATGTGGGGGAAGAGGGCGTAGTCCTGGAAGACCGTGTTGACCGCGCGGTCGTATGGCGGCACGCGACTCACGTCCTCGCCCGCAAGCTCGACCGTGCCACCGCTCGGGTCCTCGAATCCGGCGATCATCCGCAGCGTCGTCGTCTTCCCCGAGCCCGAGGGACCGAGCATCGTGAAGAACTCGCCAGCCTCGATCTCGAGGCTAATTCCCGCAACCGCCACCACCTCGCCGTAGTGCTTGGTGAGGTCGGCCAAGCGGATGTCGGGTGTAGCAGTTACACGAAAACGTTATCCGAGCAGTTGAGGAAAGCAAGGACAATCTCGCCCCGGCCGGTTGGCCGGGGCGGAGCACTGCCCTGCCTGAGGCTCAGTAGCCGGCGGGGTGGCGGGCCGTGAAGCCGGCGGAGGTACGCAGGTCTTCGTGCCAGCTCGGCCCGGTGGACCCGTCGGTGTTGCCGGAGGTGTCCCAGCGGAAGCCGGCTATCACCGCGTAGGCGTGGCCGGGGTTGGAGTAGACCGTGATCCAGCGGCCTTCGCCGGGCAGACCCAGATTTGCCATCGGGCCAGACGGCAGCGGGCTTTCGAGGAAGTTGCCGCCGTGCAGCGCGTAGCTGACCGAGCCGGAGCAGTCGTACCCCCTGTCCCACCAGCGGGCGTGGCCGCCGCCGAAGACATAGGGCTTGGTGCGGATCTTGTTGGCCGCGGCGATCACGGCCTTGACCTTCGGGGGAGCGGACTTGGGTGGGACGAGCATCCCGTTGTCGAGTAGCCGGCCTTTGGCGGTGGGGGTGCAGATGTCCACTTCCGCCGATGAGACCCCGCCGCCGCCGCAACCGGCCGATGCGGCTCCCGGGGTCAGGGCGAGGGCCGAAAGCGCCAGCCCTGTAGCAATGCCCAGCTTGAATCTATGCCTGTTGTTGCGCAAACCGATCTCCTTCGTCGGCCTACGGGGTTAGCTGTCGGGCTGGCGCTATAGGAGCCTGCGCCCCCGCCTGAACTAGGCGAGTTAGCCCCGAAAACGTGGTTCCCCCGCTCCCGTGGCGCCTCCAGCGCACGGGACTCGGCGTTTCGGTTATTCGGAACGGCGGCAGTGTAGACGATCGCCCGGCGGTTTGCTCATGGAAAACAAACATTTTGTGGTCTTTCGCACTTAGCCCGCCTCCTTCCTTCGACGTTTGGGGTGCTAGCTTGCGCGCTGGGATGGAACTTGCCGGCACTAGAGCGCTGCTGACGGGGGCAACCGGGGGACTCGGCCGGGCGATCGCCCAGGCGCTTGCCGCCCGGGGCGCGACGCTTCTGCTGAGCGGCCGTAAGGCCGAGGCGCTGGAGGCCCTGGCGGCCGAGCTGCCGGGCGACGGTCATCTCGTCTTGCCTTCGGACCTGGCGGAGGCCGGGGCGGCGGAGAAGCTCGCAGCAGAGGCGGGAGACGTCGACATCCTGATCGCCAACGCGGGCCTTCCCGGCACCGGCCGCCTGCCCGACTACAGCAGCGAGAAGCTGCTCGGAACCCTGCGCGTGAACCTCGAGGCGCCGATGATGCTGGCTCGGGCGCTGGAGGCGCGCATGGTCGAGAAGGGCAAGGGCCACATGGTCTTCATCTCCTCGCTCTCGGGCAAGTCCGCGACCCCGCTCTCCTCCGTCTACAACGCGACCAAGTTCGGCCTGCGCGGCTTCGCCCTGGGCCTGCGCGCGGACCTCGACCCGCTGGGCATAGGCGTCTCCATCGTCTCGCCGGGCACGATCCGCGAAGCGGGGATGTACGCCGACTCGGGTGCCGCCCCGATCCCGGGCTTGGGGACTGGAACGCCTCAGCAGGTTGCGGCAGCCGTCGTCAAGGCCATCGAGCGCAACAAGGTCGAGATCTCCGTGGCCCCGGTCCAGCAGCGCCTGCTCGCACACTTCGCCCTTGCCAGTCCCGGCATCTCGGTCAAGGTAGCCAGCGGCGAGGCCGGCCAGAAGGCCGCCGCCAATGTCGCCTCCGGCCAGACCGACAAGCGCTAAGCGAAGAGTGGGGCGCGGCGCCTCTGCGCGGGCGCGTACTCAGATCGCCGGGCTCATAACCCGAAGGTCGCAGGTTCGAATCCTGCCCCCGCTGGAGGCCGGATCAAACTCGCACAACCGCCACTTCGTCGAAGCTAGAAAAATCGGAGTCTTGGGTGAGAACCGCGGCTCCGTGTTTCATTGCCGTCGCGGCGATCCAAGTGTCGTGGCGGCGAAGGCGGCGGCCGCGAGAACGCTCGGCTGCCGCGATGCGGGCGAAGCAGCTCGCGACCTCGGGGCCGATCGGCAGGAGAGGGTAGGTCGATTGCACTCGGGAGAGGGTGGAGAGGCGGCGAGCACGGGCCCTCTGAATCGGTGGCGCGCAGCACCCCCAGCTCCAGCTCCGCGACGGTGATGACCGAGACAGCGATCTTCTCGGGAAGCTCTCCGAGTTCGCGACCGGTCTCCTGGGCGATGAAGATCGAGGTGTCGGCGACTGCTTTGCTCAATCGTCGAGCTCTGCGCCGCGGACGTAGTCGAGATCGTCGAGCAGGCCAGGATCGGCGGACGCTTCGTGCACGATCCGCCGAAGCTCGGAGGAGGGAACCCACGGATCGCGCTTCTCAATGTGCGGAAGGATGTCGGCGACCGGCCGGCGATTGACGGTGAGCGTCAGGCGCTCGCCCGCTTCCAACTCCGCCACAACGTTTGAAGTCGAATTGCGAAGCTCGCGGATCGAAACGTCTCGAGCCATGTGCACAAGTGTAGCACTAGATGCTACGAGGGCTCCTCCCCTTGTCGAGACGATCTAAACTCCGGTTCGTGGCAACGATGGCAGCGCTTCGGCTTCGGTTCGGCGGATCAGCCGGCTGGGCGCTGGTCGGCGCGACGCTTGCGATGGCTTTCGTGGTGCTCATGCCGGCGAGGGCGGACGCCTTTGGCACCTTCGCCAACGGTGTGCTCACGATCGATGGCGGCGAGGGGAAAATCGTCCCTCGCTGCGCGAGCGACGGCGAGATCACCGTCAGCGGCGCTTTCGTCGACAACGGTCCTGTCTACTGCCGGGACCTGAGGCGGATCGAGGCTTCTTCGTCCGTGTCCACCCTCTACGACTTCTCGCAGCTGCCCGATGACCTCGGTGGCGGCCAGGGGCCGATCGAGATCCACGCCATCGCCACGGCAAGCGACCCGACCGAATACTCCAGCGACAAGTTCATCGGGGCCCCGGGTCACATCAACGTCTTCGACGGTGGGCTCGACTTCGACTCCATCACCGGCGGCAACCTCGACGACAGGCTGAGTGGCGGCGCGGAGAGCGACAAGATCGACGGCGGGCGCGGAAACGACATTCTCCGCGGCGGCTCTGAGGCGGACAAGCTGATCGGCGGCCCCGGCCGCGACATCTTGAAGGGCGGCAGTGGGAGCGACAAGCTGATCGGCGGCCCCGGCAAGGACATCGAAAAGCAGTAGCCGGCCGGGTTGCGCCCTCGCTCCTCAGCGGCGGCGGTAGATGAGGTGGGTGACGTGGGGCGTGGCGCGGCTGCTAACCGGCGTCAGCTCCAGCCCCCCGGCGCCCGCGAACAGCGCCTCTCCGCCACCCGCTACGAACGGCGCCACGTGGAGCCGCAGCTCGTCGACGTGTCCAGCGGCGAGGTACTGGTTGAGGGTGCCGGGGCCGCCGGCGATCGAGACGCCCTTCTCGCCCGCGGCCTCGCGAGCCCGCTCGAGCGCCGCGTCGATCCCGTCGGTGACGAAGTGAAAGACGGTGCCGCCCTCCATCTCGACGCTGGGGCGCGGGCGGTGGCAGAGGACGAACGTCGGTGCGTGGTAGGGCGGGTTGGGGCCCCACCAGCCCTGCCACTCGAGGTCCCACTCGCCGCGGTCGGGACCGAACATGTTGCGCCCCATCACGTAGGCGCCGGCGGTGGCGATCGCCGCGATCTCCTCGGCGTTTTCCTCCGCGTGATCGAACCTCCAGGCCTCCAGGCGGCCGGTGTCGATGTCCCCGAACGGGCGCTCCAGGCTCTGTCCCTCGCCGGCCGCGTAGCCGTCGAGCGTGATCATCATGTTTGCCGTGACCTTGGGCATCGTCTCTCCTCTCAAGGCGCCGGGAGGTAGGTGAGGAGAACCACTCCGGAGTCGAACCGCTTCACATCGTCGAGCTCCATCCGGATGGTTCCCCTGTCGCCGAGCACGTGGACGTTTCCCTCACCCCAGACGACCGGGTTCAGGTAGACCTCGTACTCGTCGACCAGGCCCTTCTCGGCGAGGGTATACGCGAACTCGCCGCTCCCGTGCATGAACAGATCGCCGTCGACCTCGCCCTTCAGCTTCGGGATCGAGTCCTCGAGGTCCCCCTCGAGCAGGGCCGCGTTCCACTCGAGATCGCCGGACAGGGTGTTGGACCCGACGTACTTCGGCATCGAGTTGACCATGTCCGCCCATTTGCCCGACTGGCTCGGCCAGTATCCCGCCAGCCCCTCGTAGGTCTTGCGGCCCAGCACCAGCCCGCTGGATCTCGCCTGCCGCTCGAACGAGTAGTCGCCGTGGTCTCCGTCCGCCTGCACCCACTCGCCGACCGGGTCAATGACGCCGTCGACGGTGGCCTGCGTGGTCGCGATCAGCTTGCCCATCTCGATTCTCCTTCGGTCACTGGAGCTTCCGCTGAACTCCTCTACCCCAGGGCCGGCAATCGACGCAAACAAGTCCCATCCGCCTGGCGACGCGGTTGGGAGCGCCGCCCTCCTAGGATGGAGATATGAGTTCTTCCGACTCCTTTGGCGCCAGGTCCGTTCTCGAGGTCGGCGGTCGCTCCTACGAGATCTTCCGGCTCGACGCGCTGACGGATCGCTTCGACGCAGGCCGGCTGCCCTACTCGCTCAAGGTGCTGCTGGAGAACGTGTTGCGGTTGGAGGATGGGGTCGCGGTCACGAGGGAGGCGATCGAGGCGATCGCCGGCTGGGAGGCAAAAGCCGAGCCCAGCGTGGAGATTCCCTTCCAGCCCGCCCGGGTCTTGATGCAGGACTTCACCGGGGTCCCGGCCGTCGTCGACCTGGCGGCGATGCGCGACGCGATGGCGGAGATCGGCGGCGACCCGGAGGCGATTAACCCGCTGGTCGACGTCGACCTGGTGATCGACCACTCGGTCCAGGTCGACGCTTTCGGCAACGAGCGCGCCTTCGCCGTCAACGCCGAGCACGAGTTCGCGCGCAACCGCGAGCGCTACTCCTTCCTCAAGTGGGGGCGGGAGGCCTTCGACAACTTCAGCGTCGTGCCGCCGGCGACCGGCATCTGCCACCAGGTCAACCTCGAGCACATCGCCCAGGTGGTCTACAGCCGCGAGCGCGGCGGCGTTCTGCAGGCCTACCCGGACACGCTGGTCGGCACCGACTCCCACACGACGATGGTCAACGGGCTCGGCGTGCTGGGCTGGGGGGTCGGCGGGATCGAGGCCGAGGCGGCGATGCTGGGCCAGCCGATCTCGATGCTGCTGCCACAGGTGGTCGGCTTCAAGCTCGGCGGTGAGCTGCCCGAGGGGGCCACCGCCACCGACCTAGTGCTCACCGTCACCGAGATGCTGCGCGAGCGCGGCGTCGTCTCCAAGTTCGTCGAGTTCTTCGGGCCGGGCCTGGCGACCCTGGGGCTGGCCGACCGGGCGACGATCGGCAACATGTCGCCGGAGTTCGGCTCGACCTGCGCGATCTTCCCGGTCGACGCCGAGACGCTGCGCTACCTGGAGCTGACCGGTCGTCCCACCGAGACGCTCGAGCTGGTCGACGCCTACGCTCGCGAGCAGGGCATGTACTTCGAGCCGGGATCGCCCGACCCGGCCTTCTCCGACCTGCTCGAGCTCGACCTCGGCGATGTCGTGCCGAGCATCGCCGGACCGAAGCGGCCGCAAGACCGGGTGCCTCTGGTCGACGCCAAGGACGCCTTCCTCGAGGCGATGGAGGAGTTCGACGCCGAGGCGGCGGCGCAGATGGGCGACGGCATCGACGAGGCCGGCGAGGAGTCCTTCCCCGCATCCGACCCGCCTGCCGAGGACCACGACGACGAGAGCGGCCGGCCGCGGCCCGCGGTCACCCACGCGACGGCGCTGGCGCCGCGCACGAGCGAGGACGCGATCGAGGTGACGCTGGAGGACGGCACGAGCTTCGAGCTCGACCACGGCCGCGTCGTGATCGCGGCGATAACCAGCTGCACCAACACCTCCAACCCGAGCGTGATGATCGGCGCTGGCCTGCTCGCCCGCAACGCGGTCGAACGGGGCCTGACACGCAAGCCCTGGGTCAAGACCTCGCTGGCCCCCGGCTCGACAGTCGTCACCGATTACCTGGAGAAGGCGGGGCTGACGAAGTACCTGGACGAGCTGCAGTTCAACCTGGTCGGCTACGGCTGCACCACCTGCATCGGCAACTCGGGCCCGCTGCCGGAGGAGATCTCGGCGGCGGTCGAGGAGAAGGACCTGGCCGTCTGCGCGGTCCTTTCAGGCAACCGCAACTTCGAGGGACGGATCAACCAGGACGTGAAGGCGAACTATCTCGCCAGCCCGCCTCTGGTCGTCGCCTACGCGCTGGCCGGCCGGATGGATCTCGATCTGACCGCTGAGCCGCTGGGCGAGGACAGCGACGGCGAGCCGGTGTACCTGCGTGACGTCTGGCCGGATGCGGCCGAGGTGAAGGATCTCGTCGGCCGCTCGATCGCCTCGGAGATGTTCACCCGCAACTACGGCGGAGTGCTCTCCGGCGACGAGAACTGGAAGGCGGTCGAGGTTCCCGAGGGCGACCGCTACACCTGGCCCGACTCCACATACGTGCGCCGGCCCTCTTTCTTCGTGGGCATGCCGGCCGAGGCGCCGGGCGTCGAGCCGATCCGGGGCGCCCGGGTGCTCGCCCTGCTCGGCGACTCGATCACCACGGACCACATCTCCCCGGCGGGTGCGATCAAGAAGGAAAGCCCTGCGGGGGCGTGGCTGATGGAACACGGGGTCGAGCCGGGCGACTTCAACTCCTACGGCTCACGACGCGGAAACCACGAGGTGATGATCCGCGGCACCTTCGCCAACATCCGCCTGCGCAACCTGCTGGTCGAGCGGTCCGGCGGCTTCACCCGGCGCTTTCCAGGGGGGGAGGAGACGACGATCTACGACGCGGCGACGGCCTACGCGAGCGAAGGCGTGCCGCTGGCGGTCCTGGCGGGCAAGGAGTACGGATCCGGCTCCTCCCGCGACTGGGCGGCGAAGGGGACCAAGCTGCTCGGCGTCCGCGCCGTGATCGCCGAGAGCTTCGAGCGCATCCACCGCTCCAACCTGATCGGGATGGGGGTGCTGCCGCTCCAGTTTCCTGCGGGCGAGAGCGCCGAGACCCTCGGCCTCACCGGCGCAGAGACCTTCGACGTCGGCGATCTCGAGGACGGCGAGGCGAAGTCGGTGACGGTGACGGCCCGGCGAGAGGACGGCCCGGCAATCGAGTTCGATGCGACCGTGAGGCTCGACACCCCCAACGAGGTCAACTACTTCCGCAACGGCGGCATCCTGCAGACCGTCCTTCGAAACCTCAGAAACTGACTCGTCTCGTCTGAAAGGGGCTGCCGCTCCGCCCCGCAAATGAGATGCAGGAGGGCCGCGGGAGGCAGGGGGGTCCGCGCGACCCTCACTGCACCTGCGCGTCGGTAGCCAGGGAGGGATGCCGACGCGGCCGTTCCCCTAAACGGGACTGCTCAGAGAAACAGTCAACGAGTACCTATACCGCGCCGAATGCCCGCGGTCAAGCCGGTAAGGCGGTGTCTACGGCGATTCCGCAACTTTTTGCGGGGAATCCGCAATCCCCCAGCCCTCAGGGTCGTTCCGAAGACTCCCGCGCACGCCTGGCGGCGGCGGACACTGCGCGGTGCGGTGTCCTCAGTCGCCCGAATAGCGCTGCTATTCGGGCTCCCTGCGTCCTTGCCCCGCTTGGTCCGGCGCCGCCAGGCGCACACGCGAGTCTTCGGAACGGCCCTTGCGTTCGATCAGCTCGATTCCGATCACGCTGCCGACCGGACCCACCGGGGTGAGGGTTGCCGCCAGCAGTGTGTATGGCGCCTCGCGGCGACCGCAGGCGACCCAGATCACGAGACAGAGGACGATGAAGCCGAGGCCATGGGCCCAACCGAACAGCATCGTCTCGGTGTCGAATCCCGGGATCAGCCAGAACGCGATCAGCCCGGCGAAGACCGCCAGCTCGATCCAGGAGAGCCACTTGACCCAGACGAAGAGGGGGCCGGGTGTCGGCTTCGGCAGATCCTTCATGCGCTCAAGATATCCAGCTCCCAGCTGGGCCCCGTGAGGCGACCTTTAGGGAATAGGGGGATTGCTGGACGAATGTTCGTGTGTCGTTTGGACCGATAGACGAATACTCTCCTTCGGCTTTGCAATTTGCCGTCGCAAATTCCTGCCGCAAATGGGCGCTCGCCTGCCTGGCGCTCGCCCTCGTCCTGCTGCTCCTGCCGTTCCGCGCGGACGCCGCCTCCAGGGCGTGGGATGGCGGTTGCGGTCTCGACACCGACTGGAGCTGCGCCGGAAACTGGAGCGGCGACATCGTCCCCGGCCCTGCGGACACGGCCACGTTCAGCGCTAAATCTCCAGGCAATTCGACCGTGGATCCCGGCTATGCCGGTTCCATCGCCACGATCGCCATCAACCCCGGATATGCGGGCACGATCGGCCTGGCACGATCGCTCACGGTGTCGAAGGCGTTCACGCAGAAGTCGGGGAGCTTCGACGCGGCCAGCCAAGCACTCACGTTGAAGGTCTTGACCCTGTCGGGTGGGGCGTTCACGGCAAGCTCGGGAACGACGTCCGTCAGCTCGACCCTGAAGATCTCCGGAAGCCCGACCTTCGATGCCAATGGGGGGACGATTGAGCTCGGTGGCTCCGGCGGTGTCCTGACCTGTGGCGGGGCTGTCTTCGATCGCGTCGTCTTCTCCCACACCACCGGGACGAAGACCGTTGGCGCCAGCTGCAGCCTTCCCCTCGGCAACGATCCCGACGCCAGCGGGTCGATCAAGCTGAACGGCGCCCTGTCGGGCTCCGGCACCCTGGCGACCTCGGGAACGCTCACCCTCGGCGCCGGCGGCGCCGTCTCCGGCTTCTCGGCCCTGGAGGCCGAAGCGCTCACCGTGGATGGCTCATACGACTTCGGCGGCTACTCCGACCTCGCGGTCGAAAAGACATTTGCGCTGAGCTCAACCGGCAGCCTCACCGCGCCGGCGGGGACCGCGTCGTTCGGGAGCAAATTCACGATCGCCGGGGGCGCCACGTTCAAAGCCAATGGCGGCGCCGTGGTCTTCGACGGTACGGCAAGCGCCACCCTCGCCTGCGCCAACAAGTCCTTCAACCTCGTCAGGTTCGAGCACACGGCGGGCAAGAAGACGGTTGGCAGCGACTGCGCACTGCCGCTCGGCAACGATCCGACCCTGGGCAAAGACAGCAGCGCCTCGGTCACGCTGAACGGAACGCTGTCCGGCAGCGGCACGCTGACGGCTTCCCAGACGCTCATCTTGAACGGCACCTCGACCCTCTCCGGCTTCAGCGGCCTGACCGCGCTGGGTGGCCTGACGATGGCGGGCCTGACCCTGAACGCCAGCTCCTACAGCACCTTCGCGGTCAACGGCAACTACACCCAGACCGGCGGGGTCGTGACGGTGCCGGCGGGGGCGGACTTCGATGGCCAGTTCAGGCTGAACTCGGGCTCGACGTTCAACACGCCGGCAGCGGGATCGATCAGCTTCGCCAACAACTTCACGGTCAACGCCGGGGCCACGTTCGACTCCAAAGGCGCCACCGTCTTCTTCGACGGTGGTCATAGCTCCGCTATTTCCTGCGGCACCGCGACCTTCGCCCTGGTCGACTTCTCCAACACCTCGGGCACCAAGACCGTCGGCAGCAGTTGCAGCTTCCCCCTCGGCACCAACCCCAGCGCCGGCAGCGGCGGCTCGATCTCCGTGAACGGGACCCTGTCCGGGAGCGGCACCCTGACGACCACGGGGACGCTGACCCTGGCGAGCGGCGGCAAACTGTCCGGGTTCTCGGGCTTGGCTGCCAATGACCTGACTGTCAACGCGTCCTACGGCTTCGGCTCCTACACTTCGCTCGCCGTCGCCGGTACGTTCACGATCGCCTCTGGCGGCAGCTTCACGGCGCCGAGCGGCACCGCGTCGCTCGCCGGCGACTTCACCAACTCCGGCAGCTTCATCCACAACGGTGGGACGGTCGAGCTCGTCGGCACTGGCCAGACCGTCGCCGGCAGCACAACCTTCAACAACCTCAGCAAGGTGGTCAGCACCGCCGACACACTGACGTTCGGCGCCGGCGATACCCAGACCGTCCAGGGCACGCTCAATCTGAAAGGGAAAGACGCCGGCAATCTGCTGAGCCTGGTTTCGACGAGCCCGGGCACTCCGTGGCTGATCGACCGCGACGGCACGGCCGAAGTCAGCTTCGTGGCGGTGTCCGACAGCACCAACCTCGGTACCCCGATCGTGGCGGCCGAAAGCGTCAACGGGGGTGGCAATACGGGCTGGAGTATCTCCGGGCCGGCCACGAAATTCGTGCTCGCCGCCGTAACCACCACCCCCAAAGCCGGCGAAGCCGACAACCTGACGATCACCGCCAAGGACGCCGGGGGCAACACCGCCGCCTCCTACACCGGCGCTCACAACCTCACCTTCGGCCCCGTCGCAGACAGTCCCTCCGGCGCCCACGCGACCGTCTCCAACTCCTCGGGCACCGCGACCAACTTCGGCTCTTCCACGGCGATCAGCTTCACGGAAGGCGTCGCCACCGTCTCCAGCGGCAAAAACGGCGCCATGACCCTGGTCAAAGCCGGGGCGACCTCGATCACCGTCACCGACGGCTCGATCGCCAACGGCTCCGGCCTCGCGATCACGGTCAGCCCGGGCCCGGCCGCGCGGATTGCCTGGACGAAAGCAGCGGTGAGCAAAGGCACGCTCAGCTCGCCCTGCTTGTTCACCTGCACCGGCACCGAACTGTCGAGCTCGGGCACCTTCAAAGCCAACGTGAGCATCACCGACAGCTCCGGCAACACGGTAAGCGGCCTTGGCAGCGGCAAAACGGTCTCGGTCACAGCGACCAGCGGGACCATCACGGGCGGCACCCTGACGATCGCGTCGAGCGGCCCGGCGGAGTCCACGACTCAGTTCACCTACACCTCGAGCAAAGGCGGCGCCGTCCCCCTGACTGCGGCGACCGCCAGCGGCCCGGTCTACACGTCGGCGACGGCGTCCATGTCTCGGTAGTCGACTCCGGCCCTAGAGAACGGCTCAGGCTAGAAAAGCTTCCAACCCCGAGCGGGTTTCACGCCTTTGACTTCGTCTCTCCGCGGGTGGCGTCGGGGGTGGGGGGTGTCTCCGCCGTCCGTAGGCTGCTGAGGGCGGGGCCTCATAGCTCATCCCGCAAATGTCCCT
>DATDAQ010000160.1:0-3436 GCA_036525295.1 Solirubrobacterales bacterium | reverse complement strand
GTTCAAGATCGAGGGTGCCGGAATCCCTCGCAAGGGCAACGCGGTTCTCGCGGGCGAGGAACCGGTCGGCGCCGTCACCTCCGGCACCTTCTCTCCCTCGCTCGAGGTCGGCATCGGCATGGCCTATCTGCGCACCGACCTGGCCGAGCCCGGCACCGAGGTCGAGATCGACGTGCGCGGCAAGCGCCGCCCCGCCCGGATAGCTTCCAAGCCCCTCTACAGCAAGGAGAAGTGACGTTGGCCGACGCGAACTACCCCGACGACCTGCTCTACCACGACCAGCACGACTGGGCGCGGCTGGAGGGGGACGACCACGCTGTCTTCGGGATCACCTGGTACGCCCAGGACAGCCTCGGCGAGGTGGTCTTCTATGACCCCCCCGAGGTCGGCGGCATCGTCGACAAAGACGCTACATACGCGGAGGTGGAGTCGGTGAAGGCGGTCTCCGACGTGATCGCGCCGCTCTCGGGGGAGATCGTCGAGGTCAACGACGCGCTCGAAGACACCCCGGAGAAGGTCAACGAGGATCCCTACGGCGAGGGCTGGCTGGTCAAGGTCAGGCTGACCGCGCCGGAGGAGGCCGGCGCGCTGCTCGACGCCGGCGAATACCGCAAGTTGCTGGAAAACGCCTGAGAAGGCGCAGCCACTCGCTTCCGTAGCCTTCACCGGGTGACGCGCTACACCTCCGCCACGCCCGCCGACCGGGCCGAGATGCTGGCCGCGATCGGGGTCGGCTCGACCGCGGAGCTCTTCGAGCAGGTCCCCGAGCCCCTGCGGCTCGACCGCCCGCTGAAGCTCCCCGAAGGGATGAGCGAGGCGGAGGTCTTCGAACGGCTCTCGGCTCTCGCCGCTCGCAACTCCGACGCCGAGGAGCAGGTCTGCTTCGTCGGGGCGGGGATGTACGACCACTACGTGCCGGCGATCGTCGACGCGATCGCGCAGCGCTCGGAGTTCCTCACTCCGTACACCCCCTACCAGCCGGAGATCTCCCAGGGGGGCTTGCAGGTCATGTTCGAGTTCCAGACCGCGATGTCGGAGCTGACCGGGCTGCCGGTGTCGAACGCCGGCCTCTACGAGGGGCCGTCCTCAGTTGCCTCGGCCGGCTACCTGGCGATGGCGGCGACGAAGCGAAGGCGTTTCGTCGTCTCCCGCGGGCTGCACCCGCACAGCCGCGAGACGCTTGAGACCTACGCGATCGGCTACGGCGCCGAGGTGGTCGAGGTCGGCCTGAGCGATGGCGAGACCGATGCCGGCGCGCTCGCCGCGGCGGTCGATGGTGAGACAGCCGCGGTCTTCCTGCAGAGCCCCAACTTCCTCGGCGCGGTCGAGCGGGTCGAGGCGCTCGGCGTGGCGGCAAAGGAGCACGGTGCGCTGCTCGTCGTAGCCACCGACCCGATGACGCTCGGCGTGCTCAAGCCGCCGGGCGAGCAGGGCGCCGACATCGCCCTCGGTGAGGGCCAGCCGCTCGGCAACCGACTCGACTTCGGCGGCCCCTCCTTCGGCTTTTTCTGCGCGACTGAGGAGCAGATCCGCCGCATGCCCGGCCGGATCGCCGGGGAAACCGACGACGTCGACGGGCGCCGCGGCTTCGTCTTGGCCCTGCAGACGCGCGAGCAGCACATCCGCCGCGAGAAGGCGACCCACAACATCTGCACCGCGCAGGCGCTGAACGCGCTGGCGGCGATGGTCCACCTCGCCTGGCTCGGCCGCGAGGGCTATCGCGAGCTGGGCGAGCTGCTGGTCCGCCGCACCGTCTACGCGCGGGAGCGCCTGGCCGCGGTTCCCGGTGTCGAGCTGCTGCACGAGGCACCGGTGGCACGCGAGTTCGCGCTGCGCCTCGATGCCCCGGTCGACCGCGTGCTGGAGCGCTGCGCCGAGCGCGGCATCGCCGCCGGCTACCCACTCGGTCGCGAGTACCCCGAGTACGAGGACGGCCTCCTCGTCGCGATCACCGAGCGCCGGACCAAAGCCCAGATCGACGACCTGGCCGAGGCGCTGGGGGCGGCGGTCGCCACCGAGCGTGGCGAGTTTCCCGTCGATATCACGGAAAAGTCGCCACAGGGGGTCGGTTGATGGCTCTTCAGGAGACCCCGATGCAGCGCGAACGGGCGCAGACGATCTACGAGAAGTCGAAGCCCGGTCGCCGGGCCGCCACACTGCCGGCGGCCGAAGTCCCCGAGCCCCCGCTCGAGGAGCTGATCCCGGGGGAGCTACTCCGGGACGAGCCGCCGCGCCTGCCCGAGGTCGCCGAGCCCGAGATCGTCCGCCACTACAACAAGCTCTCGCGGCGGAACTTCGACCTCGACAGCGGCTTCTACCCGCTCGGCTCCTGCACGATGAAGCACAACCCGCGGCTCAACGAGCGGGTCGCGGCGCTCCCGGGCCACGCGCGCCTGCACCCGGCGCAGGACCCCCGGCGGGCTCAGGGCGCGCTGGAGCTGATGTGGCTGCTGCAGGAGTCCCTCGCCGAGATCTGCGGCCTGCCCCACGTCAGCCTGCAGCCCTCGGCCGGCTCCCACGGCGAGCTCGCCGGCCTGCTCCTGACCCGGGCCTTCCACGCCGACCGCGGCGAAGAGCGGACCAAGGTCCTGGCGCCGGACACCTCGCACGGGACCAACCCGGCCTCGGTGGCGATGGCTGGCTACGAGGTGGTCAAGGTCGCGACCAACGAGCGCGGCGGGGTCGAGATGGACGACCTCCGGGCCAGGATCGACGAGGACCCCGACCAGGTCGCCTGCCTGATGCTGACCAACCCCAACACGCTCGGCCTCTTCGACGAGAACATCGCCGAGATCGCCGGACTGATCCACGAGGCGGGGGGGACGCTCTACTACGACGGCGCCAACCTCAACGCGGTGATGGGCCAATCGCGACCCGGCGACATGGGCTTCGACATCGTCCACGTCAACCTGCACAAGTCCTTCAGTCAGCCGCACGGGGGCGGCGGGCCCGGGGCGGGCCCGATCGCCGTCTCGGAGCGGATCGAGCCCTACCTGCCGCGACCGCAGGTCGTGCGCCGCGACGGCGACAACGGCCACGGGCCGTTCTTCGACCTCGACCTCGAGCGGCCCAAGTCGATCGGTCGCCTGCGCGGCTTCCAGGGCAACTTCGGCGTCTTCGTCCGCTCCTACGCGTACATCCTCAGCCTCGGTGCCGACGGGCTCGCCGAGGCCTCGAAGACCGCGGTGCTGAACGCCAACTACCTGAAGGCGCGCCTGGCCGAGGGGCGCGCGGGCGAGCGCCTGCCGGTCGCCTTCGACCGCCACTGCATGCACGAGTTCGTCCTCTCCGGCAAGCCGATGAAGAGGGAGCTCGGCCTCGCCACCCTCGACCTCGCCAAGCGCCTGCTCGACTTCGGCTTCCACCCGCCGACCGTCTACTTCCCCCTCCTGGTCGAGGAGGCGCTGATGATCGAGCCGACCGAGACCGAGACCAA
>DATDAQ010000159.1:0-2974 GCA_036525295.1 Solirubrobacterales bacterium | reverse complement strand
CCTGAAACGTCCAAATAGTGGACGTTTCAGGCCCATCGGCCGCCCGAATCGGGATGATGCGGGCGTGACGGCACCTCTCTACGCGATCGGCGGCTTCTGCGCACGCCATCACTGGGCGACGATCGCGGCCTGGATCGTGCTCGCGGCCGGTCTCGTCGTCGCCGGCCAGTCGGGCGACAGCAAGACCAACGACAACCTCACCCTGCCCGGCACCGACTCGACGGCCGCGACCGAACTGCTAGAAGACGACCTGCCCGAACAGGCCTACGGCAGCAACCCGCTGGTCTTCCAGGCCAAGGGCGGCGCCTCGCTCACCTCTCCCGAGTACACGACCGCCATCGGCGAATCAGTCAAGCGGCTCAACGCAATGCACGACGTCAACTCCGCCGTCGACCCGCTCACCCCCGCCGGCGCTCCCTTCCTCAGCCAGGACCGCTCGGTCGCCTACTCGCCGGTCGTTCTCGCGGTCGGCCCGGGAGAACTGACCGAGGAACAGGCCCAGGCCATCCTGGATGCCGGCAAGCCGGCCGAAGCGGTGGGCCTGAAGGTCTCCGTCGGCGCCTACGTCGGCCAGCAGCTCTCCAAGCCCGACACCGGCGCCAGCGACGCGATCGGGATCGCCGCGGCGATCGTCATCCTCCTCTTCGCCTTCGGCACGGCCACCGCGATGGTCCTGCCGATCTCCTCGGCGATCCTCGGCCTCGCCTGCTCGCTCTCGATCATCCGCCTGCTCGAGAACGTCGTCCAGGTGCCGAGCGTCGCCTCGACCCTCGCGACGATGATCGGGCTCGGCGTCGGCATCGACTACGCGCTCTTCATCGTCACCCGCCACAAACTCCAGCTCGCCGACGGGATGGATCTGCGCGAGTCGATCGCCCGCTCGACCGCGACCGCGGGCGGCGCCGTCGTTTTCGCCGGTTTCACCGTCGTGATCGCCCTCTGCTCGCTCGCCTTCGCCGGCATCCCCCTGGTCAGCACGCTCGGCTTCACCGCCGCGATCGCGGTCGTGGTCGCCGTCGCCGCCGCGGTCACCCTGCTGCCGGCGATGCTCGGTGCGCTCGGGCCACGGATCAACTCGCTGCGCGTGCAGTTCGGCAAGACCCACCCTGACGACGCCGAGCCGCACGGCTGGCGCCGCTGGGCGAGTGCCGTCGCCGACCGCCCGTGGCGCTCGGCGATCGCCGCCCTCGCGGTGCTTGTCGTGCTCGCGCTGCCGATCTTCCAGCTCCAGCTGGGCCAGAACGACGTCAGCGCCCTGCCCAAGTCGACCACGGCTCGCCAGGCCTACGACGGGCTCACCCAGGGCTTCGGGCCCGGCGTCAACGGGCCGCTGCTGGTCGCCTCCGAATTCGAGAGCCCGGCGGAAGCGAAGGAAGTCCTGCCGGGCCTGGTGAAAGCGATCGGCGGCGCCTCCGACGTCGCCCAGACCTCCGAACCGACGCTCGACGAACCGGGCACGGCGGCCGTCTTCACCGTCATCTCCGACTCGGCGCCCTGGTCGGACACCACGGTCGACCTGGTCGAAGACCTGCGTGAGACGACGATCCCCCAGGCGCTCCAGGGGACCTCGGCCAGCTCCTACATCGGCGGCCAGACCGCCGGTTACATCGACCTCGCCACGCAGATCGCCGACAAGCTGCCGATGATGATCGCGATCGTCGTCGGGCTCAGCTTCATCGTCCTCCTGCTCGCCTTCCGCTCACTGCTGGTGCCGCTCAAGGCGGCCGCGATGAACCTGCTCTCCGTCGCCGCCGCCTACGGCATCGTCACCGCCGTCTTCCAGCTCGGCTGGGGGTCCTCGCTGATCGGGCTCGACCACGCGATCCCGATCGTCAGCTTCGTGCCGCTGCTGATGTTCGCGATTCTCTTCGGCCTCTCGATGGACTACGAGGTCTTCCTGCTGACCCAGATGCGCGAGCACTACACGCAGACCCGCGACGCGAAGCGGGCGGTGATCGAAGGCCTCGCCAACACCGGCCGGGTGATCACCTCGGCGGCGGCGATCATGGTCTGCGTCTTCACCAGCTTCGTCCTCAACGGCAACCCGCTGGTCAAGGAGTTCGGCGTCGGCCTGGCCGTGGCGATCGCGATCGACGCGACCCTCGTCCGCTGCCTGCTCGTGCCGGCGATCATGGTCCTGCTCGGCAAGCGCGCCTGGTGGCTGCCGTCCTGGCTCGATCGGCTGGTCCCCCACGTCAGCATCGAGGGCGAGGAGTTCTTCGCCAAGCGCGACGCCGCCACCGCCCCCTCCACCGCCGACGGGCCTCAAAAGAGACATATAGGCGTATCTGAGGCCCATCGACCCCCGGAGGACGGGGACTGAGCGGTGTTCCCGCTCAACCTGCCCAACGCGCTGACCCTGCTGCGCATCCTCGCGGTGCCGGTCGTCGTCGTCGCCCTGCTGGGCGAGACGCCGAACGGCGACGCGTTCGCCGCAGCGGTCTTCGCCCTGGCGGCGCTCACAGACGGCCTCGACGGTTACTTCGCCCGCTCGCGCGGGTCGATCACCACCTTCGGCAAGCTGATGGACCCGATTGCCGACAAGCTGCTGATCGTCGCGGCGCTCGTCTCCCTGGTCTCGCTCGACCGGCTCGCACCCTGGGTGGCGATGGTGATCATCGCCCGCGAGTTCGCGGTAACGGTGATGCGCGCGGTCGCGGCCGAGCGCGGCATCGTGATCTCCGCCAGCTGGATGGGCAAGCTGAAGACCGTGCTTCAGATCGCCGCCGTGATCGCCCTGATCGCGACCAACCCGGCCCCCGCTTGGGTCGACGCGCTCGTCTACCTCGCGGTCGCCGCTACCGTGATCAGCGGTGCCGACTACTTCTTCGGCCTGCGCCGGCGGATCGAGGAAGAGCGCGAAGCGCGGACGCGCCACGTAGCCGCGCGCAAGCCGTAGACGGTCGACTTCATCGGTTTTGCTGGGCTGGGGGATGGCGGGTGCCCCTCCCCAAAACGCGCGGCAGGAGCCGCG
>DATDAQ010000158.1:0-24524 GCA_036525295.1 Solirubrobacterales bacterium | reverse complement strand
GAGAGACGCCCGTGACGCTTTGCGCCGCCATAGACATTGGGTCCAACACGACGCGAGTCTTGGTTGCGGAGCCCGTGGAGGGGCAGTTGAAGAAGGTGATGGAGCAGCGGGCTTATACGCGGATCAACAAGGCGCTCGATTCCGATGGGGCAATCCTGGCGGAGAAGGTCGACGAGGTGGCAGAGGTCGTTTCGACTCAGGTGCGACTGGCTCGCGAGCTGGGGGCGAAGGAGATTCGCGCCGTTGCCACCGCGGCGGTGCGTGAGGCGTCCAACGGCGAGGAAGCGGCTGCCGCGATCGGCGAGGCGGCCGGGGTCCCCGTCGAGATCCTCAGCGACGAGGAGGAGGGCCGGCTCGCATTCATCGGGGCGACCAAGACCCTCGGACATCCTGTCGCGGGCAAGGTCGGCGTCGTCGACGTCGGCGGCGGATCGACCGAGGTGATCCTGGGCAAGGTGCCGGGCGGGGCCGAAGAGGTTCGCTCGTGGCAGGTCGGATCGGGTGTGCTCGCAGACGAGCTGATCTCCTCCGACCCGCCCTCGGCAGCGGAGATCCGCAAGGTCCGCGATCGCATCGACGACCTCTTCGCCGGGGTCGAGATTGAGCGCCCGGTACAGGCGGTCGCCGTCGGCGGCAGTGCTACATCTCTTCGCCGCCTGGTCGGCGCGGTGCTCGAGTACGAGACCCTAGAGCGTGGGGTCAGGGTCCTCTGCAGCGATCCCGCGGCGGAGGTGGCACGCCGCTTCGAGCTCGACCCCGAACGGGTCCGCATCCTCGCCACCGGCGTGTTGCTCCTGGAGAAGGTCTCCGAGCTGCTCGGCCAGCCGCTGCAGATCGGCAAGGGTGGCTTGCGCGAGGGCGTTGTCCTCGACATGCTCAACGGCAGCATCAACGGCTCGCCGGTCCGCGTCGCCGCGTAGCCCGACCGCTCCGCTGCTCTAGCCTCAAGCCGTGGCACGCGCGCGCAAGGTCGAGGTCGACTGCGAAGCGTCCTTCGCCGCGGCTGCGGCGCGGGTGATCGAGATTCGCGCCGAAGAGGTCTTCGAGCAGGCCGACGGCCTGCTCGACCTCGACGAGGTCGAGCGGGTCCACGACATGCGGGTGGCGACTCGCCGGCTGCGGGCGGCGCTGGAGGTCTTCGAAGAGTCCTTGCCGCGCAAGCGGCACCGCAAGGCCCTGAAGCGGGTTAAGGCGCTGGCCGATGCGCTCGGGGCGCGGCGCGACCTCGATGTCGAAATCGAGTTGCTGAAGGGCTTCGCCGACGAGGTTGCAAGCGAAGACCGCGAGGCGCTGGAGCGCCTGATTGAGGAACGGCGAGCCAAGCAGCTACAAGCCAACGATGCACTCGCGCCGTGCGTCGCCGCCAAGCGATTGAAGAAGCTGCGCCGCCGCCTCGCCAGACTCGTGGAGAGTGTGAAAACGTGAAGGCGCGCAAGGTCGACGGGCTCGACCCGGCTGCGCCGCTGCGCTCGAATGCCTCTCGCATCGTGCGGACCAGGCTCGACGAGCTGCGCGGCTTCGCCGGCGAGGCGTTGGCGCCCGACGCGGCCGCTGCCCAGCACGACATGCGGATCGCAGCGAAGCGGCTGCGGTACCTGCTGGAGATCCTCGGCCCCTGCGTCGGCGAGGAGGCACGCGTGGCGCGGAAGGTCGCCAAGGACCTTCAGTCGGTCCTCGGCGACCTGCACGACTGCGACCTGATGCTGCCCAAGGTCGAGGGCATCGAATCCCTGTCCGCGATCCTGCACGATCGCCGCGAGCGCCTCTTCCACGAGTTCGTCGAGCTCTGGCAGGCCGAGGCCAGCAAAGGCACTTGGGCCGCCCTCGAAGCCGCCCTCTAGAGAACGAAGCGCACATTTTCCATGCTTGGCATGGGAAATCGGCGTTTCGTGCCCCGTCACGGGATGTTTACCTCGTATTGGCCGGTCGTTCACATTTTTTGCCTGCACATGACGAACCCTGGAGGTGACAGAACGACCTAAGCAGGGAGACACCGATGGCTTCCCGTGTAGACATGCATTGCCATTCCACCGCCTCGCAGTTCTCACGGCTGGGGGTTCAGCGCTCACTGGGGCTTCCCGAGTGCGCGACGCCGCCCGAAGAGGTCTACGAGCTGGCCAAGCGGAGGGGGATGGACTTCGTCACGATCACCGACCACGACACGATCGACGGTTGTCTCGATCTGGCCGACCGTCCCGATTGCTTCGTCTCCGAGGAGCTGACCGCCCGCTTCGCCGGCGAGCCCCAGGCGGTTCACGTCCTCTGTTATGGGATCACTCCCGGGGACCACGAGTGGCTGCAGGCACACGCCGGCGATCTGGAGGCCTGCGCCGCATACCTTCACCGCAACGAGATCGCCTGCGCGCTCGCGCACCCCTTCTACAACGTAGCCGCGCCTCTCGCACCTCGGCACCGCCGCCGTCTCACCGAGCTCTTTCCGATATGGGAGGTTCGCAACGGGTCTCGTGCGGCCGAGCTGAACATGCCGGCGGCGATCTACACGGAGACGCACGGGGGGATCGGGATCGGCGGTTCCGACGATCACGCCGGCGTGGACATCGGCCGCACCTTCACCGAGGCGCCCGAGGCTTCCACGCCGGAAGAGTTTCTGCGCCAGGTGCGAGAGGGAAACGCGGTTGCCGGCGGCGAGCAGGGGAGCGCCGCCAAGTGGGCGCACGCCGCGATCGCCCTCTCGACCCGCGCCCTCGAACTCCCCGCTTCCGGTGCGCTTTATCCCCGCGATAGGGGGAAAAGGCGCACCGGAACGGTTGACCCCTCGGCGGTGCTGAAGATCGCCCAGCGAGTGTTCGGCGAGGGTGCCGAGCGCGAGGGCAAGGTCGCGGCGGACATCGGTCCGGGCGATGCCCGCGCCCTGCTCGAGGCATGGCTGCGCTCGGTCGACCTCGATCTGCGCGGCCGCGACCTGCTCGCCTACCTGCAGGAAGACGATTTCTCCCACGCCGACCTCTATCGCCGCGCTTGCCGCACCCACGAGCGGCGCTTGCGCGTCGCGATCGCAGACGGCTCCGCGGCGGCCGCCAGCGGCGACGTCGGCGTCGCCTTCGGCGGGCTCTTCGATGCCCTCGTGCCGGTCGTCCCCTACGCGCCCGCGACGGCCTTCCTCGGCGCCGAGAAGGCGAAGCTCGCCCCTCGGCCTGGCGAGCGCCGGCGCATCGCGCTGATCGCCGACGGGATCGGTGCCATGCACGGCGTCACCGCCACGATCGAGAAGATCCGCGAGCTCGGCGTGCCGGGATTCGAGATCGAGGTCGTCGGCACCGACCCCGGCGTCGACAGGCGGCTGCCGGCGGCGGCCGAGCTCGCGATCCCCTTCTACGCCGGGATGAGCCTCGGCGTGCCCGGCCTCCCCGGCCTGGTCGAGACCCTCGCCGAGGGCCGTTACGACGCCGTCCACGTCACTGCCCCCGGCCCGGCCGGGGTCGCCGCCGCCCTACTGAGTCGGATCGCGGGAACGCCGCTGATCGCCAGCTACCACACCGAGCTGGCCACCTACGCGGGCATGCGCAGCGGCGACGGTGGGCTCGAGTCGACGGCGCAGATGGCCCTCGGGGCCTTCTATCGCGCGCCCTCGCTGATCCTCTCCCCGAGCCCGGCGGCGGACCGCTCGCTGCTCGCGCTTGGCGTCGAGTCGGACCGGCTCGGGCGCTGGGAGCGCGGGGTGGACGTCTTCCGCTTCGACCCGGGCAAGGCCACGCGAGAGGATTACCCAGGAGAGGTCAAGGTTCTCTACGCAGGCCGGCTCACGCGCGAGAAGGGCGTCGACCTGCTCGCCGAGAGCTTCCTGCGCGCGCGCCGCTCCGACCCCCGCCTGCACCTCCTGCTTGCCGGCGGCGGGCCCGAGGAAAGCGAGCTGCGAGCGCGCCTCGGCGAGCACGCGACTTTCCTCGGTTGGCTCGAGGGAGAGGACCTGGCTCGGGCCTATGCCAGCGCCGACGTCTTCCTCTTCTGCTCGACCACCGACACCTACGGCCAGGTGGTGCTCGAGGCCGGCGCCAGCGGCGTGCCCGTGGTCGCCGTCGCCGAGGGCGGGCCGGCCTCGCTGGTCGAGAACCGCCACACGGGGATGCTCTGCCAGGCCGACGCCGATCACATCGCCGGCACCGTCCTGCAGCTCGCCTCATCGCCGCTCCTGCGCCGTCACCTCGGCGCCTCAGCTGCTCGCGCGGCGCGCGCCCGTTCTTGGGAGCGTGCCCTCGAGCAGCTCGGAGACGGCTATCGGCGCATGCTCGGAGCAGCCGCCGAGGCTCCCCGGCAAGCATCCGCCCGCGCCGCTTGAGGCCCGGTGGGATGGCGGCACAGCGGCAGTACGATTGGCGAATCGACGATCCCGCTCTCTATTTCAACCGCGAGCTCTCCTGGCTCGACTTCAACCAGCGGGTGCTCGAACTGGCCGAGGATCCTGAGGTGCCGCTGCTGGAGCAGGTCCGCTTCTGCGCGATCTACGCCTCCAACCTGGACGAGTTCTACATGGTCCGGGTGGCTGGCCTTTTCGACCAGCTCGACGCCGGAATCGACGCGCGCGGTCCCGACGGCCTCGCCCCCGGCGCGCAGATCGACGCGATCCAGGCGCGGGTCCTGGAGCTCGACCGGCGCCTGCACCGTTGCTTCGAGGGCAAGATCCGACCGGCGCTGGAGCAGCACGAGATCCGCATCGTCACGCTCGACTCGGCGACCGCCGAGGAGCGCCGCGAAATCGACGAGCGCTTCCACGAGCAGGTCTTTCCGGCGCTGACGCCGCTGGTGATCGGCCTCGGACGGCCCTTCCCGTACATCTCCAACCTCTCGCTCAGCCTCGGCGTGCTGCTGCGCGATCCCGACAGCGGGACGGAGATCATCGCCCGGGTAAAGGTGCCGAAGGAGCTGCTCGGCCGCTTCCTGCCCGTTGGAGACGACGGCAAGGCGTTCGTGCCGCTGGAGGAGGCGATCGCCGCCAACCTCGACGTGCTCTTTCCCGGCACCGAGGTCGTCGACCACGGCTACTTCCGCGTCACCCGGGACGCCGACTTCACCGTCTCCGACGAGGCCGACGACCTACTGCAGGCGGTCCAGGACGAGATCCGCCGCCGCCGCTTCGGTGAGGTCGTGCGGTTGGAGATCGCCGCCGGGATGAACCCGAAGCTGCGCCAGCAGCTGATCGACGCGCTGCGGCTCGAGGATCGGGAGGTCTACGACGTCGACGGCCTGATCGACCTCGCCGATCTCACCGCGGTCGCCGATGTTCCCGGCCACGCCGAGCTGCGCTACTCGCCCTGGACGCCGGTGACCCAGCCGCGCCTGCAGGGCGAGGACGACGAGCCGGTCGACATCTTCGCCGCGATCCGCAGTGAGGACATCCTCGTTCACCACCCCTACGACTCCTTCGCGACCTCGGTCGAGCGCTTCGTCGAGCAGGCGGTCGCCGACCCCGACGTGCTTGCGATCAAGCAGACGGTGTACCGGACCAGCGACGACTCGCCGCTGGTCCCCTCGCTGATTCGCGCCTCCGAACGCGGTAAGCAGGCGGTCTGCATGGTCGAGCTGAAGGCTCGCTTCGACGAGGAGGCCAACATCCACTGGGCCAAGTCGCTGGAGGAGTCCGGCGTGCACGTCGTCTACGGCATTCCGGGGCTGAAGACGCACGTGAAGGCAATCGTCGTCGCCCGCCGTGAGGGCAACCGGGTGCGCGAGTACGTCCACATCGGCACCGGCAACTACCACCCCAAGACCGCCCGCCTCTACACCGACTTCGGCCTCTTCACCGCCGACGAGGAGATCGGCGCCGACGTCGCCGAGATGTTCAACTTCCTCACCGGGTACGGACGCCCGGCCGAGTACCGCAAGGTCCTGGTCTCGCCGACGACGATGCGCAACCGCATCCTCGAGGAGATCGAGACCACGGTCGAGGCGCAGCGCGCCGGCGAGGAGGCGCGGATAGCGCTGAAGATGAACTCGCTGGTCGACGCTGCCTGCATCCAGGCGCTGTACGAGGCCTCGCAGGCGGGCGTGCGGGTCGACCTCAACGTGCGCGGAATCTGCTGCCTGCGGCCGGGCGTGCCGGGGGTTTCCGACAACGTCCGCGTCGTCTCGATCGTCGGGCGTTTCCTCGAGCACTCCCGCGTCTACGCCTTCCAGCGCGGCGAGGAGACGCGGGTGCTGGTGGGCTCGGCCGACCTGATGCCGCGCAATCTCGACAGCCGCGTCGAGCTGGTGACGCCGGTCGAGGACCCGGTCCTGAAAGCCGAGCTGCTCGACGTGCTCGAGCGCTGCTTCGCCGAGAACGCCAACGCCTGGGAGCTGGACAGCAACGGTGCCTGGACCCGGCTCGGGCCCGAAAACGGGCAGCGGCGCAGCGTCCAGGAGGAGCTGCGAGAGCGCCATGCGGCGCGCGCGGCCGAGCAGCTCGCGGCGAGCGCCGGCTGAGCGAACCGCGCCCGGCCCGATCAATAGGATTGCCAGGTAGTGCGCCTCTCTCTCCTGCCTCGCGACCGGACCTTCTTCGACCTCTTCATCGAGGCCGGCAAGAACACCCTTCGCGCCTCGCAGCTGCTCGACGAGATGATGGGGTCGTGGCCCGACGACCGCGATCTCGCGCGCGAGATCTTCAAGGCCGAGCACGAGGGCGACCGGATCACCCACGACATCGTCAAACGCCTCAACTCGACCTTCGTAACGCCGATCGACCGTGAGGACATCTACGCGCTCGCAACGCAGATGGACGACATCGTCGACTACGCCGAGGAGGCCGCGGACCTGCTCGGCCTCTACAAGATCGAGGCGCCGATGGCGCAGGCCCAGGCGCTGACCAAAGTGCTGGTCGGGGCCTGCGAGCAGCTCGCCGAGGGCCTCGAGCACCTGCCCGACTTCAAGGATCTCGACAAATACTGGATCGAAATCCACCGCCTGGAGAACGAGGGCGACCGGATCTCCCGCGACGCCGTCGCCTCGCTCTTCTCCAACGGCATCGACCCGATGGTCGTGATCCGCTGGAAGGACATGTTCGCCGTGCTCGAGAACGCGATCGACGCCACCGAGACCGCAGCCCAGATAATCGAGGGCATCGTGATAAAGAATTCATGAGCGGATGAGCTCTGACGTCATCCTCGTCATCGTCGTTTGCACGGCGCTTGCCTTCGACTTCACCAACGGCTTCCACGACACCGCGAACGTCGTCGCGACCTCGATCTCGACCGGGGCGGCGCGCCCCCAGGTGGCGATCGGGATGGCCGCGCTGCTCAACTTCGCCGGCGCCTTCATCTCGATCTCGGTCGCGGCGACCGTCGCCAACGACGTCGTCAACTCCGGCGTGGTCACGCCGACGGTCGTCTTCGCCGGGTTGATCGGGGCGATCGCATGGAACCTGATCACCTGGTCCTTCGGGCTGCCGTCGAGCTCCTCGCACGCGCTGATCGGCGGCGTGGTCGGCTCGGCGGTGGCGGCCGCGGGCTTCGATGCGGTGATCGCCGACGGGCTGGTCGGCAAGGTGCTGATCCCAGCCGTGATCGCGCCGATCCTCGCCTTCACCGTCGCCGGGATTGCGATCGGGCTGGTCTACAGGGTCGTCGGGAGACAGCGACCGGGGCTGGTGACGCGCGGCTTCCGCTATGGCCAGGTCGTCTCGGGCGGGTTGCTGGCGCTGGCCCACGGCACCAACGACGCGCAGAAGACGATGGGCGTGATCACCCTGGCGCTGGTCGCCAACGGCACGCTGGGCGCCGACGCCGACCCGCCGCTCTGGGTGATCGTCTCCTCAGCGGTGGCGATCGCCCTCGGCACCTACAGCGGCGGTTGGCGGATCATCCGCACGACCGGCACGCGGATCATCAAGATGGACGCGGCGCAGGGATTCTCGGCACAGGGGGCCGGCGCCACCGTGATCCTCGCCTCCACCCACTTCGGCTTCCCGCTCTCGACCACCCACGTGATCAACGGCGGCATCATGGGCGCCGGCGCCGGCAAGCGGGTCTCGGCGGTGCGCTGGGGGGTCGCCGGCAACATCGTCACCGCCTGGTTGCTGACGCTGCCGGCGGCGGCGGCGATCGGCGCCCTCGCCTACGGGGCGACCGCGATCTTCGGCAGCGGCGCCCTGGGCCCCGTCCTCGTCTCGCTGATGTCGCTTTCGCTGATCGCCGCGATCTTCTCCCGGCGCTCGCGCCAGGGCGCTCCGGTCCCGGCGGGCTGAGCATGGCGGTCGTCGTCGAAACCAAGGAGCTTCTGCAGACGGTGGTCGCGTCGCTGGTCGCCGGCGTCGGAATAACGGTCGTCTTCTCGGTGGCGATCTGGGGCGTCGCACGCTTTGCCGACCTCAGCCGCAACGAACGACCGCTGGCTGCGGGCGGGGCAGCGGTGCTCGCAGGCATTGCCGTGCTGGTCACCCTGGTGGCCGTGGTCTTCGGCATCGCGGTGATGTCGAGCAAGTAGGACCTCCCGGTGCGTAGAATTTTTCCCGTGCGTACCGTGCGAAACGTCGCGATCATCGCGCTGCTGGCGCTGGTTGTTGCCTTCGCGCCAGCCGGTGGCAATGTCGCCGAAGCGATCCTCACCGCGATCACGATGGGCTTCCTGGCGGGGATCGCCTGGACGCTGTTCGTGCTCAGCCGCCAGAATCAGCTGACCCTGGCGACGCTGAGCGACGGTCGCCGGGCGCTGCTGTACGGGGCGCTGGGGATGATCGCCCTGCTGATCGCCGGCAGCGACGAGCTCTTCTCCAGTGGCGGCGGCACGCTTGCCTGGATCGTCCTGCTCGGCGCCTCGGTAGCGGCGATCTGGCGAGTCTGGATCGACGCGAACTCCTACTGAGCGTTCTGGGTGCGAGAGAAGTCACTGGTCCGCGCGGTTGAGCGCGCCACGCATGCGCCCGGCCTTGCGACGGTCATGGCGTGTCGCCACGGACCGCCAGCAGTGCAGGCCACAGGGAGGAGGGGACCGCCTCGGTCGAGCTGATCGCGGTGGTCCCGCTTCTGCTGCTGGCGGTTCTCGTGGCGGCGCAGCTCGGCCTCGTCGGCCACTCGCTGTGGTCGGCGGGCGTGGCCGCGCGTGCGGGCGCGCGCGCCGCGCTGGTCGAGGGCGATGCGAGGGCGGCGGCCCGGAGCGCCCTGCCGCCGTCCCTGCGGCCCGGCGCTCGCGTCGAGGACTCGGGGGCTGTCTCGGTGCGCGTGCCGGTACCGCGCCTGCTGCCGGGTATGCCGCGACTGACGGTGGCGGCGAAGAGCGGGCTGGGCGATGGATAGGGGGGACCGCGGACAGGCGACCGTCGAAGCGATCGCCGCGATCCCGCTCCTGCTGTTGGCCGGATCGATTGCGCTGCAGCTGCTCCTTGCCGGCTTCGCCCTGACCCTGGCCGACGGCGCTGCCGAGGCAGGGGCGTTGGCGCTGGCCGCCGGGCGGCCGGCCGAGATCGCGGCCAGGGATGCCCTGCCGGGCTGGGCCGAGGAGGACGTGGAGGTAACGGTGCGCGGGGGAAAGGTGGAGGTTCGGGTGCGACCGCCGTCGCCGTTGCCACGACTCGGGGACCTGTTGGCAATGACTAGCTCCGCCTTCGCGAGGCCGGCCGGGCGATGAGCGAGCGCGTGGTCTTGGTCACGGCCGTCGGCGGCGCGAGCGGCTCGAAGGTCGCTGCGGCCGCGCTTGCCTGCGCCGGATCGGACCCCGACCGACCGGGCCTTCTGATCGACGTCGGCGGCCGCCCACCCCGCCCGACCTTGATCGCATCGGCCGGCGCGCGCGAGCTGGAGGAGCGGCTTGCGGCCCACCTGCCGCAACTGCGGGCCGCCTCGCGCGGGCATATCTGCCACCTCGCTGTCCCCGACGAAGAGGGGGTGCTCGAACTGGTGCGGGCGGCGCTGCCCCTGGTCCGCGACTCCGTCGCCGTCGTCCACCTCCCGCCCGCGCGGCTGCAGCCGCTGCTGGCTGGTGAGGGCATACGGCCTACCGGCGCGCTCCTATGTGCCGACCTCGCCTCCGACCGCGCTTTGACAGCTCTCGCCGTCGCCGAGCTGCTGGGTTGTGGCCTGCAGGTCAAGGTTTTGAAGCGACCCCTCGCCTGGGTGCCCGCACGCCGGGCGTTGTTCGGGGTGCTGCCAGCGGACACCCCCGGTGGGCTGCCCTCGTCCGTGCTCGATTCCCTTTTGGAAAGCGAAATTTCAGCGGCGCACGCGTGCTACAGTGAGCCCGATGACGAGGAAATTGACCCAGAGAGAGCTGCGCAACAACAGCGGCGAGGTGATGAGGGCCCTCGACGGTGGCGAGGACTTCATCGTCACCAGGAACGGGGAGCCGGTCGGTGAGCTCCGCCCGTACGCGAGGCGGCAATTCGTGCGCGCCGACAAGCTCATCGCCGCCTTCAAGAACGTTCCGAGCATCGACTACGAGGAGTTCCGCGCGGATATCGATCGCTACGTCGATCAGGACCCTACGCCTCGCTACTGAGTTGCCGGGCGATCGGGCGCTGATCGACACGTCTGTGGCGGTAGCCCTCGGCGACCTCGACCCGGCGTCGTTTCCGACGGAGGTCGCGATATCGGCACTGACGCTCGCCGAGCTGGCGACGGGGCCTCATGCCGCAGGGGACGACTTGACCCGTGCTCGACGCCAGCTCCAAATCCAGGCAGTGGAGGCGAACGTCGAGACGCTTCCCTTCGATCCGTCCTGTGCGCGTGCGTATGGGCTCATCTACGCGTCCGCGATGGGCGCCGGCCGAAAGCCCCGGGGCTCCCGCGCCGTCGACTTGATGATCGCTGCAACGGCCCTCGCCCACGACCTCCCGCTCTACACCCTCAACGCGAAAGATCTGCGTGGCCTTGAGAGGCTGATCGAGATCGTCGACGTCAGCGCCTGAGAGGCGCATCGCAAGGCGGATTGCCTTCGTTCGGGAGCGCTACTTCTGTAATAAGCTCGGGTTGTGTTCGGCATGGGAGGGAGCGCACGAGCATCGTCTGGCGGGCTGCGCCTCGTCCTGCTTGCTCTCTTCGCTGCGGGCCTGCTGCTGATCCCGGCGGCTCAGGCGTCGGCGGAAGACTTCAGCCTCACGATCGAAGAAATTGGCAGCGGCTCTGGGTTCGTCGAATGCGAAGTCGAAGGGGTCGAAGAACCCTGCGCATCGGAATACGAAGAAGGGACCGAAGTGACGGTGTTCGCCTATGAAAATCCGGGCTCCGAATTCATCGATTTCTCGGGAGACTGTGGTCCGATCGAATGCTTCCTGGAAATGGACACAGACCACATCGTCGTCGTCGAATTTGAACTCATCGAGTTCTCTCTCACGATCGAAACGGATGGCACCGGCAGTGGGAAAGTCGAATGTGAACTGCAGGAAGGCGTCGAACCCTGCCTGCCCGTGTACCCCGAAGGTGACGAAGTCAAATTGGTCCCGCTTCCCGATCCAGGCTCGGAATTCGTCGAATTCTCGGGCGAATGTGACCCCACCGAATGCGAACTGACGATGGAAGAAGATCACCTCGTCACCGTCACCTTCAACCTCGTCGGCCCTGCGCTCTCGATTGCCAAACTCGGCACCGGCTCGGGCACGGTCAAATGCAAAGCTGGAGAAGGACCGCTCGAAGCCTGTGCCCCCGCGTATACGGAAGGGACTGAACTGCTGCTGGTTGCCTCGGCGAATCCCGGCTCTCAGTTCGTCGGCTGGTCCGGGGACTGCACCGCTGACCCGTGTGAACTGCCAGTGGAAGAAAAAAGCCTGACCGTCACCGCGACCTTCAACCTCGAACCGACGACCCCGGGCGGAGGGGGCGGCGGATCAGGTGGTGGCACCGGCACTAAACCTCCCACGCCGCTTCCCGGCAAGCTGGGCGTCTCCGGCGCCGCCCTCTTCCAAGGCGGCAAGGCCGTGCTGAGGCTCTCGTGCAAGGGGCAGGGCCCCTGTAAGGGCAGCCTGAAGCTGGTCGCCAAGCTCAAGGTCGGCAAGGCCAAAGCCAAGAACATCGAGATCGGCAAGGCCTCCTTCAACCTCGCCGCCGGAGTCTCGAAGACGCTCAAGGTCAAGCTCGCCGGCGCCGCCAAGAAGGTGCTCGGCAAGGCCAAGAACGTGAAGGCGACGGTCAGCGGCACCGGCGTCACCAAGTCCACGGTGACGATCAAGCCCACGGCACGATAGGCGCGCCCGGCGCCGTCGGCGCACGAGCACCGCGCCGCCCTGCCCCGCGTTTCGAGAGAATCGCCGCATGCTGACCGTCGCGGTAACCGGCCCCACCGGGGAGATTGGCCGCCCTCTCATCGCCGCCCTCGAGCGCTCGCCGGAGGTCGACCGCGTGATCGGGATGGCGCGGCGGCCCTTTGACCTCGCCGGCCACGGCTGGGAGAAGACCGAGTACCGGCGCGGGGACGTGCTCGATCGGGAGGCGGTGGAGGACCTGGTCGAGGGGGTCGACGTCGTCGTCCACCTCGCCTTCGCGATCATGGCCGGGGACCGCGACAGCCGCGAGGTCAACCTGACCGGCTCGCGCAACGTCTTCGAGGCCGCCGCGGCCGCCGGCGCCAAGCGCCTCGTCTACACCTCCTCAGTCGCGGCCTACGGTTTCCGCCGCGGCATGCCCGAGCTGCTCAGCGAGGACGACCCCGTCAAGGGCACTTCGCGCCACCCCTACTCCGCCCACAAGGCCGAGGTCGAGGCGGTGCTGGACGAGGCACTGGGGGAGTCGGCCACGGATGCATACGTGTTCCGTCCCTGCATAGTCGCCGGGCCGGAAGCGACGCTTCTGCTGGACATGATCCCGTTGCTGGCGATCGGGCAGCGGATCCCGGGGCCAGTGCGCTGGGCTCTCGGCAGGGTCCCCGAGCTGCGGCCGGTGCTGCCCGACCCGGGCGTGCCGTTCCAGCTCGTCCATCACGACGACGTCGCCGCTGCCCTCTGCGCCGCCGCGATCGGTCACGGGCAGCCGGGCGTCTACAACCTCGCCGGGCCGGGGGAGATGACGATTACCGACCTTGCCCACGCGCTCGGCTGGCACGCGGTGCCGGCGCCGCACCTCGCCGTCGGCGTCGCCGCCGAGGCGGTGGCCCTGATGCCCTTCCTGCCCGACGAGGCGGCCTGGATCGAGGCGGTTCGCCGCCCCGTGTTGATGGACACCGCCCGCGCACGCCGCAGGCTGCACTGGATGCCGCACTACGACGCGCGCGAGACGCTGAGGCAGACGATCACCGCCGTCCGCTCCCGTTAGCTCTCCCGCGTTAGGGCGCGGCGGCGTGCCAGGTGCCGACGTCCTTGAAGCCCTCGCCGTTCGCGTCGCCCGCTCTTTCGTCGCCGTCAAACGTGTAAAGGGGCCGGCCGCGGAAGATCACCTGGCGCCGCCCGTTGTCGGGGCGCTTGATCGTGCCGAGCTTCACCGGGCCGGTCGGCTTGACCCCGGCCGCGACGTAGAGCGGGTGCCAGGCGGCCAGGCAGCCGCGCTTGCAGATGAAGGTGCCGCCGGTCTCAGCGCTGAGGGTGTAGAGCGTGCGGCCGGCAAGGGTCGTGAGGATCGTCTTGCCGAGCGTCGCGTTCTGCGCCTGCTTGGCGACGCGCTTGCTGGACGTGGCGCCCTGGGCGGGCATGGCGATGGCCAGGAAAGCGAGCGCCGCGATCACGAGCGCCGCGACGCGAGTCCTCGGGTGAGAGAAGCGGGCTCTGAGCTGCTGTTGCATCGGTCCTCCTCGGCTCGTTGGGTCGCACGCCCTGCCGGCGAACCCTCAGGCAGTTAGGTCACGTTACCGGCTCGGTTCCGCGCGATTTTGCGCACCACGCGTGCGCCGGACTACGGCAGGGTCGAGGGGCATGGGTTGGAAGAACGAAGGTGGGCAGGCTCTGCCGCTGGCGCTGGGCGGGTCACTTGCCCTGATCGCGGCGGCGCTGGCGCTGGTGGCGATCGCCGGGGCGGTGACCGGCAAGGGGCGAGTGCAGCGGGCGGCCGACCTGGCGGCGATCTCCGCCGCGCGCTCGATGCGCGACGACTTCCCCCGCCTGCTCTCACCGCCGCGGATGCCCGACGGCACGCCAGACCCGCGCCACCTGGCCAAGGCCGCATATCTGGCGCGTGCCCGGGCGGCAGCGCTGCTTGCCGGGCGAGCGAACGGAGTGGATGCGGAGCACCTTCGGGTCTCGTTCCCGGATGGCGACTCGTTCGCGCCGGTCCAGGCCAGGGCGGTCGTGCTCGCCGATGTCGACGTGGGACGCCGCCCGGTACGCACCGAGGCATCCGCCGTTGCCGAAGCCGGCGCGCCGTCCTCCGGCTTCGGTGGGTCGTCGAGGATGGCGAGTGGTGGCGGCTACAGCGGCCCGCTCGTCGTCAGGCAGGGGGAGGGGATGAGGCCCGACGTCGCCGCCGCCTTCGACCGGATGGCCGCCGCCGCGGCGGGGGCCGGCATCGCGCTTGTCGTCAACTCCGGCTTTCGCTCCGACGCCGAACAGGCGGCACTCTTCGCCGCCCACCCGGACCCGCGCTGGGTCGCGCCGCCCGGGCAGTCGCTGCACCGCTGCGCCACCGAGCTCGACTTGGGGCCCGAAACCGCGTACGGCTGGCTGGCGTCCAACGCGAGCCGCTTCGGCTTCGTTCAGCGCTACTCGTGGGAGGCCTGGCACTACGGCTTCGACGCCGGCCCGCCGCCATGTTCGGCAGCCGGGAACGCCGTCGGGGCGACCGCGTCGCCGGCGACAGGGCGCGGGCCGGACGGCGCGCTAGCCGGTAGCGGTGGCCTGCCGTCCTTCGTCCCACCCGAGTTCCGGGCCTCGCTCCTCCGTGCCGCCACCCACTGGAACGTCTCCGCGCCTTTGCTTGCGGCGCAGCTGATGGCCGAGTCGAATTTCGACCCCTACGCGGGCTCCCCGGCCGGCGCCCAGGGCATCGCCCAGTTCATGCCGTCCACGGCGGCGGCCTACGGCCTGCGCAATCCCTACGACCCTGAGGAAGCGATCGACGCCCAGGCCCACCTGATGTCGGATCTGCTGCACCAGTTCGGCGCCCCCCAGCTCGCCCTCGCCGCCTACAACGCCGGCCCGGCCCCGGTCGAAGCCTGCGACTGCATCCCCGCCTATCCCGAGACCCAGGCCTACGTGACCCGGATCCTCGGCCTCCTGGGCGGGGCAAGCGTGATCGCGGCACCGAGCTTCGAAGTGAGGCTGGTCGCGTGACAGTTCGCGAGCTTCCGCATTTCCAACACCCTAAGGTGTATCTTGGTGTAATGGGCCGCACAAACATCGAGATCGACGATCAGCTGATCGGCCGTGCCATGCGCCTCTACCGCCTGCGCAGCAAGCGCGAGGCCGTCGACCTCGCCCTGCGCAAGCTCGTGGGGGAGCCGATGAGCCGTGAGGAGATGCTGGCCAGCGAGGGTGCCGGCTGGGGTGGCGACCTTGCCGCGATCCGTGCCCCCGAAGAGATTCCCGAGCTGTGATCCTCGTCGACAGCTCTGCCTGGGTCGAGTTCCTCCGTGCCACCGGCAGCGGGCCGCATCTGCGGCTTCGCTCGGCGCTGCAGGGGGGCGAGGCGATGGCATGCACCGACCCGGTCCTGATGGAGATCCTCGCCGGCGCCCGCGACGACGCCGATCGCGACAGGTTGCGCCGCCTACTCCTGGGGCTTGAGTTCCTCCCGGTCGACGGACCCACCGATTACGAGAGCGCCGCCGAGCTGTACCGCCTCTGTCGCAGCGGGGGCGAGACCCCGCGCAAGCTGACCGACTGTCTGATCGCGGCCGTGGCGATCCGCAACGACGCCGAGCTGCTCTGCGAAGACGCCGACTTTCTTGCGATTGCGCGCCACACGCCGCTGCGTCTCGCGATCGGATAGCGAAAATATGATGCATGTGAATGTTAGAATGCATATCGAGATGCGCACCACGATCGAGCTCAGCGATCGGACCTATGCCCGCCTCAGGGCGAAGGCTGCCGAACGTGGCATGCGCGGTTTCTCGGCGATCGTCGAGGAGGCGCTCGAGCGCCTCCTCGAGCAGGGCGGTGAGGACGATCTCGCATCTGCCTTGGCGGCAGCCGAGGGAGCATGGAGCGAGGGCGACGTCAAGGAGTGGGAGCGGGAGCGGGGGGAGGCGTGGGCGACTTGGCCAGCGGACCGGTACTCGACTCCGACGTCTTGATCGACTACCTGCGCGGCGCCGGACCGGGACGCGATTTGGTTCGGGCTCTGATCCAGGGGGCCGGATACCGCGTGACGGCGGTGACCGCCTTCGAGCTGGCGCTTGGACGGTCCTATCGTGAGAATCCGCGGCCGGTACACGCTCTCCTTGCGGCACCCCTGCTGACGCTGACACGCAAGGCCGGACTGCGAGGCGGGGCCCTGCTCGGCGAGCTGCGACGAGGCGGAACGGCGATCGACGTCCGCGACGCGATGCAGGCCGGTATCTGTCTCGAGACCGCCTCGACCCTGGTCACCCGGAACGTCTCTCACTTCGAGCGCGTCCCCGGCTTGCGGATCTCCCACCCAGCCGAGCTGGCCTGACGATGGTGGACATCGCCCGTCGGCACCGTGCGGCTACACTGCGCCGCGATGGCCACGGTTGAGGTCAACGGCGTAGAGGGGATGCAGTCCCTGATCGGGCAGGAGATCGGCCCGAGCGAGTGGCGCACCGTCACCCAGGCCGACATCGACACCTTCGCCGCCCTCTCCGGCGACGACCAGTGGATTCACGTTGACGTAGAGCGCGCTAGGGCCGAGAGCCCCTTCGGCACGACGATCGCCCACGGCAACCTGACCCTCTCTCTGGTCGACGGCTTTCGCCAGCAACTGATCTCCTCCACCGGCTTCACCCTCGGCGTCAACTACGGCTGGAACAAGATCCGCTTCCCGGCTCCCGTGCCGGTTGACTCCAAGGTTCGCGCCAAAGCCGAGGTCGTCTCGATCGACGACAAGGGCGGCGGCTGGTATGAGGCAGTGACCCGCTTCACCCTCGAGGTCGAGGGCAACGAGAAGCCGTGCTTCGTGGGCGACAGCGTCACCCGCGTGATGGCGCCACCCGCCTGAGACGGGTTCCTCATCCTTGGTCTGAATCTTTACGCCGAATAAGCTGCCTCTATATGGATCGTCGTTTGCGGTATTCGGAGCGTAAGCGCTTGGCGACTGAGGGTACGCTCGGCGACCTTGAGCATGACATCGCGCCCGAGCCACTCCGAAATGCTGTCTGGCACGTTCTCTCCGATAGAGGCGGACGTGGCGTTGGAAAATCCTGGATGAGAGAAGTGCAAGCGCAGTGTGTGCGGTACTTTGGATGGCCGAACGAGGGAGTGTTCTCGTTCCACGTTCGGGAGGGGGATTCAGTGGAGGAGTTCTTGGATCTTCTTGAGATTGCAGTCGAGGCTGGGCAGAAGCGCTATCGGTGGTCGCCTCCAGTGCGGACTTCGACTGGTCCAGGGTCCAAACAAATTCAAGGGTTTCCTGAACTGGAGGAAGAGCTAAGCCTTCTATTCGACCGTCACCGGTTTGGTTATCGGATGAAGGATGGAGAGGTCCAGAGAATCGGTTCTCCTGCACTTCATGAGACCGTTGTCGGCCCCGCCCTGCTTGCTGTTCAGCGACAGGGATGGGAGGAGGTCGAGCGGGCCTATCGTGAGGCAGTAGCTCATCAGCGGGGCGGGGAGGACGAGCGAGATGATGCATTGACTTCCGCCAATGCAGCGGTTGAGGCGGCACTCAAGGCCGCGGGTCTTCAAGGTGATCGCCTTAGTTCTCTTGCAAAGTCGTTGCGAAATTCAGATCTTGTTCCAAGTGAGCTGAACGGCGTGCCCGAAGCGCTTGACGTTCTGCTGAAGCGGCAAGAGGCACTTCGCAGTAATCATGGAGACGCACATGGGAAGGCGCCAGGTTCACCCGCAGTTCCGCAGGCCTTGGCCGACCTCGCAGTTCATTGGGCCGGGGCTTTCATTGTCTACCTCGCAGAGACGAGTGCCTCGCGGTAAGCGCTGAGGCACAGTGCATAGATAAGCGGGGGCGATGCACCCAATTATTGGGCTAGTGCGGAGCTAGTTCTACCGATGCGTGTTGCCCTCCCGCTTTGCCTGACGCGCCCATTGCTCAGCCTGCGAATTGCCCTGTTCCCGTGCCAGCGCCTCGACAGCCTTTGCCAGCTTAAATAGTCCCTCGGCAAGGTCTCTCACGGCTTGCTCCGCCATTGCATCTCCTCGGTAGATTTTGTAAGTGGCGATACACGCTTCTCACCACGCTTGACCCTGTCGCTTTCGCTCAGCTCGTTGATGCGCACCTTCACCGCATCGCTACCAATGGCACTGCTTGGACTTGGGGCAGATCCCAACCCAGAACGGTGGCGAGCGCTTTGCCAAGTGCCTCTCGTCCGTCCGATTGTTGGTCGGGGTGGAAATGGGCATCGAACTCCAGTATTGGTCCATCCGTGAACTTGAACCGCCACGTCGTCGTACGGGGAGCAGGGCCAGTGCCGCTTCGGGTTCTGAATCGCGGCTCCGATTCGACGACAGCTGCACCAGGCTGTACGTGGATCATCGTGCAGTTCGTTTTGGGTTGGCCGATGGTTCCCGCTGGCTGCTCCTGGACCGTCAGCATGTAGAGCGAGTTGCTCTTTAGTGCCACCAACATCGGCGCGTTGTCGCTGAGGCGCTGGACCAATGCAGTCAATGCGCCGTCGGGTAGGTGCTCATACGCTTGGTCGAAGATTGCGCCGTACTTCATGTGAACGTCGTGCTCGAGTTCGTCCTCGGCTGCATAGAAGGTCTCCATTACCTTCGCTGCGTCCGCTGCATCTGATTGATTCATGTTTGTCTTTCTCCCGGTTGCCATCGGGGTTTGGTTGAGGGAACTACGCAGGGTTGCCCTAGGGGCGGACGGATTGCTCTCGCCAGAGGCATGCAATTTGCGTACTTTTGAACGACGATCCGGCTAGGCTGGCGATGGGGGAGCAGCGGCAGGGGTACGCCTTTGGCTTAGCCGGATCGGCCGAACTCATACAACGACAACAACAGCCCGCTTCCCAGCCCCCGTCCCTGTGGACTCGAAGATTCGCGCCAGGGCCGAGATCGTCTCGATCGACGACAGGGGCGGCGGCTGGTACGAGGCAGGTGACCCCGCTCATCCTCGGGGTCGAGGGCAACGGAAAGCCGTTCTTCGTTGGCGACTAGGCTGCGACGTGCTCGCCAGCTGGAACGAAGTGCTCCAGGTTGGCATCGTGCCCTAGGGCGAATGGGATGCCCTCTTCGGCGAGCTTGACGACTTCCTCGTAAGAGTCGCCAGCGGCAGACCAGCCCTCGACATCGGGGGACTCGGCCCACCAGCCGTCGGCCTCGTGGTGATAAATGACGCGCACGGTCTCCATTCGATCCTCCAAGTCAGAGTAGCTTCCGGGCCTCGTCCTCGGCAAGTCCAATGTCCCTGATGAGGATCTTGCGCACGAGGGCGGAGGGGATTGTGGCGTTGTCATGGAACGCGAAGGTCAACGGTGGCCGACCTGCCGCCTCCAACCGACGATGTGAGCCGGTTTGGCGTACAGCGCGGTAGCCGAGCGGCCTGCGTTCCAAGGTGGCCAGCAGGCGCTTTGCCTTCATCGACGGAAAATGCCCCATGCGCCGCCACTCTAGGGGGGCTTTCGGATGGTTTTGTCTGCGCCAAGCCTGACAGGGCTTCGCGTGTCACCCGCGTAATGGCGCCCGCCTGACGACGGGCGCAGCGGCGCCCGGCCTATTCGACCGTCAGCGTGCCTTCCATGCCCGCTTCGCGATGGCCGGGGACCGAGCAGAAGAAGGTGTAGGTGCCGGGTTTGAGGTTGACCGTGGTCGAGTCGGAGCTGTCGGCGATCAGTTCGGTGGCGCCGACCTCTTTGCCGCCGGAGTCTTCGATCGCGACGTCGTGGGTCAGCGACTGCGGGTTGTCGAACTCGACGGTCACTTTGCCGGCCTTGGTCGTGGCTTCGGTCGTGGTGTAGGCGAGAGCGCCTTCAGGGTCGGCCTCGAAGCTGAGGGTCGAGCCCGCACCGCCCCCTTCGGCACCGCCGCCGGCGTTTTCCTGCTCATCCGTTTCGGCTTCCTGGGTGGTTTCGCCGCCGCCGGTTGGGGTCGTGTCGGAGTCGTCGCCGCCGCAAGCGACGAGGGTGAACGCTGCGAGGGCGAGTGCTAGAAGTGCCGCGACCTTGTTCATGACCGGGGATCCTTTCCGTCGGGAGAACGCTCAGTGGGACTGTAGCTGCATGCGGGTGCAGGCCGGATGAGTTCAGCGGCCCTTGAACTCCGGGGTGTCGCCGCCGAAGAAGGCCTCGACACCGTTGCGCAGATCCTCGGTGGCCATGCTGTCGGCGATCCCGTGACGCTCCAGCTGCAGGTGCTCGGTGAGGTTGTTCTCGATGCTCTGGCCGGCGAGGATTTTCGCCATCCGCACGTAGTGGGGGGCCTTCGCCGCCAGCTTCTCGGCCTTCGCTCGGGCCCGGTTCATCAGGTCCTCGGGGGCGACGACCTCGGAGACGATCTTCTCGGCCAGCGCGTCCTCGGCGGTCATGTTGGGGTCGTTGAGGAGGATTTCCAGCGCCCGGCTCGGCCCGACGACGCGCGGCAGGAAGTAGGTCATGCCGCCGTCGGGGGAGGCGCCGATGCGGCCGTAGGCGCAGGCGAAGAAGGCCTCCTCGGAGGAGATCCGGATGTCGCAGGCGAGCGCCAGCGAGAAGCCGGCGCCGGCTGCCGGGCCGTTGACGGCGCAGATCACCGGGTAGGGGATGCGGCGGAAGTCGACGATCGCCATGTGCAGCGCGTCGGCGCCGCGGCGCACCTGCGCGGGCAGGTCGATCTCCTCGGAGGAGACGCCCTCTTTGAACCAGTTGACGTCGCCGCCCGAGCAGAAGGCTTTGCCGGAGCCAGTCACGATAAGCGCCCGCAGCGGTGCCTGGTCGGCGAGCCACGGGAAGGCCACCGTCATCTCGCCGATCATCTCCGGGCTCATCGCGTTGAAGGCGTCGGGGCGGTCGAGGGTGAGGATGCCGATCTCCCCGTCGATCTCGAGCTTCATCGTCTTCAACTCGGGTGTGCTCAGCGTCTCCGTGGTCATCTCGCTCCCCCTCTGGGCGTGAAGTTTTGGTCTGGTGGCTTTGGCCGGCTGGCCAGGAGCCTACCCTTTGGCCTGTGAACGACGCCGACGACAGGACACGGGCGACACGGGCCGAACGGGTCGCGCAGCAGCGCCGCGAGCTGCCCGACTCGCCCGGCGTCTACCTCTTCCACGACGGCGAGGGCGAGATCCTCTACGTCGGCAAGGCCCGCTCGATCCGCAAGCGGGTCGCCTCGCACTTCTCCGGAGGAGACACCCGGCTCACCTCGCGAGTGGACCGGATCGAGTGCCTCCTCACCTCGACCGAGGCCGAGGCACTGCTCGCGGAGCAGAGCTTCATCAAACGCCACCGGCCGCGTTTCAACATCCGCCTGCGCGACGACAAGTCCTATCCCTACGTCTGCGTCAGTCTCGACGAGGACTACCCGCGCGTCTACTTCACCCGTGAGAAGCACCGGCCGGGCCGCGCCTATTTCGGGCCATTCTCCAGCGCCAAGCGCGTGCGTGAGACTCTCGACCTGCTCGGCAAGCTGTTCCAGTTCCGCACCTGCGAGGGCGCCGAGCCCGGCCGCCGCTCCGGCAGCCCCTGCCTCGACTACTACATCAAGCGCTGCGGGGCGCCCTGCGTCGGCTACATCACCCGCGAGGAGTACCGCCGTAACGTCGACGCGATCGTCGACTTCCTCTCCGGACGCTACCGCCAGGTCGAGGCCGACGAGCAGGCGAAGATGGAGGGGGCGGCGGTGGAGCGCGAGTTCGAGCGCGCCGCCCTGCACCGCGACCGGCTGAAGGCGATCCAGTCGCTGTTCGAGCGCCAGCGCGTCGCCGGGGGCACGGTCGGCACCGCCGACCTCATCGGGGTCGCGGCCGAGGGGGCCGACGCCAACGCCCAGGTCTTCCAGGTCCGTGACGGCATCCTCGCCGAGCGCCAGAGCTTCTATCTCGACAACCAGGCCGAGCGCGAGCTGGCCGAGGTGGCCGAGGAGTTCGTCGGCCAGTACTACTCGGCATCGCCGGCGGTGCCGCGGACGATTGTCGTCGGCCCCTACCTGCGCGACCGGGTTGAGCTGCTGGAGGCGGCGCTGAGCGAGCGACGCGGCGGCACGGTCGAGGTGCGGGTCGCCGAGCGCGGCGACAAGCGGCGCCTGCGCGAGCTCGCCGAGCGCAACGCCCGCCTCGCCCTCGACCAGGACCGGCTGCGCCGCGAGCACCGCCGCCAGCGGCGGGTCGAGTCGCTGGCCGACCTGCGCGAGGCGCTCGGCATGCAGGAGCTGCCGGTCCGGATCGAGGGCTTCGACATCTCCAATCTCGGCGGCGAGCACACCGTCGCCTCGATGGTGGTGTTCGAGGGGGGTGCGACCAAGAAGGCCGACTACAGGCGGTTCCGGGTGCGCGGCGAGGATGGCGACGGGCGCGGCGACGGCCCCGACGACTTTGCCTCGATGGAAGAGGTGCTGGGCCGGCGGATGAACCGCTACCTCGAGCAGGTCGACCTCTCGCCGCACGACGGCAAGCGCGACGCGAGCTTCGCCTCGCTGCCGTCCCTGGTCGTGATCGACGGCGGCAAGGGGCAGCTCTCGGCGGGGATGCGGGTCCTGCACCCCTTCGTCGAGCGCGGCGTCGCGGTGATCGGCCTGGCCAAGAAGCTGGAGGAGGTCTACGTCCCCGGCCGGGCGGCGCCGATCGACCTGCCGGCCTCCTCGGAGGCCTCCAAGCTGCTGCAGCGGGTGCGCGACGAGGCCCACCGCTTCGCGATCGACCACCATCGCGGCCGCCGCGACCGAGCGATGACCGGCTCGGTGCTGGACGAGCTGAAGGGGGTGGGCCCGGTGCGCAAGCGGGCGCTGCTCCAGCATTTCGGCTCTCCAGAGCGGTTCGTCGCGGCCACCCGCGAGGAGCTCGAAATGGTGCCCGGCGTGCCTGGCAAGGTAGCCCGTGAGATCCACGAGCAGCTGAACAGGACGGGTTGATGGCGAGGAGTCCTTCCAGGGCAAGGGAAGCGGCCGCGGGCGACCGGGAGGCCGGGGGGCGCGAGGTCAACCTCGTCCTCATCACCGGCCACTCCGGCGCGGGCAAGTCGGAGGCGATCGCCGCATTCGAGGACGGCGGCTACTTCTGTGTCGACAACCTGCCGCCGCGGATGATCGGCAGCCTCGGCGAGCTCTTCCGCCACGACGGCAGCGGAGTGGAGCGGGCCGCCGTCGTCTCCGACGTGCGCGGCGGCGATTACTTCGACGACCTGCTGCAGGTGCTGGACGACCTCCAGGCCGACGGGCTGAGGCCGACCGTGCTCTTCTTGGAGGCCGACGAGGAGACGCTGGTCGACCGCTACAAGGAGACGCGACGCCGGCATCCGCTGGCGCCCGAAGGCCATATCGTCGACGGCATCAGGGCCGAGCGCGAGATGCTGGCGCCGCTACGCGAGCGCGCCGACCTGGTGATGGACACCAGCAACCTCAGCGGCGGGACCCTGCGGCGCCGCATCGCCGAGGAGATGCTCGGTCGCCACGAGACCAGCAAGATGGCGCTGACCCTGCTCACCTTCGGCTTCAAGAACGGACCACCCCACGACGCCGACCTCACCCTTGACGTCCGCTTCCTGCCCAACCCGCACTACGTCGACGACCTGCGACCGCTGACCGGGCTCGACAGCAGGGTGCGCGATTACGTCGAGTCGGGCACGCAGGCGGGGGAGTTCTACGGCCGCCTGCTGCCGCTGCTGGAGTTCCTGGTCCCCGCCTACGTGACCGAGGGCAAGAGCCACCTGACTATCGCGATCGGCTGCACCGGCGGCCGCCACCGCTCGATCACGGTCGCCGACCGGATCCGCCGCGAGCTGGAAGGACGCGACGACGTAGTCGTCCACATGAAGCACCGCGACGCTGACGAGGTCTAGATGCCACCACGCGGCGTCCTCGCTCGCTCACGTGCAAAGCACGCTTCGCTCCCTGCGTCCTGGCCTGGCGACATCTAGACCTCGTCAGTCGGAGGTTTCGATATTCGGCGTTCCGGCGACGGTGATCGCTCGCTTCAGCTCCTCGGTGGCCTGACCCGAGCGTCGCCACCCTTTGACCGCGAAGGCCGCCGAGCGCTCTGGGTCGTCGAGGTCGGCGGCCACGACGACCCAGGGGCGTCCGAAGACCACCCGCCCGACGATCCCTGACCAGAGCAGCACCAGCAGGATGATCAACTCGAGGGCGATCCCGATCAGGGGGAGCAGGATCAAGAAGAGCAGAAGGGCTCCAATCGCGACCGCGGCTGCGACCGCGATGGCGGCCACGGGGCTGTCGTCAAAATCCAACAGGTCGAAGTCCGGCAGCATGAGCACGTCAAGCGGGCCGCTGCCGTTGTCATCGCCGAAGACCTTTTCGCGGTGGGTGCGGTAGCGGTGGCGCAGATCAGGCAGCGACCTGTCCACCCAGCGTCGCCCCACCTGCCAGCGATGTCCGTCCGGAGAGGTGACGACCGTTCCCCGCATCATTGGGCCGCAGTCTAGATCTGTCCGCCGACGGGCCGAAATCCGCGGCATAG
>DATDAQ010000157.1:0-8650 GCA_036525295.1 Solirubrobacterales bacterium | reverse complement strand
ATGCGGGTGACCGTGCCGTCGTTGTTGCTTGCGACCCACACTGCGCTTGAGCCAACAGCTATGGCGCCGGGATTCAGCGGGACGCCGATCGGGTCGCCGGTCAGCTCGCCGCTGGCGATGTCGATCCTGCTGACGGTCGATTCGGTGGTGCTGGCGACCCAGACGGTGGTCGTGCCGGCGTCGATGCCACCGGGCCGAGGGCCGACCGGGATCGGGTCTCCGAGGATCGCTCGCAGTGAGGGGTCTATTCGGGTGACCGTGCCGGAGCGGGTATTGGCGACCCAGACGGTGCCGCCGCCGACGGTGATCCCGGCCGGACCCCGACCGACCCGGATCGGCGGGCCGGTTGTCGCGGTCGCCGGATCGATGCGGCGCACGACACCGGTCGAGGCGCTGCTGACCCAGACTGCGCCGGCGCCGGCAGCCAGGCGCAGCGGCGCGGCGTGAGGCGCGATCCCTCGGGCCACCGGCCGGTTCGTCTCGGCGTCGATCGCGCTGATCCCGGCGCCGTCCTCGTCGGCAACCCAGAGGCGCCCGCCGGCGAAGGTGACCGCACCGGGGCGACCGCCGATCTCGACTTGGGCAATCACCTGCCCACCCGAGTCGATTCGCAAGACGGTGCCGGCGCGCGGGTTGGAGACCCAGACCGAGCCGGCGCCGATCGTCACCCCGGACACACCCCGCCCCAGCCGGGTCCGCTCGGTCACCTTCAGCGTCTCCGAGTCGATCGCGGAGAGCGTGCCGTCGCGGGCGCTGGTCACCCAGGTCTTGCTGGGGCCGACGGCCAGGCGCAGCGGCGGGTCGCCGACGGGGATCGGATCGGAAACCGCGACGCCGTCGTCGCCGAACAGGACGACCGCAAGAGCGACGGCGCCGGCGAGCAGCGCGACCGAGGCGCCGATCCATTGCCGGGCGCGAGCGCTGAAGCGAGGGCTCCGGGTTGCCGACGCGGCCGCGGCCCGCAGCGTCGGACGCTCGCTTCCGGCAGAGAGGACCCGCGTCGTCGCCGGGGTCGCGCCCTCGCGCTCGCGCGCCGCCTCGATCATCGCTCCGGCGCTCGGATAGCGGTCGGCCGGGTCCTTGGCGACCGCCCGTTCGATCACGGCGTCGATCCCCTCCGGCAGCTCGGGCTCGGCGTCGGCCTCCTTGCGCGCGAAGGGCGGGGTCCCGGTCAGCGCCTCGTAGAGGACGCAGCCGAGCGAGTAGACGTCGGCTGCCGGGCCCACCTTCTCGCCGCGCCACTGCTCCGGCGGCATGTACTCGACGGTGCCGACGATCGAGGCGCTGCTGCCGGCGTCGGTCCCCTCGATCGCCTTGGCAAGGCCGAAGTCCGAGAGGTAGGCACGGTCCCCTTCGATCAGGACGTTGTGCGGCTTTACGTCGCGGTGGACGATGCCGGCGGCGTGGGCGGCGTCGAGAGCGTCGGCGACCTGGCCCAGCATGCCGATCGCCCGGGCGGGCTCCAACGCGCCCTCGCGCCGGATCAGCTTGCGCAGGTCGCCCCCCTCGACCAGGCGCATGGCGACGATCAGCTCGCCGTCCTCCTCGCGGGCGTCGTAGACGGGCACGACACTGGGGTGGTCGAGGCGGGCCGCGAGGCGGGACTCGCGCAGGAACCGCTCGCGAAAGCCGGTGTCCTCGGCGAGCTCGCGAGCGATCACCTTCAGCGCCACCGGACGATCCAGAGCAACCTGCGTCGCCCGGTAGACGACGCCCATGCCACCGCGCGCGATCAGCGAGTCGATCCGGTAGCCGGCAAGCGTCGAGCCGATCGAGGGTTCCACCACGCGGCGGTTATACCGCCGGGCAACGACGAAGGGCCCCCTCCCGGAGGAGGGGGCCCTTCGCGCTGGAGCCGGGGGAGTCCGTGCAGAGCCCCCCGGAACCCGGGTGGGCTCAGCGCCGCACCGGCTGCCAGGCCATCACGGGACCGATCGTCACGGTCACGCCACCGCTGGTGTGGCTGCCGGCCGCGACGTAGGAACGGTGGCCCGTGGCGACATCGATCACCGACAGTGCCTCTTCTTCGTCGCTGGCGGTGAATGCCGCGACCTGGTGCCCATCGGAGGAGAAGACCGCGTTGGTCTTGGCCTGGTCGGGAAGCTCGGCGAGCTTTCGGCCCTTGCCACCCAGCCGCTTCACCCAGAGGCCCTGATCGCGCCGGAAGAGCAGCGTGTGGCCGCTGGCGGTCGCGTCCTCGACGTAAGCCGAGCCGACGCCGGCGATCAGTTTGCGGGCTTTTGTGCCATCGCTGCGCATCGTGAAGATGTCCGCGAAGGCGCTCGGGCCCTCCGTGCTCTCGCCGCGGCTGAAGACGATCGTCGCGCCGAGGTGGCGGGGGGCGAAATCGTCCCGGCCGGTGCGGGTGAGCCGGACCAACCTGGCCCCCGATGGCCGCACCGAGTAAATGTCGTCGGCCGTGCCACCGCCGGTTACGGCGACGCTGCGGACGAAGGCGACGCTCCGCCCGGCCGGCGAGAAGGACACTTCGTGGTCGTCGGCAGGCGAAGCGGCGAGCCGGTGCAGTCCGGCGCCCCCCGACTTGACCGTGTAGAGGTCCCGTGGCCCCCCGGCCGTGGCACGGCGCTCGAAGACGACGAGCCTGCCGTTGGGCGATACGACCGGGCGCGAGTCGAGCTCGGCGCCGCTGGTCAGCCGGCGCTGCCCCGAGCCGTCGGCCCGCATCGCGTAGATGTCACCCGCCCGCACGAAGGCGATCGTCGTGCCATCGGCGGAGAAGGCCGGTTCGCTGTCGGTCGGGTCTTCGGTGAGCTGGTTGAGATGGTTGTCGCGCACCGCGAAGAGACCACCTTCAGGCGCTTTCGGCTCGGTTTTTTTGCCTTCGACTTCGTCGCCGCCTTTGTCGACGGTGACTTTCGAGAAGACGATCGCACCGGTTTTCCCGGCGGCGGCCGACGCCGTTGCGGGCACGGCCATCGCGAGAGCGATCAGGAATGCGGCTATGAGCTTTGAGTTGAACATCGGACTCCCCTTTCGGGCGGTTGCATTTGCACAACCGATGCTCGGGGGCACAGCCGTACGCGCCAACGACAGCCGCGACACCAACCGGGCCAGCTTTGGCCCGATGTGGGCCAAACGACGAGTGCTCAGCGCTCGCGGTCGAGCCCCAGCTCGATCACGCGGGCGGCGATCAGGCGTGGGCGCTCGCGGCCGGCGTCGCTGGGGACGTCGAGCTTGGCGGCGAGGGCGTCGAGGCGGCGCTGGGCGGTGCGCTCGCTGACGTGGAGCGCCTCGGCCAGCTCGGCGCGGGTGGCGGGACGGCCGGCGAAGGCTCCCTCGCTGCGATATGGAGCTACGAGCGCTGCGGCGGTCGCCCGCTCCTCTTCGTTCAGCGGCACCGAGGGCGCGGCGGCGGCCACGGTTCCGCCGGCGCGGCCGGGGACCGGGTCGGAGACTTCAAGCCGCTGCCCGCCGATCGTCAGCGTGTCGCCGTCGCGCAGGCGCCGCGGCCGGTCGAGCGGCTCGCCGTTCAGGGACGTGCCGTTGCGGCTGTCGAGGTCGGTCGCCATCAGGACGCCGCCCCGGTTCTCGATCTCGAGATGGTTCCAGGAGACCGCCTCGTCATCGATTCGCAGGCCGGCCTCGGGGTCGCGGCCGACCACCGTCCTGCCGGGCGGCAGGGCGACGGACCGGGGCGCTCCCCCCTCTCCCGTCAGCCAGATCCGCGCATCCATCGCCGCGAGCATAGAGTCCGCTCCGGTGAGCGCGGACGACGAGAAGCGGATCGCGGCCGAGGCCGCGGCGGAACTGGTCGAAGACGGGATGACGGTCGGTCTCGGCACCGGCTCGACGGTCGCCCACCTGCTGCCGGCGATCGCCGCCCGTGGACTGAACGGCATCCGCTGCGTGGCGACCTCGGTCGCGACCGAGGAGCAGGCGCGGGGGCTGGGAATCCCGGTCGAGGAGTTCAGCGCGCTGGAGCGGCTCGACATCGCGATCGACGGCACCGATCAGGTGACCCCCGACGGCTGGCTGATCAAGGGCGGCGGCGGTGCCCACCTGCGCGAGAAGATCGTCGCCGCGGCGGCCGAACGCTTCGTCGTCATCTCCGACTCGAGCAAGCCGGTCGACGCGCTGGCCGGGCCGGTGCCGCTGGAGCTCTTCGCCTTCGGCCTGCGCTCGACCCTCGCCCGGCTCGGCGCCGAGGTCGAGTTGCGCGACGTCCCGCGCAGCCCCGACGGCGGCGCGATCGCCGACTACCGCGGTGAGATCGACGACCCGGCGGCGCTCGCTGCCCGCCTCGAGGCCGATCCCGGCGTCGCCGCCCACGGCCTCTTTCCGCCGGATATGGTGAGCGAGCTGCTGGTGGGGGCCGAAGGCGCAGTGACCAGATCCACGTTCAGCTGACTCCCGAGGAGGGGCCACATGAGTGACTTCACCGGACTGAAGATCGCCGGCCGCATCGCTACTTCGAGCGACCCCGACTGGGACGAGGCGCGCCTTGCCTGGAACCTGATCGCCGACCAGCGGCCGGAGGCCGTCGCCTTCGCCGAGAGCGCCGACGACGTAGCGGAGGTCGTCCGCTTCGCCGCCGAAAACGACCTGCGGGTCGCTGGCCAGGGCACCGGGCACGGCGCCGCCCCACTCGGAGCACCGGGCTTGCTCGACCGGACGATCCTGATCAAGACCGAGCGCATGCGCGGGGTCGAGGTCGACCCCGGCGCCGCCACGGCCCGGGTCGAGGCCGGCGTCCTCTCCGTCGAGCTCGGCGAGGCCGCGAACGCGCACGGCCTCTGCTTCCTGCCCGGCTCCTCTCCCGACGTCGGGGTGACCGGGTACACGCTGGGCGGGGGAATGAGCTGGTTCGCGCGCCGCCACGGGTTCGCCTGCAACCACGTGCGGGCGATCGAGCTGGTCACTGCGGATGGCGAGGCGCGCACCGTCGATGCCGGCAGCGACCCCGACCTGTTCTGGGCGCTGCGCGGCGGCGGGGGCGGCTACGCGATCGTCACCGCCCTCGTCCTCGAGCTGCTGCCCTACGCCGAGGCCTACGGCGGCGCCCTGCTCTTCCCGGCCGAGCTCGGCGCGGATGCGGTTCGCGCCTACCGCGACTGGGCGGCGGCGGCGCCCGAGGAGGCCACCACCTGCGTCCGCTTCGTCACCCCGCCCGACATCCCCGACGTGCCCGAGCCGCTGCGCGGCACCCCGCTGCTGACCATCGACGGCGCCTTCGCCGGCGGCGAGTCCGAGGGCGAGGCGCTGTTCGCGCCGCTGCGCGAGCTGGGTGAGCCGATCATGGACACCTTCGCCCAGATGCCGACCGCGGGCCTCAGCCGGATCCACATGGATCCCGAGCAGCCGGTGCCCGGGATCGGCAACGGGATGCTGCTCGGCGAGCTCCCCGACGAGGCGATCGACGCCTGGGTCGCGGCGAACGGGCCGGGGTCCGGCTCGCCGCTGCTGCTCAGCGAGCTGCGCCACCTCGGCGGTGCCGCCGGGCGGCCGGCGGAGAATGCCGGCGCCCTCACCCACCTCGACGGGAGCTTCGTCATGTACAGCATCGGCATGCCGATGACGCCGGAGCTGGGTGCGGCGATCCCCCGTCACCTCCACGACCTAGAGGAGACGATGCGCCCCTGGGGCGCGGGCGCATACCTCAACTTCGCCGAAAGTCCCATCGGCCTCGAGGCGATCCTGCCGCCCGACATCCACACCCGCCTCGTCGAGGTCAAGCGCGCCTACGACCCCGAGGACCGGATCGTGGCCAATCACGCGGTGAGCGTGACTGAGGGGTAATAGTGGTACATTTGTACCACTATGGCTTTCATCGTTCCAACTCGGGCCGGCAGATATGAGATCCGGGAGTCACACAGCACACCCAAGGGGCCGCGCAGCCAGACGCTGGCCTCCTTCCGCGAGCTGACCGACGAGGTAATCGAGAGGGCACGCGAGAAGGCGGCCAGCCCCCCCAACGCCGAGGAGCTTCGGCGTGCGGCGCGGCGCGCCGGAGCTCCGGTTGCCCGCCCACCGGCCGAGCAAGCCGCGCGCGAGCTGATCGCCGAACTCGCGAGGGGGCGGAAGCTCGATCCGACCCTGCGGCAGATCCTGACCGAACTGCTCCAGAGGGGATACCGCGAGAGCGACGACCCGTCGCCTTCACGCGAGGCCGCCCGCTCGATCGCGATGTGGATGTCGGCGACGCCGGAGGAGCGGGGGCGGACGCTCGTCGATCTTCTCCTCCTCGCCGATGCACTTCCATCGGGGGGAAGGAAGGGCAAGCCCCTTCGTTTTCCCCGACTTGATTCCGGAGAACCGTCGTGAGCGCACCTCATGCGAACCCCAAGCTCGACGACCAACCCAGCCTTCCGGAGAAGGTGATCGTCATCCACGAAGCATTTGGCGACGCCAGGGTCCCCTACGCGATTGGCGGCGCGCTCGCGCTTGCCTACTACGCCGAGCCGCGAGCGACGATCGACATCGATGTCAACGTCTTCCTGCCGACCGAGCGTTGGCGCGACGTGGTCGACGTTCTCGATGAGCTGGGAGTCGACTGCGGTGAGCTCGACCCTGCTGCCGTCGAACGCGACGGGCAATGCCGACTGTGGTGGGGCAACAACCCAGTCGACCTCTTTTTCGCCTACGACCCGATCCACGGCGAGATGCAAAAGCAGGCACGCCGGGTCCCGTTCTCCGGCATTACCGTGCCAATCCTCGCGCCCGAGCACCTGACCGTCTGCAAGGCGATGTTCGACCGCCGCAAGGACTGGCTCGACATCGAGCAGATGCTGATCGCAACCGACGACCTGGATGTCTCGGAGGTCGAAGGCTGGCTGACCCGGATGGTCGGCCCCGAGGACGCCCGCTTGCAGCACCTGCAAGAGCTCAAAGCTACGGTGCCGGAGGAAACGCGCAGGGGTTTCGCTAAGCCCTCCTAGGCCTGGCGCGTACCCGCCGCGGCCTCGTCGGCCACAACGGTCATGTTCCCGTTCTGGACCCGGCCGGCGGGGATCAGCGGGTCGCCGGTGAGGAGCCTGGCCAGGGCGTCACGCTTGTCGGGGCCGGTTACGAGCCAGACGATCTGACGGGCCTCGGCCAGGGCCGGGTAGGTGAGGGTCATGCGGCGATGGTCCTGATAGGCGCTCTCGGTCAGGGCCACGCGCCGATCGGCCACCGCGAGGACCGGGTCGCCGGGGACGAGCGAGGCAGTGTGGCCGTCGGGCCCGAGGCCGAGGTGGACGCAGTCCAGCGGCGCCGGAAGCGTGCTTTCGTAGTCGCGAGCAGCAGCCTCCAAATCGCGCTGCGTCACGGGCATCGGCCGCAGCATCGCCTGGTGATCCATCGAGAGACCGAGGACCATGTGGGTGAGGTTGCGGTCCTCGCTGCCCGGCGAGGCGATCCGCTCGTCAACCTGGAACAGCTCGGTCTGCTCCCACGGCATCGACTCGTCCTCGCCGAGGATCGCCAGCATCGCCCAGGGGCTGCGTCCGCCGCTCATCGCCAGCGCGAAAGCATTGCGCTCGGCAACCGTGGCCACGCCGATCTCGGCGATCAGCTCGGCTGCCCGGCGCGCCGCCGCCTTTTCGTCGGCGACGACCTGGAGTTCGATGCCCATCCGCCTTCTCGCGCCTAGGACGGCTTCTCGTCGTGGCCGCCGAACTGCTTGCGCATCGCCGAGAGCACCTTGTCGGCGAAGTCGTCGAGGCCGCGCGAGGAGAAGCGCTCGTACAGCGCCGCGGTGAGGACGGGTGCGGGAACGCCCTCGTCGATCGCCGCGATCGAGGTCCAGCGGCCCTCGCCGGAATCCGAGACCCGGCCCGCGAAACCGGAGAGGTCGGGCGATTCCTGCATCGAGGCGGCCGTGAGGTCGAGCAGCCAGGACCCGATCACGCTGCCCCGCCGCCAGACCTCCGTCACCTCCGGCAGGTCGATGTCGTACTGGTAATACTCGGGCTGATCCATGGGCGCGGTCTCCGCGTCGGCCTCGCGCTGGACCTTGCCCGCGTCGGCGTTCTCGAGGATGTTGAGGCCCTCGGCGTATGCGGCCATCACGCCGTACTCGATCCCGTTGTGGACCATCTTCACGAAGTGCCCGGCGCCGTTGGGGCCGCAGTGCAGGTAGCCGTTCTCGGCGGGACCGGGCTCGCCGGTGCGGCCCGGCGTGCGCTCGGCGGACCCGACGCCGGGCGCCAGCGAGGCGAAGACCGGGTCGAGCCGCCGCACGGCCTCGCCGGGACCACCGATCATCAGGCAGTAACCGCGGTCCAGGCCGAAGACGCCGCCGCTGGTGCCGCAGTCGACGAAGTCGACCTCCTGCTCGCGCAGCTTCGCCGCGCGGCGGATGTCATCGCGGTAGTAGGAGTTGCCGCCGTCGGCGATCGCGTCGCCGGGCTCGAGCACGGCGGCGACGTCGGCGATCGTCTTCTCGGTGATCTCGCCCGCCGGGACCATCACCCAGATCGAGCGCGGGGCGCTCAGCTTCGAGGCGAGCTCCTGTAGTGAGGCGGCGGCGTCCGCCCCCTCGCCGGCCAGCTCGGAGACGGCGTCGGGATTGACGTCGTAGGCGACGATCCGGTGGCCGTCGCGCATCAGCCGCCGCGCCATGTTGGCGCCCATGCGACCGAGCCCAACCATTCCCAGGTCCATGTCCCCACCCTACGGGAGAGAGACGACGGCGAGCTTTCGCGAACCT
>DATDAQ010000156.1:0-3788 GCA_036525295.1 Solirubrobacterales bacterium | reverse complement strand
GCCAACGCCGCCGAAGCGGTGCGCGAGGCCGAGCTCGACCTCGACGAGGGCGCCGACATGCTGATGGTGAAGCCGGCCACCGCGTACCTCGACGTCGTGCGCCGGATCAAGGACGCGACCGGCGCCCCGGTTGCCGCCTACCATGTCTCCGGCGAGTACTCGATGCTGAAGGCGGCCGCGGCCAACGGCTGGATCGACGAGCGGGCCGCGGTGCTGGAGACCCTGACCTCGATCCGCCGCGCCGGCGCCGACGCGATCGTCACCTACTACGCGAAGGAGGCAGCCGGGTGGCTGCAGTGAAGACTCCCCAATCGAAGGCGCGGTCCCGCAAGGACGGCGCGGCGATCCCGCTCGACGAGACCGACAAGCGGCTGATGAACCTGCTGCAGTCGAATTTCCCTCTCGTCCCCGAGCCCTTCGCGCTCGTCGCCTCGGAGGCCGAGCTCGGCCTCGACGACCTCCTCGCCCGCACCCGGCGCCTCCTCGACGAGCGGATCATCCGCGAGATCACGCCGATCTTCGATACCCGCGCGCTCGGCTACGAGTCGATGCTGGTCGCCGCGAAAGTCGACTCCGAGCATCCCCAGCGCGCCGCCCAGGCGGTCAACGCGCACCCGGGCGTCTCGCACAACTACCTGCGCACCCACGACTTCAACCTCTGGTTCACGATCGCCACCCCGCCGGACTCCGAGCTCGGCCTCGCCGGCACCCTCGACGTGCTGATGCGCGAGACCGGCGCGGAGTCGATGCGCCAGCTGCCGACCCTGACCCTCTTCAAGATCAACATGAACCTGGAGATGGAGAAGGGCACCGACGCGCTCGCAGCCGCGGTCGAGGCAGCCCCGCCCCGCGAGCTGGAGGCCCAGCCCTACGACGAGCGGGACATCGCCGTGATCCGCGCCCTGCAGGGACCGATGGAGCCAGTCGAGCGTCCTTACGACGAGGCCGCGGCGGAGGTCGGGATGACGACCGAGCAGCTGCTCGACCATCTGCGGGGCATGATCGACCGCAAGCTGCTGCGCCGCGTCGCCGCGATCCTCTTCCACCGCCGCGCCGGCTTCTCGGCGAACGGCATGGGTGTCTGGAAGGTGCCCGAGGACGAGATCATGGAGACGGGCGGCCGCATGGCTTCTTTCCGCGGCATCTCCCACTGCTACCAGCGGCCGACCTACGAGGACTGGCCCTACAGCGTCTTCACCATGGCCCACGGCCGCTCCAAGGAGGAGTGCGACGCGATCCTCGACTCGATCGCGGAGGAGTGCGGGATGGGTCCCGACGACCGCGCCACCCTCTACTCCTCGACCGAGTACAAGAAGATCCGCCTCCACTACTTCACCGACGACTACGCCCGGTGGGAAGCTGAACACGCGTAGCGGCGAGCTGTACGAGCGCGCCCAGCGCGTTCTCCCCGGCGGCGTCAACAGCCCGGTGCGGGCGATGCGGCAGATCGGTCGCGACCCGGTCTTCGTCGAGCGCGGCGAGGGCTGCGAGCTGGTGGACGTCGACGGCAACCGCTACCTCGACTGGGTCGGCTCGTGGGGTCCGCTGATCCTCGGCCACGCCGACCCTGAAGTGGTCGCTGCCGTAAGCGAAGCCGCCGAGGCCGGCACCAGCTACGGCGCCGCGACTGCCGCCGAGGTCGAGCTCGCCGAGGAGGTAGTCGCCCGGGTGCCCTCGGTCGAGATGGTGCGCATGACCAGTTCCGGCACCGAGGCCGCGATGAGCGCCGTGCGGCTGGCCCGCGCCGCGACCGGCCGCGAGGTCGTCGTCAAGTTCGCCGGTGCCTACCACGGGCACTCCGACGGCCTGCTTGCCGACGCCGGCTCGGGGGCGGCGACGCTGGCGATCCCGGCGACGCCCGGGGTCACCGCGGCGCAGACCGCCGGCACCGTCGTCGTGCCCTGGAACGACCCCGAGGCGGTCGAGCGGGCGCTGGAGGACCACGCGGTCGCTGCGGTCCTGGCCGAGCCGGTCGCCGCCAACATGGGCGTGGTGCCGCCCGCCGAGGGATTCCTCGAGCTCCTCCGCTCGGCCACCGCGGAGGCAGGCGCGCTGCTGGTCTTCGACGAGGTGATCACCGGCTTCCGCGTCGCCCGCGGCGGCGCCCAGGAGCTGTACGGGGTCGAACCCGACCTGACCGTGCTCGGCAAGGTGCTCGGCGGCGGCCTGCCCGCCGCGGCCTACGCCGGCCCGCGCGAGCTGATGGAGCGGGTCGCTCCCGCCGGCGACGTCTACCAGGCAGGAACGCTGTCGGGCAACCCGCTCGCGGTCGCCGCTGGCCTGACCACCCTGCGTCGCCTCGATGACCGCGCCTATGAGCGTCTCCGCGACTTGACCGAGCGCGTTGTCGATGGGTTCATGACCCTCGCGCGGGAGCGCCCCCTGCAGGTCGCGAGCGCACCGGGTCTGGTCACCCTCTTCTTCAGCTCCGAGCCGGTCACCGACTTCGCGACCGCGTCGGCCTGCGACCTCGACGCCCACGCCCGCTTCTGCCGCGCTCTGCTGGAGCGCGGCGTCTACCCGCCGCCGTCCCAGTTCGAGGCCTGGTTCGTCTCCCTCGCCCACGACGAGGACTCGATCGACCGCACCCTCGAAGCTGCCGCCGAGGCCCTCGATGCCTGAGCCCGGCCAGGCGCTGGCAGTGCTTGCCGAGCGCCTGCGCTCCGAGGACACACCGATCTCCCCGCACGTGGTCGAGTCCTCGGAGGAGCCGGTCTTCGGCCTGCTCGCCGCCGCGGGCCCCCGCACCGCATCGGCCCCCGCCGAGTATGCGGTCGTGGTCGAGTCGGTGCGCGAGGGCTACCTGCTGCACTACGGCGAGTCTCGCCTGCTGCGCGGCCACGACGAGGATCTCGCCCTGCTCGCGGGCGATTACCTCTACGCGCTCGGGATCGAAGGCCTCGCCACCCTCGGCGACTCCGAGGCGGTCGCGGTGCTCGCCGACCTGATCGCCCACTGTGCCCAGCTGCACGCCGAGGAGCGCGAGGACGAGGTGCCGGCGCTGTGGCGTGTCTCGGCCGCCTCGGTCGGGGGCGAGCATCCCCCCGGCGCGAGTCAATAGACTCCGGTCCTCCTGAGGTGAGCTGTTGAGCGACGGAGCGGACAAGCAAAACGGAGCCGAGGCGGCCGGTCGGCCGGAGCGGCCCCAACCGAAACCCCCCGGCTACTTCGAGGGCGAGTCGATGACGCGCCGTCACGCCTTCACCATCGCCGCCCAGGGCCTCGGCGGCATCGCCGGCGCGGCGATCGTCCTGCCCGCGGTCGGCTTTGCGGTCGCGCCCATCTTCCACCGAGGCAAGGAGCGCTGGGAGGCGGTCGGGCCGGTCGGCGACTTCGTCGAGGACACCTACCGCCAGGTCGTCTTCACCGAGACCGAGGGGATCGGCGACGCCGGCAAGACCACCGCCTACATACGCAAGAGCTCAAAGGACCTCGGGGAGGATCCCGGCCAGATCGTCGCGGTCTCCAACCGCTGCGTCCACCTCGGTTGCCCGGTTCGCTACGTCGAGGCCGCCGGCAACTTCATCTGCCCCTGTCACGGCGGCGTCTATGACTTCGCCGGCAAAGTCCTGGGCGGCCCTCCGGTGCGGCCGCTCGATCGCTTCCAGACCCGCATCCAGGGCGGCCGGGTCGAAGTCGGCCCCCGTTACAGCGTCACGTCTCAGCTGGAGCCGGTCCGCGCCCGCGACCCGGGTGAGTTCACGGGTGGCATCTGGGAGTACCTCTACCCACCGCGTCCCTCCACCTTCCCGCCGCCATGAAGCTCGACTCGTTGATACCTGCGCCCC
>DATDAQ010000155.1:0-13760 GCA_036525295.1 Solirubrobacterales bacterium | reverse complement strand
CGTCATTTAGCGAGCGCACAACTGACGCGATTGCCGCATCAGCTGTGCGCCGTATCGCCCTAGGGTCGGGCGATGCTCCCTGTCGGCTCGATCGCCACCGATTTCGCCGCCGCGGTCGGCCTGCTCGCTGGCACGATTGCGGTCGCGGGTCAGGTGTCTTGGTAGAGGGGCCCATCGCCGCCCTCGGGCAGCGTCAGCCTTCCGCCCTTGGCGGTGATCGCCCCGCACTGCACGCAGTTGGAGGCGGTGACGTGGACGTCGACCTCGGCAGTGCCGTTCTCCAGCTGCTCGTCGGGGATCTCGTAGACCTGGGCCGGGCACATCGAGACCCAGGTCTGGGCGATCTCGCGCGGCACCTTGGCCTGGATGCGAACGTGGTTGGGGGCGTCGTCGCGGGTCGCGTTGCCTGAGAGGAAAACCGAGTCCAGCTTGGCGAAGGTGAGCTCGTTGTCGGGCTTGACGTACATGTCGCCCGCCTTGCCCAGCTCCATCTCTATCTCGGAGTCGTGCTCCTGCTTCCAGTGACCGCCGGGGAAATTGCCTTTGGTGATCGTCATCGCCGAGGCGAAGGCGCCACCGAGGAAGAAACCTTTGGAGAAGGGCTGGCGCATGTTGCGCGATTCGAAGAGATCCTTCTCGATCAGCGAGTTGTGGACCTTCTCGTCGTAGGCCTCGAAGTTGACCGAGTCCTCCTTCAGCGCCGCGACGATCGATTCCGCCGCGTACATGCCCGCGTGCATCGCGTAGTGGACGCCCTTCAGCGTCGGCACGTTGACCATGCTGGCGGCGTCGCCGGCGATCACCATGCCGGGTACCGCGAGGCGCTTGGGCATCGCGAAGTAGCCACCTGAGGGAATCGTCTTGGCGCCCCAGGCGACGCGCTTTCCGCCCTCGAGCAGATCCTTGACGAAGGGGTGGGTCTTGAGCAGCTGCAGGGCGTCGTGGACGCTGAAGGTCGCGTCGGTGTAGTCGAGGCCGGCGACGAGCCCGATGCAGAGCTTGTCCTCGCCCATCGGGTAGATGAAGCTGCCGCCGAACTCGTTGTACTTCGGCGACTTTCGCAGCGGCCAGCCCATCGTGTGGATCACCCGGTCGAGCGGCTTGGGCACCTCCCAGACCTCTTTCACGCCGAGCTCCCAGCGCATCGGGTCGGCGCCGTGCAGGTCGAAATAGTCGTAGGCGGCGTAGGTGAGGTGGCCGACGGTGCCCTCGGCGAGGACCGTCGCCTTGGCGACGACGTCGGAGCCCGGCTCGAAGTTGCCCAGCTCTTCGCCCTCCTTGCCGCGACCGCGGTCGCCGGAGCGGACGCCCTTGACCACCCGGTCGGAGACCAGCAGCTTGGTCGCGGCGGTCTCCGAGAGGATGTAGACGCCAGCTTCCTCGGCTTTGTCGGCGAGGAAGCGGCCCAGCTTGGAGACCGAGGTGACGTAGTTGCCGTGGTTGCGGAAGTTCGGCGGCATCGGCTTCAACGGCAGCGCTGCCTTCGAGGTCAGCAGGTAGACCGCGTCCTTGGTGACCTCCTGGTAGACCGGCCACTCCGACTTGTCGAGGTCGGGGAACAGCTCTTCCATCGCCGAGGGCTTCATGTTCGCCCCGGAGAGCAGATGCGCCCCCGCGACCTTGCCCTTCTCGATCACCGCGACCGGGACTTCGCCGAGCTTCTCGGTCAGCTCCGGCTCGTTCTCGAGCAGCTGCATGATCTTGTTGGCGCAGGCGAGCCCGGCGGGCCCGCCGCCCACTATCGCGATGCCGACCTCGATTCGCTCGTCCGCCGGGTCGGTCGGCGGGCCGATCGCATCGGCCGCGTCGAACGGCGGCGGGAACTCACTTGGCGCTACTGCCGGCATCGCTTACTCCAATCGTTCGTCGGGTGAACTGCATCCGGGGGGCCGGAGCCCCCCGGGAGACGTCAGCCCTTCTTCGCCTTGATGGCTTCCGTGAGCTTGGGGACGATCTTGTGCAGGTCGCCTACCACGCCGAGGTCCGAGAACTCGAAGATCGGCGCGTTCTGGTCCTTGTTGATCGCGAGGATGTTCTCCGAGCTCTGCATCCCGACCTTGTGCTGGATCGCGCCGGAGATGCCGGCAGCCAGGTAGAGCTTCGGCGCAACCGTCTTGCCGGTCTGGCCGATCTGGGCCGCGTAGGGATACCAGCCGGCGTCGACCACGGCGCGGGTGGCGGCAACCGCCCCGCCCATCGCCTCGGCCAGTTCCTCGCACTGCTTGAACCCCTCGGCGGCACCGAGGCCACGGCCTCCGCCGACGAGGATCTCGGCGTCCTCGATGTTCACGTCGGCGCCGCGCTGCTCGCCGCGCTGGACCATCGTCGCCTTGGTCGACCATGGCGAGAGCTCGACCTCGACGTCCACGACCTCGGCCGTGCCGCCGCTCTCGCTGATGTCGAAGGCGTTGAGGCGGCCGATGATGATCCCCGGCTCGCCGACGCACTCGACGTCGGCGACCTTCGAGTCCTGCAGGATCGGGCGCTCGGCGATCAGCTTGCCACCGTCCACCTTCACCTTGGTGACCTCCATCGTCACGCCCGCGTTGAGGCGGGCGGTGAGGCCGGCGCCGATCTCGAAGCCGAGCAGGCCACCGCCGAAGAGGGCGTAGGAGAAGCCCTCGTCGGAGATCACCTTGGCCATCGCGTCGACGATCGGCTGGGCCAGGCCCTCGGGCACGCTCTTGGCCCGGTAGACCTTGGTCGCGCCCCAGTTGCCGAGCTGCGCGCAGGCGTCGTCGGCGATGTCGCCGACGACCAGCGCGGCGGCGTCGCCGCCGATCTGGCCGGCCAGCTTGGCCGCCTCGGAGATCGCCCCGAGCGAGTTCTTGTTGAAGTTGCCCTCGTCGTCGTGGAGGGCGTAGGTCAGGATGCCTGCCATCTAGATCAGCTTCCTCTCGTCGAGCCAGGCGACGATCTTTTCGACCGTCTCGTTGGTGTCCTCGTCCTCGATGATCTCGCCGGCTTCTTTCGCGGGCGGATCGCTGAGCCCCAGGACCTTCGTCTTCGAGCCGCCCTCGCCGACCATGCCGGCGTCGATGCCGACGTCGGCGGTCGCCTTCGGGTCGAGGGGCTTTTTCTTCGCCCCCATGATCGCCTTCAGGCTGGGGTAGCGCGGCTCGTTGATCGCGTCGCCGACGCTGATCACGGCGGGCAGCTCGACCTCGACCGTGTCGTAGCCGTACTCGGCCTGGCGCTCGCAGCGCAGCTTGCCGTCGGTGACGTCGATCTTGATCACCTGGGTGAGCGAGGGCATCTTCAGATGGTCGGCGACGACGGCGCCGATCGTGTAGCACTCGCCGTCATCGGACTGCTGGCCCAGCAGGACCAGATCCGGGCTCTCCGACTCGAGCACCTTGGCCAGCGAGTAGCCGGTGGCGCAGACGTCGGAGCCGGCGAGCGCGTCGTCGGAGAGGTGCACGGAGCGATCCGCTCCGAGCGCTACCGCCTTGTGCAGGGCGCGGACCGCAGAATCGGGGCCCATCGTCACCGCGACGACCTCCTCGACCGGGATCGCACCGCCCTCCTTGATCTGCATGGCGGCCTCGATGGCGTGGGTGTCGAAGGGGTTCAGGTTCTTCTCGCCGCCACGGTCCAGGCGCATCGTGTTGGGATCGATGCGCTTCTGAACGGCGGCGTCCGGAACCTCCTTGACCAGGACGCAGATCTTCAACTTTCAAGCCTCCTTGGCTGAGTTCTCAAGCTGGGTTGCTGGTTGACTGACCAGTCAATCAGTCTATCTATGCATCGGACGATGTGACGTTAGGTGCGCTAAATCACGCTTCGTGGCGCTCCGTGGCGCCCTCGCGGATGAACTCTACGATCTCGTCGGTTCCCGCGCCCGGAGTGAAGACGGCGGAGACCCCGAGCTTCTTCAGCTCGGGTATGTCCTCAGCCGGGATCGTCCCCCCGACCGTGACCAGGACGTCATCGACGCCCTGCTCGGCGAGCAGCTCGACCACGCGCGGCACCAGCGTCATGTGAGCACCGGAGAGGATCGAGAGGCCGACCGCGTCGGCGTCCTCCTGGATCACCGTCTCGGCGATCTGCTCGGGCGTCTGGTGCAGGCCCGTGTAGATCACCTCCATCCCCGCGTCGCGGAGGGCGCGGGCGATGATCTTGGCCCCGCGGTCGTGCCCGTCCAAGCCGGGCTTGGCGACAACGACGCGGATCTTGCGGGCGGTTGCGGTGCTCATTGCGGGCGGAAGGTTAGCGGTGATGCGATGGCGAGCCGCCATGCAGCCGCCGATGGGCAACCTCGTACACGGTCCGCGCGTCGAGTCGCGCGGATGATGGCGAACGCAGAAAGCGAGGTAGCGGAGCGCGAGTCCCTCGCTGTCGTGATTCTCCGGACCTGGCGCCGCGCTGCGATTGAAAGTCGGGGTGAACTCTATCTACTATCTATGCGCACCAGAGGTCATCAACGAGGTCCGACGCGCTGCCGAGCGGGTGCGCGCTGAGTCGATCATGAGGATCACCTCAGTTGACCGCCACGAACGGCCGTGGGCGCCTTCGGATGTCTCTCATTTTACGTCTTCGTTGATCGCTTGAAGGGCAGAGGCCAAGATCTGGCCTGGAGTTCGGGTGGCATCGAGGAAGGTCAGGATTTCTCGATGCCGGTAGACATCGATCACTGGGCGTGTCTGCTCGATGTAGTGTTGAAGCCGTTGTCGCACTGCCGCCAGCGTTAGATCATCCGCGCGTGGATCTCTAGATCGAGATCGCAGGTGAATTCGGGTGGAAGCCGTCACCTCCCCAACGCTTAGACAGAAGACACGGCTGAGGCCGCCCACATCATCAAGAAGCTCCACCTGACCGACGGTTCGGGGAAATCCATCAAGAAGGAATCCTTGGGCATTTTGAACCGCTATGCGAATGTCGGCAGCAACCAAGCCCCAGGCGGCCTCATCGGATACGAACCCGCCACTGGAGAGCGTCCTGCGCAGCGTGTCATCGGAGCCGGCGAGCCCGCGGAGGCGCTCGCCGATCGCGATTCGGGAAATTGACAGCTGATGACAGAGACCGCTAGCGAGGGTGGTCTTCCCCCCACCGGGCGGCCCGAGAATGGAGAGGGCGAGCGCATTGGTCATCTCTGCTTACTCCCACCAGCGGACCGGCGGATCGCCGGGATCAAGGGGGAGCATGTAGAGGTAGGCCTCCACACGTTGATCGATCAGCTCGCCGCTGTACGGGCTGCCCGCTTCAGCGAAGCGCCGGCGGATCATCCGCTTGGCGGCGAGATTATCGCGGTTGACCCCGCAAATGTCGAAGGAGTATTCGGGCTGAAAGAAGAGGAAGACGCGCTCCGGATCCTCGACCCGCTTGCCGTGCCCCGGCGGGTAGCAGGGGGCGAAAACATTGACGAAGAGCCGCAGTCCCGCGAATTCGAATTGCCAATCAGTCTGCTCGATGTCGCGCTGCAGGCAATCGCTTTGGTTGGGGTCGAAATGGCTCAGATGCTGCAGAGCCGTCTTCAAGAGAGCGGTCACGGAGCCGAAGTCAGCAGCTTCCGGACTGTAAATCCCGATCACGAAGCCGTGTGAGGCGGACGTTCGCGCGGTCTTCGCCCATTCGGCGAGGCTTTGTGCGATTAGCTCCGAGTTGGCTAACCCCAAGGCGGGATCCCACTGTGGACCGTAGGAGATCCGCGCTCCGAGGGCGTAAGGGCAGGGGGTCGTGCGCTTGACAACGGCGAACGCGTCGTCCATCGAATTAGCCGGATACCGAAGAAGACCGGGTGGTCGGTTCGGCCCAGTCCCCGGCAGTGAGGCGGTTCCGGGTGTCGCGATGCCAGGTGTGTGGATCTGACTCGTAGATCCGGGTAAAGAGACGACGGCCGGTCTCCGTCCGCAGCTGCACCCGGACGCTCTGGCGGGTCTCAGCAAGCGTTTCCTGTAGCTCGTGACCGCGGGCCGTCGACTCGACCAACTCCAGGTCGCAGTCGAGATTATCTGCGTCCTTGACGATCTGAGCCTCGAGCGATTCCTGGGCCTTGTACTCATCCCAAAGCTCGAGCGCCTCGCCCTCCAAGACTGTGCCGTTGAGACTGTCACGCATCGCCTGGGTCTCATTGCGGTCGACGTACATGCGGCTGACGTAGTTGACGTCGCCGGTCCGGGTCTCGGCGAGGTCGTGGACGAGGGCGATTTGGACGACCCGGGCCGCGTCGGCGTCCTCGTGCTTGGCGAGCACCAGGGAGAGCCAGATCACTCTCAGGGTGTGCTCGGCGACGTTGGCGAGCTGGCGGTCGTTGCCGAACTGCACCCAGGCGCGGGCGACCTGACGCAGGGTGCCGATCTCATAGAGCAGGTCAACGTCGCGGCGCAGCGTCAACTCGTCTGGGTCGGGTGCTTGCATGGAGATGTCGTCATCGGTCGCCATAGGTAAGCCTACCCCCCGCCGGAAATCTCTTTGCGGAGGTCCTCAGTTGGGACCCGCTCAAGCAGGCAGCGGGTATACGAGGCGGCGGCGATGGCCGCGTGGTTGTGCCAGATGTCAGTCTTCGAGTCATCGCCGTAGTCGCAGGCGCCCCGGATGATCCCGTAGGAGCAATCATGTCCCCAGGCCGCGTCGGCGATGCCCGAGCCCTCCATCTCGATCGCGTAGATGCCGTGCTCGACGGCCAGCTCGTCCCGGAGCGTTGAGTCGCGCATCAAGAGGTTGGAGGACCCGATCGTGCCGCGAAAGATGCTGGGCACTCCGTCACGCCGATCGGCATCGTCGGGGTGCTCGATCGGGTCCCCTTCGGAGTCCAGCAGAACATCGGTGGCGGGGTCGGGCCTGGCGAAGTCGCCATTGCCTCCTCGGGCCTCGATCAGCGCCTCCCATGGTCGCTTGCCCTCCAGGGTGTCGGCGTCAAGGGCATTGGCGGCGGCGATGATCTTCGCCGATGGTGGGGGCAGGGTGTAGCGCAATTTGACGCCGCCGGCGATCTTGGCACCGGCCGTGAAGTCGAGCACACCCTGCCGATCGGAGACGACGATATCGCCGAGTCGGACGTGTTTCGCGGGGTCTGAGGGTCGGGGAATGCCGCAGGCGATTCCAACCATAAGCGCGAGTTTGACGGCAGGAAAGCTGCGGAACATGTTGGTTACAACCGAGGCAGCGCTCGGATTGCCGGCCTTGCGCAGCTGGGTCAACACTACCTGGTGGCAGCCCACCTCCTCGCCGTCGCGAAGCGCCGGAATCGAGCCGAGCAGATAGCTATTCGGATCGCCTGCGATCTTCAGCGTCTTGACCGGACCCTCAAGCATCCGACGCATAGCCGCATACTCCTCGGACAGAGCGGTCACGATACCGACTTGAACATCCAGGTGGCCCATCGCCGGAACCTTGTGGGTCCCTGCCGCGACGGACTTTGCCGAGTTCGCCAAGCCGAGCAGCTCCTCGCCAATCGAGGCACCTCCAGCGAGTAGAGAACGGATCCGCTCCCACTCCGGAGAGTCGCGAAACCGGATCAGCTCATGGACGTTGGCGCGGTCGAGTAGGTCCAGAAGCTCGAGCTCGGCGAAGGCCGCGAGGGTCGAAGCGAAAGCGAACGCAGGCTTGCCCGAGAGCGGAAAGGGGCTTGCGAGATAGACGAGATCGGTGACGATCTCCGCTCGCAGAGCCAAGGCGTAGCCGTCGATGTAGGCGGGCTCGATGACCTCGATCAGGGCCTGTTCGGGGACCTCGGCACGGCGCTCGGCGAGAAGCTCTGCGACGTGCGGGGTCACGAAGGCCCGCGATCCGAGCAGGTCGGGGATCTGACCCCAGGCGCGCTCGATTCTGTTTGCTGCTTCTAGATCGCCAAGAGCATGGGCGAGGCGCTGAGGACCCTCTCGCTCCAACTCGCCCTGCCAGCGCCTAGTTATCGCAGCGCGCGAGGAGCCGCCACGTTGCAGGTAGGGCGGCGGCTCGAGGTGGGGCGCGGCGGTGTAGGCGCCGGGGATAGCGTTGGGCAGGCCGCGCGGGTACTGCGGCACCTTCTCCTCGCGGTGCTGCTCGAGGCTCGGCTGGGAGGCGGCGACATAAACGACTCCCATCTCGGCGAGCTCGGAATGGTCTCCGAGCACGATTCCGGCCAGAGGCCCCTCGAAGTAGGAGGATGCCGGGAGATAGATGCGATCTGAGTGCAGGACCGCCAGGCGGAACGCACGGCGAGCCTCGGTGACCAGTGTTTCTTCGCTGACCCGGTTGCCGAAGACAGCCCGGCCGTAGTGGTAGACGTCGAGAAAGTGCAGGTAGATCGGTGGCGTCTGCACGGCGGTCAGTCTGCTCTGGTGGGCGGGCGTTCGAGACGCAGGCAGAAAAGGCTCTCCCGACGGTCGGTCCGCTCCAGAATGTCGAGCCCAAGGAGTCGAAGCTCCACCCGCAAGAAGAGGCTGAGGAGGAGCTCGATGCGGGTCGCGTTAAAGGCGTCTAGGGCGCCGGTGAAATGATCGCGCTTCTCGACCACGCAGGCACCGGCGCGTAGGTCGCTGAGGGCAGCGGGATCGCCGAGTGCGAGGACGTCGGCGAGGGTGTCGGGGAGGTAGACGAGGAGGGTGCCGCCGGGCGAGAGAAGCCCGGCGCAGTTGCGGGCGAGGATCGGGGTCGCCGGGAACTCGAGGAATGTGAAGACTGCGAAAGCCGCCTCCGCCCTCACCGCTGGCGCCTTTTCGGGACCGGTGAGGTCGTAGAGACAGCCGGTTACGTCGATGCTGGTGTCGAACGAGGCGAGGGCAATATCGAGCAGATCGGGGTTCGAGTCAAGGAGGACCCAGCCGACGGAATCGGCCCAAGGTTGGGCGCTGAGGGTGCGGGTGATGTAACCGGTGCCCGAGCCGAGGTCGACCACGGTCTGCGGCGCGGCAGTGGCTAGGGAGGCGGCGAGGTGGGGAAGAATAACCTCGTTCCGGACCGGGTCGGCGGCGCATCCACGCTCCCATGCCCGGGGGTCAAATGCGGCCCGGGAGGGGGTCTGAGTGGATGTCGTCGGCTGTGTCATCGGGGCACGGTCTCGCAGGTCGGAGCCTGTCGCGCCGAGAATGATTGCGCTAATAGCGGCTTCGGGCGAAGAGCGAGCGCTGAGGGGGGCCCACCCACCGTCTATTCATCCGTTTTCGGCTCTACGATCAACTCGATGCGGGTGGTCGACCTGAAAACCGATTCGGAGTCCGAGCGTAAGGCCCGAGGGGCCTTCTTCACACCCGAGCCTATCGCCAAGTACCTAGCCTCCTGGGCGGTTGAAGACGACCCCCGGGCGAGCATTTTGGACCCGACATGCGGCGAGTCTGTCTTCCTCGAAGCCGCGGGACGGCAGCTGCTTAAGCTGGGCGCTGACCGCGCACAGCTGCGCGAGCAGGTGATGGGCGTCGATCTGCACGAGAGCTCGGTGCGACACTCGATAGAAACGCTGGCCAGACAGGGTCTCGACGCCTCGCTACTCGTCGATGACTTCTTCAAGCTCTCACCGCCGGATCGGATCGACGCGCGGCTTCCGTATGTTGATGCGGTGATCGGCAATCCTCCGTTTATCCGCTACCAAGATCACGGTGGCGCGAGCGGCAAGCTGGCTCGGGCTCGGGCGCTTGAGCAGGGCGTAGCGCTCTCCGGGCTCGCCTCGTCCTGGGCAGCGCTGCTCGTCCATGCCTGCGCTTTCCTGAAGCCTGAGGGCCGGCTAGCGATGGTCCTCCCGACCGAGCTTCTGACGACCGGCTATGCCGAGGAGATTCGGCTCTGGCTGAAGCGTCGGTTCAAGGCCGTTCACATGGTGATGTTCGAGCGCCTGCAGTTCGACGATGCGATGGAGAAGGTCGTGCTGGTGCTGGCGCGAGGGACGGGAGGCTGCAAAGCCTTCACCCTGGTGCCGGTTGAGGACGCCGAAAACCTGAATGACATCCGCATGTTCGGCCCAATGCACCTGAACGTAGCGATGCCGCTGAAGGGAAAGTGGACCGACCTGCTGCTCTCTGTCGAGCAGCGCCAGCTCTATGACGCGGTGATCGACAAGCACTTCACCGAGCTTGCCAACTACGGATCCCCCTCGCTAGGAACGGTGACGGGAAACAACGGGTTTTTCTGTATTAGCGAGGAAACCCGTTGCGAGTACGAAATCGACAGGCGTCACCTCCAGCCGATCTGCCCGCCGGGGACCAAGCACCTGCGCGGCCTGACATTCTCCCAACACGATTGGGAGAAACGACGCGAGACGGGCGAAAGAGTTTGGATCCTGGCGCCCGATTCAGAGGATCCGCTAAAGGGTCGGGCAAACGCCGGATTGCGCCGCTACTTGAGGGAGGGTGAAGCAAGAGAGGTCGACCAGGCCTACAAATGCAGGATCCGCACTCCTTGGTATCGACCGCCGGTGGTCGAACGGCCACACTTGTTTTTCACCTATATGTCCCACCACTACCCGCGCCTGATCAACAACAGCGCGGGGGTGTCATTCGTCAACTCGATGCATGGCCTGCGCCTAGCGAGCGGCCTGCCGCGCCAGGTACGCAGCGCTCTGCCGTTGTTGATGCTGAACTCGGCGACAATGCTGGGGGCGGAGGTGCATGGGCGCGCCTACGGGGGCGGACTCCTGAAGATGGAGCCACGGGAGGCAGCAATCCTGCCGATGCCGAAGCCGGACATCCTAATCGAGGCGTGGAACGTGCTTCGCGCTGAACGCGACAAGCTGGAGCGGGCGCTAGGCAAGGGACTCTGGACGGGTGTCGCCAAGCGGGTCGATGAAGCGTTGCTGCACTCAGTCTGCGGAATACCGCGTCACGAGGTAGCGGCCCTCCAGATTTCCGGGCGCGAACTTCGAAAGGCGCGAATGCGCCGGCTTGAGGCACCGGCTGAATAGCGACTGCTGGACCTAATGGCGGCAGACGACGATGAGATGCGCGCAGCGGCGCGAGCGGCGGAGGTGAAGGGGCAGGTAGGCCACCCCGAGGAGCGCTGGAACGAGCTGATCGGAAAGATCCAGGCTCAGGGCATCCGTAGCTTTGATGAGATCTGTGAGGAGTACTTGGACCTAATGTGGTGTCTTGATTGCTATCGCGTCGCCGACGCGCCGCCAGCTGGGATGGGGCGGGCCGATCGTCCCTATAAATCTCGAATGGACGGAATCTATCGAGGTAAGGGGCACTGGTTCGCGACTCTCCTCGGCCTGCTATTGGACAACCGAACGGGTCAAACGATCCGCTCCATCTCGAAAATCGACGGCTACTCCCAAAAGCATCAGATCGACCTTGCTTGGCCCGATCGCGAGATAGCTCCAGTCGTCTGCGCGGAGTCGAAGGTGACAGGCGGCCCCGCGTACCGGCGCTACCCAGAACGACGGGCGATGGCAGACTGGACCAACCGTCGCAAGGAGTTGAAGTTTGCGGCGACGGATCTGAAGCTTTGGCGGCGGGAGCAGTCAAACAAGATCGGCCATTGGGCATCGTGGCGCTCAAAGGCGGCCCCCAAAACCTTCATGCTCTGGGGAGCCAGGCTCACAAAAAAGGACTCGATCGAGCGGATGTTGCGAGAGACTGAGGCCCTATTGGCCACCTATCTGGATGGCGCCGGGGTGCTGGCTTGGCGAGTAAATGAAAGCGAAGATGGATACATCGAGGTCAAGCTGCCTTCAGGCTCTCGAGTCGAGGGTCTTGACGACGCCCTTTGGAGAATCGAGAGTGAGATCGATGACGCGGTGGCCGCAGGCGCCCTTCACGAGGAGGTGGAGACTGCTGCCCCGGTTGACCCTGATGATTTGATTGACGATCCGCCTGGAGATGATCACCGAGACATGGAAACCTCCGGCTAGTAAGTCGGCGAAAGTCAGGGTGTTGAGAATGTCCGCAGATGAGCGATCGGCCTCAATACGCAATTTGCATTTGGGTACTTAATGCAGACTCAGATGCCGACGGTGCCGCAGCTCATCGAGCTGTTCTGCATTAACGGCAGCTCGGCGCCGTCGTTCTGCAAGAGCTGAAGAAGGCGTCCGATGTCGTGGATTCGGACCTCGTCCATGCCTCGGTGCGCCATCAGCCCCTTCAACCACTTCTCGATTGCCTGCTGGGCATGGAAGCCGATGATCTCGTCGGTTATCTCGGGGTTGCCGGCGAGTTCGCGGACGGCGATCGCATCGGCCGCCGCCTTCCGGACCAGGACGGCCTCCTGGTTGGTGCCTTCAGGCATCGACGAGGACACGGCCGTCTCGGAGCGCCTCGTTGACCATCGTGCCTGGGACATTGCCCCGTTCGTTGACGTGGCTGGCGCTGACGACGACGACGTCGAGGGCAACTTCAAGACTGCGCAGCTCACGACGCAGGCGAGCCGACTCGGCTCGGCGCTTCGTGACCTCGCCGGGCTCGATGACGAGCAGGTCGAGGTCGCTGTCAGGGCGGGCCTCGCCGCGGGCACGCGAGCCGAAGAGGATCACTCGCGCTCCGGGCGCCGCCCTGGCGAGTCGCCTACCCGCCTCCTCGATCAACTTCTCGTTCGTCATGGGATCAAGCTAAAAGACCGGCGACTCGGTGTACGTCCCGAAGACCTCCTGCATCGCCGCGATCATCTCGCCCTCGGTCACGCGGGCGCGGGCGGCGGCGATGATCGGCGGCATCAGGTTCTCCTCGGTGGCGGCGGCGCGCTTCAGCTCCGCGAGGGCGCTTTCGACCGCAGCGCCGTCGCGCTTGGCACGGGTCGCGGAGAGGCGGTCGACCTGCTTGCTTTCGAGCGCCGGGTCGATGCGCAGGATCGGGGTCGGCTCTTCGCCCTCCTGGGCGAAGTCGTTGACGCCGACGACGATGCGCTTGCGGTCGTCGACCTCGCGCTGGTAGGTGAAGGCGGCGTCGGCGATCTCGCGCTGGGGGAAGTTGCGGCGGATCGCCTCGACCATCCCCCCTAGCTCGTCGATGCGGGCGAAGTAGCCGTAGGCGGCCTCCTCCATCTCGTCGGTCAGCTTCTCGACGAACCAGGAACCGCCGAGCGGGTCCGGGGTGTTCGGGGCGCCGGACTCGAAGGCGATGATCTGCTGGGTTCGCAGCGCCACCCGCACCGCCTCCTCGGTCGGCAGCGCCAGCGCCTCGTCGAAGGAGTTGGTGTGCAGCGACTGGGTGCCGCCGAGCACCGCGGCGAGCGCCTCCAGTGAGGTGCGGACGACGTTGTTGAGCGGCTGCTGGGCGGTCAGCGAGACACCGGCGGTCTGGGCGTGGAAGCGCAGCCGCATCGACTCCTCGCGCTTGGCACCGTAGGTCTCCTTCATCTCGCGCGCCCAGATCCGCCGCGCGGCGCGGTACTTGGCGATCTCCTCGAAGAAGTCGATGTGGGCGTTGAAGAAGAAGGAGAGGCGGGGGGCAAAGTCATCGACGTCGAGGCCCCGCTCGAGCGCCCGCTCGACGTAGGTGAAGCCGTCCTTGAGCGTGAACGCGAGCTCCTGCTGGGCGGTCGAGCCCGCCTCGCGGATGTGGTAGCCCGAGATCGAGATCGGATGCCAGCGCGGCATCTCGGCCGAGCACCACTCGACCATGTCGGTGACCAGCCGCATCGCCGGGTCGATCGGAAAGCACCACTCCTTCTGGGCGATGTACTCCTTGAGGATGTCCGTCTGGATCGTGCCGCCGAGCTTGTCCGGGGAGATGCCGTTCTCCTCGGCGGCGACGACGTAGAAGGCGAGCATCATCGCCGCCGGGGCGTTGATGGTCATCGAGACCGTGACCTCGTCCAGCGGAATGCCGTTGAACAGGGTCTCCATGTCGTCGAGGGTGTCGATCGCCACGCCCTCCACCCCGACCTCGCCGAGGCTGCGGCCGTGGTCGGAGTCG
>DATDAQ010000154.1:0-7097 GCA_036525295.1 Solirubrobacterales bacterium | reverse complement strand
CGGTTGCCGTGCTTGGCCAGCGCGCAGCCGGCGCCCGCGGCGATGAGCGCCGCCGTCGTCGAGACGTTGTACGTGGTGCGTCCGCCGCCGGTCCCGGCGGTGTCGACGAGGTCGGTGCGCGAGGTGGCCACCGGGGTGGCGAGGGAGCGCATCGTGCGCGCGAGGCCGACCAGCTCCGGGACCGTCTCCCCCTTGGCACGCAGGGCGATCAGGAAGGCGCCGGTCTGGACCTCGCTCGCCCGCCCCTCCATGATCTCGGCGAGGACCGCCGCGGCGTGGTCGGACGTCAGGTGGTCGCCCGCGCAAACAGCATCGATCGCCCGGGTGACGACGTCGTTCGGGCCACCGCTCATTTGGGGTCTCCTAGGAAGTTGGCGAGCAGGTGCTTGCCCTGGGGAGTCAGCACCGACTCGGGGTGGAACTGGACGCCCTCGGCGGGCAGCTCGCGGTGCCGCGCGCCCATCACCACGTCGCCGAGGCTGGCACTCAGCTCGAGCTCGTCGGGCAGGTCGGGATCGGCGACGAGCGAGTGGTAGCGGCCGGCGACGAGCGGGCTGGGCAAGCCGGCGTAGACGGTGCGGCCGTCGTGCTCGACCTCGGCCTCCTTGCCGTGGATCGGCTCTCCCTGCACCGTGCGACCGCCGAAGGCCTCGACCAGTGACTGGTGACCGAGGCAGACGCCGAGGACGGGTGTGCCGGCCTCGGCGAAGCGGCGGATCGCCTCTATCGAGATCCCGGCATCGGCGGGAGTGCAGGGGCCGGGCGAGACCACGAGGCGGTCGACACCGCGCTCGAGCAGCTCGTCCACGGTGGCCTTGTCGTTGCGGACGACCTCGACCTCCGCGCCCAGCTCACCCAGATACTGGACCAGGGTGTAGGTGAAGGAGTCGGAGTTGTCGATCACGAGGGCGCGCACGGTCAGCTCCAGTCCGGCTGTTCGCAGGCCAGCTCGACCGCGCGGAAGACGGCCTTGGCCTTGTTGACGGACTCGTTGTACTCGTAGGCGGGCTTGGCGTCGGCGACGGTGCCGCCCCCCGCCTGGACGTGCATCTGACCGTCCTTGACCACCACGGTGCGGATGTGGATCGCCGTGTCGAGATCGCCGTCCCAGGAGAGGTAGCCGATCGCGCCCCCGTAGGAGCAGCGCTTGACCGGCTCCAGCTCATCGATGATCTGCATCGCCCGCACCTTCGGTGCGCCGGAGAGCGTGCCCGCCGGCAGGGCGGAGCGCAGGACGTCCATCGCGCCGACCCCCTCGCGCAGCGTGCCGGAGACCTGGCTGACGATGTGCAGCACGTGCGAGTAGGTCTCGACCACCATCAGCTCGTCGACCGAGACCGATCCGTACTCGCAGACCCGGCCGAGGTCGTTGCGGCCGAGGTCGACCAGCATCACGTGCTCGGCCTGCTCCTTGGGGTCGTTGACGAGACGCTCGGCGAGGCGCCGGTCCTCCTCCTCGTCGGAGCCGCGTGGGTAGGTGCCGGCGATCGGCCGCGTCTCGACCCTGCGCCCGCTGACCTTCACGAGCGGCTCTGGCGAGGCGCCCGCGATCTGGAAGTCGCCGAATTCGAGGAAGTACATGTAGGGCGACGGGTTGACGACGCGAAGGCCGCGATAGATGGAGAAGGGCTCGACCGGCGCCGGCGCGCTGAAGCGCTGCGAGGGCACGACCTGGAAGGCGTCGCCGGCGTGGACGTAGTCGACGATCCGCTCGACCGCGGCTTCGAACTCCTTCTGCTCCATGTTCGACGTGAACTCCGGTGGCTCGGCGACGGCGGCGCGCTCCGGCGCCGGAACCGCCCCGCGCAGGCGGCTTCGGGCGTCGGCGATCGCGGCTGCGGCTCGCTCGTAGGCGGCGTCGATGCCCCCCTCGTCTTCGCAGAAGGCGCAGGCCATGATCGTCAGCTCGTGACGGAGGTGGTCGAAGACGAGCAGTAAGTCGGTGACCATCAGAGCCATGTCGGGCAGGCCGAGCGGGTCGGGGTTGGGCTCGCCCAGCGGCTCGACCGTGCGCACGAGGTCGTAGCCGAAGAAGCCGACCGCGCCGCCGCTGAACGGCGGCAGGCCCTCGACCGGCGCAGGCCGGAAGCGCGAGAGATGCTCGGCGACTGCGGCGTAGGGGTCGGGGGCGTCGTGCCCCTCCCCCCCGTCCTCGGAGAGCACTCCGTCGCTCCAGCGCAGCACCGAGCGGGGGTGAAAGCCGACGAACGAGTAACGCCCGACCTGGCCCTGCTCGGCCGACTCGAGCAGGAAGCAGGGTGTTCCCTCCGGCTCTCCGGCGCGCAGCTTGAGGAAGGCCGAGACCGGGGTCTCGCAGTCGTCGAGCAGCCGGGCGCAGACCGGCACGACGTTTCCCTTCTCGGCCAGCGCCCGGGCTTGCTCGAGGGTCGGCTCGAGCCTCAGCTCGGAGTCAGCGGCGACGGCCATCGAGCACTTCCATCGCAGCGGACTGCGGGACCTCGCGCGAGGCGAGCAGGACGGCGAGGTGGTAGAGCAGGTCAGCGGCCTCTTCGGCGACGCGCTCGTCGGACTCCTCGCGGGCGGCGCGCACCACCTCCTCGGCCTCCTCCTCCACCTTCTCGCCGATCAGCTTCGGGTCGTCGAGCAGCTTCACCGTATAGCTCCCCTCAGGCCGCTCGGCAGCACGGCTGCGCAGCGTCCGCTCCAGCGACGCCAGCATTTCGTGGAGAGCGGGCTGTGGGGTCCCGTCACCCCCAAGCTCACGGAAGAAGCAGCTGCGCTCGCCGGTATGACAGGCCGGGCCAGTCGGCTCGACCAGCGCAACGATGGCATCGCCATCGCAGTCAAATCGCAGCTGCCGTAGCTTGAGCACGTTCCCCGAGGTTTCCCCCTTGCGCCAGATCTCCTCCCGAGAGCGACTGTAGAAGTGCAGCTCTCCAGTCTCGACCGTCAACCGCAGCGACTCCTCGCTCGCGTAGGCCAGCGTCAAAACCTCACCCGTCGCGTGATCCTGCGCCACGACCGGCACCAGTCCCTGCTCGTCAAAGTTCAGCTCACTGAACATCGGCTCAATCGTATGCGAGGGGATGGGGATGCCTCCGAACGGGCGGATACTCAAAGCGCCGAGCTAATTAGCTCGGCGCTTGGACGGGCGGAGGCATCCCCATCCCCTCACTCGATCCCGAGCCGATCGAGAAGATCCTCGTCACGGCGCCAATGGCTGCGGACCCGAATCTTGAGGTCGAGGTGCACCTTCGCGCCCAACTCGGCTTCGAGCGAACGGCGGGCGCCGGCGCCGATCTCTTCGACCTTGGCTCCGCCCTTGCCGATCAGGATGCCCTTCTGCGACTCGGTCTCCGCCCAGATCTCGGCGGACACGGTGACGAGGCCGTCCTCGCGCTCGCTCACCTCCTTGACCGCGACCTCGACCGAGTGGGGGATCTCCTCGCGGGTGCGGTTGAGGACCTGCTCGCGGATCAGCTCGGCGAGCAGAAGCTCACTCGATTGGTCGCTGTGATCCTCCGGGGGATAGAGATAGGGGCCCTCGGGGACCAGTTCGCCGAGGCGTTGGACCAGAACCTCAAGCCCCTCTCCCTCGCGGGCGCTGATCGGGAAGACCTCGTCGACGCCCTCCAGCTCGGCCGCTTCGGCGAGCACAGGGACGAGCTCATTGGGCCCGGTGCGGTCGACCTTGTTTACCGCGCAGATCGTCGGCAGGCGACCGCCGGCCTCGACCAGGGCGCGGGCGATGAAGCGGTCACCCGGCCCGATGCCCTCCTCTCCGTTGATCACGATCAGGGCGAGGTCGGAGTCGGCCAGCTCGCGCTCGACCCGCTTCTGCATCCGCTCCGTCAGCACGTCGCGAGGACGCTGGACGCCCGGAAGGTCGACGAGGACGAGCTGGCGCCCGGACTCGACGTCGGTGCGGATGCCGCGGATCGCCCGCCGGGTCGTCTGCGGCCGCATCGAGACGATCGCCACCCTACTGCCGACGATCGCGTTGACCAGGGTGGACTTGCCGACGTTCGGCCGGCCGGCAAGCCCGATGAAGCCGGCGCGGGTCACGCCATGCCCCCGAGGACCCGCGCCTGCAGGGCGAGCATCTCGCCCTCGTCGGCCTCGTGGTCGTAGCCGCAGAGGTGCAGGACGCCGTGTACGGCGGCTTCGGTGACGTCCGTGCAGTGCTCCGGGCAGATCACGACGTCGCCCAGCTCGCGCGGGCCGGCGGTGGGCTCGGCGCCGTCGAGGGGGAAAGCGAGCACGTCGGTGGGCGCGTCCTTGCTCCGGTGCTCGCGGTTCAGCTCGCGGATGCGCTCGGCTCCGACCAGCTCGACCGCGAGGTGTCCGTCGACGACCCCGGCGCCATCGAGCGCCGCCGCGACCGCGTCGCGCAGCTCGGGGGGCACGTCTGAGAAATCCCGGCTCAAGAGCCGGGGGTCGGGCCGTGTTCTGCCCGCGCCGCGCGCTCGCGGTTGCCGTGCTCGTCGTAGGCGGCGACGATGCGCTGGACGAGCTTGTGGCGCACGACGTCCTCGCCGCCGAAGTTGATGAAGGAGATGTCCTGAACCGATTCGAGGATCTCGCGCACGGCGACGAGGCCGGAGCGCTGGTCGGTCGGCAGGTCGATCTGGGTGACGTCGCCGGTGACGACCATCCGCGAGTTGAAGCCGAGTCTGGTCAGGAACATCTTCATCTGCTCGGGGCTGGTGTTCTGGGCCTCGTCGAGGATTACGAAGGAGTCGTTCAGGGTGCGGCCGCGCATGAATGCGAGCGGCGCGACCTCGATCACGCCGCGCTCGAAGTAGCCGTTGACCCGGTCGGGGTCGAGCATGTCGAAGAGGGCGTCGAAGAGCGGCCGCAGATAGGGGTCGACCTTGGCCTGGATGTCGCCCGGGAGGAAGCCGAGGCGCTCGCCCGCCTCGACCGCAGGGCGGGTGAGGATGACCCGCTGCACCTGCCGTTCGGCCAGCGCGGCGGCCGCCATCGCCACGGCGAGGAACGTCTTGCCTGTGCCCGCCGGGCCGACGCCGAAGGTGATCGTGTGATCGCGGATCGAGTCGACGTAGCGCTTCTGGTTGAGCGTCTTCGGCGCGACCTTTGTGTTGCGGTGGCGCCAGACGACGTCCTCGAGGATCTCGGCCGGGTTCTCGTGCGCGTCCAGGGCGCCGGTCACCGCTTCGATCGTCCCCGGCGCGACTTCATGGCCCTGCTCGATCAGCTCGACCAGCTCATCGACCACGGTCGCCGCGGTCTGCACGTCATCGCTCTCGCCGTCGAGGGTGAGGACGTTGCCGCGCAGGTGCAGCTCGCAGTCGAGGTGGCCGCGCAGGGCTCGGAGCACGGCGTCCTCGGAGCCCGCCAGCTCAGCGGCGACGGTGTTGTCGAGGGTGAGCTGCCTACGCGCCAAGCCGCTCACGCACCGCCGCGCTGACCCGCTTGCCATCGGCACGCCCGGCGACCTTCGGCATCAACGCCGACATCACCTGGCCCATCTGCTTCTGCTCGGTTGCCCCGGTCTCGGCAACCGCGGCGTCGACCAGCTCGGCCAGCTCCTCGTCGGGGAGCTGCGCCGGCAGATAGCCCTCGATCAGCTCGGCCTCGAAGCTCTCGGCCGTGGCCTGCTCGGCCCGGCCGGCCTCGCCGTAGGCCTCGGCGGCTTCCAGCCGCTTCTTGCGCTCGCGCTGGAGCACCGCAACCTCGTCGCCGTCACCGAGCTTGGCGTCCTTCTGCAAAGCGTCGACGACCATGCGCAGAGCCCCCGCCCGCTCGCGGTTGCCCTCCTTCATCGCCGTGCGCACGTCTGCCTGCACCTGCTCGAGAACGCTCATCCGTTCAAAGGGTAGTCGGCGGCGCCGGGTGCCACAGCAAGGCCCTTGGAGACGAGATCGGCGACGTCGGTGCTGACCAGGGTCCAGCCGTAGCGGCGTGCCGCCGCGACATAGGCGGCGTCGTAGGCCGTGAGCTTGTGTTCGGCGGCAATCTCCATGGCAGACTCGATCAACTCGGAGTCGACCGCGATCAAATTCTCCCCGCAGCGCTTTTCGATCAGCCTCGACAGGAAGCGCCCCTCTCGCGGCTGTCCCTTCTTAGGACCCATGACATTGGCCACCTCGTAGAAGGTCAGGTCGAGCACCGCGAGCGGCTGCTCAATTTCAGCCACGATGGCATGCGCTGCAGCGTGATATCTGTCGTTGGGGTCCGCGATCGCAACCCAGACGCCTGCGTCGATTAGATGCATGGCTAGTGCGATTCGCGGTCTTCGCGGATCAACCGCGCAGCATCGCCGCCCATACCCCCGCGCACGGTGGCCTTGTCCAAGAGCTCTTCGAGCTCCTGTCGCCGCTGCTCAACATCGGCCTGCACCTCGCGCTCCGCCAAGCGCTGCAAAAACCCGCTGCGGGTCTCCTGCCGTGCCCGCGCCAGAGCATCCAGCCGCTCGAGCAGGTTGTCGGGGATCGAGATCATCACCTTTGCCACGGAGTGAGTATATACGGTATTGCTGAAAGTTGTTGTCGTCATGCACCGGACGATCTCAGGACGTGACGCACACATGGGTGACGTATGTGCCGAAAGTGGAATTCAAACGCGCGGCACTCAGCCGGCGCCCGGAATCTCGACCCGCTCCACTTCGCCCAGCGGCATCTGCAGGAAGCGGGTGCCCAGGTCGCAGAACGAATCGACGTCGCCGGTGCAGAGGAAGCGATACGTGCCTTCGGCGGCGGGCGACCGCGCCAGGCCATCGCGCTCCAGCGTGCGCTGGACGGCCGCAGCCACGGCGTGGCCGCCGCTGACCAGGCGTACGTCACGGCCGAGGATGCGTTGCAGCATCGGGGCGACGAGCGGGTAGTGCGTGCAACCGAGGATCAGGGTGTCGACCTCGGCCCGCTTCAGCGGAGCGCAGTAGGCGCGCGCCATCTCGAGCACCTCGTGATCGAATGGAGAGCCGTCCTGGATGAACGGCGCCAGGTCGGGAGCCTCGACTTCGGTCACCTCGAGGGCGCGATGCTGGCCTTCGAGGGCGCGGCGGTAAGCACCGCTCTCGACCGTGTTCGGCGTCGCCAGCACCCCCACCCGGCCGCTGTCGGTGATCGCGGCCGCGATCTCGGCCTGCGGCGCGACCACCGGGACCACCTCGA
>DATDAQ010000153.1:0-39043 GCA_036525295.1 Solirubrobacterales bacterium | reverse complement strand
GGGCGATGTCTTCGCTGCGGGCTTTGCCTGGGCGTGGGCACAAGAGCACATGGATCCCGCTCAGGCTGCTCGAGTCGGCTCTCATCTCGCCTCATTGTGGTGTGGGGAACAGCGTTGGCAACCAGCGCCCGAGGACTTCTCGGTCCCAGCGGGTGAGTTCCTCCCGCAGGATGGCCGGGTCTATCTGGCCGGTCCTTTCTTCAGCCTCTCACAGCGCTGGCTGGTCGAGTTGGTGCGTGAGAGCTTGCTGGGACTGGGCGGTGCGGTCTTTTCACCACTGCATGACGTGGGCTACGGCGCTGACGAGGTCGCCGACAAGGATCTAGACGGCTTGAACTCGTGTACGGCCATGCTGGCGCTCTTGGACGAGATCGACGCTGGCGTGCTATTCGAGTCCGGCTGGGCTCGCCGCAGCGAGATTCCGGTCATTGTCTACACCGAGCACATCGATGACGATCAGCTAAAGATGGTGCGTGGTAGCGGCGCAGAAATCTGCGCTGACCTGTCTTCTGCGGTCTATCGGGTGCTGTGGGCCAGCATGGGCCTAAAGGACTAGTAGGCGGCGTGCAGCTACTGCTGCTCTCAGGCGGCCTCGAGTCGAGTGCCCTGGCAGCCTGGTTGCGACCGTCGTTGGCGCTCACCATCGACTACGGACAGCTACCAGCACGTGGAGAGACATGGGCCGCAAGCAGAGTATGCAGCGCGCTCGACTTGGAGCATCACGTACTGCGGGTCGATTGCTCAGATATAGGGTCAGGCCTGCTGGCAGGAAGCGAGATCGATAAGCAGGCCCCAATGCCCGAGTGGTGGCCCTACCGGAACCAGCTTCTGATCACCTTGGCCGGCACCTGGGGCATAGGCCGCGGCGTCACCGAGATCTTGATTGGCTCGGTGGCAAGTGATAGCCGCCACGCCGATGGCACGGCCGATTTCTACGATCTGCTTGGTCGGCTCATGGTTTTTCAGGAGGGAAATTTGCGAGTCCGGGCACCAGGGATCGAGATGTCGAGCGTGGAGCTGATCACTAAGTCCGGGATTACTGATGCAGTACTTGGCTGGACACACTCATGCCACATCAGTGATATCGCCTGCGGCTCTTGCCCCGGCTGCGCCAAGCGGCGAGATGTTCTCACCGGAATGGATCGGTTGCTGTGAAACTAACCCTTCGACTCGAGGATGGCGAGCTATGGGCATGCGATGACGAGGGCCGCTCGCGCCGCCTAGACGATGCCCAAGCGGCCGAGCTCGTCGCCTGGTGGGAAAAGTCGCCGTCGGTTCGCCCAAGCGACGGACGTACTGCCGCAGTGTTGGCTGATCTTGGTCAGGCGCGCATGGCCCGACCCCACCCGACTGGACGCACCGTTTCCGCTCAAGTCAGCCTCAAAGGTAAGCGCATTCCCCTGGGGGCTCTGACAACGAACGGGTCAATGCGACTATCAAAGATCCTGGCGCACCGTCACTCCACACGAATCTTCGGCTCAACCACCCTTGTGCAGCTGGCCACGCTGCTAATGCGTAGTGGCCGGGTGCGGGATTGGACCATGGTTGAGGACGGCTACCAGGCCAGCCACCGACCCGTGCCGTCTGCTGGCGCGCGCCATCCTTTCGATCTGCATCTTGTGGTCGGGCGCCGAGTCGATGGGCTCGACCCTGGTGCATATGCCTTTGATGCCGTTGCCGGTGCACTAGTTACTCAGAGCCAGACAGATCTTACCCCCGAAGCATTGCTGCGTCGACTCGGTGATCGCATAGGCACCCCGACCTCCCCGGCCGCCGCAGTCTTCTTGGTCGGATATCTCGACCGTACGCTTAGTCGCTATCCCGCGGGCATGTCGCTAGCGTGGCGTGATGCCGGTGCGCTCTTGCAAACACTCCACCTCTGTGCAACCGATCTCCGTCTCCGATCCTGCATTGTCGGCTCCTGTGGCTTTCTGCGAGACGAGGCCCAAGGCCCCTTGATCGATATGGGTTCCGTCGCAATCGGCGGACCATCCAGCTGATCACCCGGGACCTTGTCGGCTCACTAGAGAGCCCACGAGCGGATCCGCCTTCAGTCAGCCGCGTTTGACGAGGAGGAGACGGATCTTGGCGACGCAGGCTTCCCAGCGGTAACAGGCCCTTCGATAGCAGAGGGTGGACGACCGGATTCGAACCGGCGACCGCCTGGACCACAACCAGGAGCTCTACCAGCTGAGCTACGTCCACCGCGTCGCTTCCAATCTAGCGGGCTGGCGGATGAGGCGGCGGGGCTAGCTGGTGCGGTGGTTTGTCTCGACCAGGGCTGCGAACGCCCTGAGGCCGGGGGTCGTGCGGGCGACGAGGTCGGCCTCCGCTGCCTCGGCCTGCTCGGGGAGGGCTGCAGCCCCGTCATCGCCTATCGCCTTGCGGGCCTCGGCGATCATCTCGGGAACGGCCAGCCAGGCCTCGAGCAGGGCGAGGTCCGCCTCGGGGTGGAAGAGGACTCCCCAGGCGTTGCCCTTGCGGAAGGCCTGGACCTCGGTCGTCGCGGAACGGGCCAGGTGCTGGGCTCCGTCGGGCAGGTCGAAAACGTCCCCATGCCAGTGCAGGACGGCCGTGCTCTGGGCGAGAGCGCCGAGGACTGGGTCGTCGGGGTCCAGGATCTCCACCGGGGCGAAGCCCAGCTCCGACCCCTCCCCTGGCCTCACCTCCACCCCGAGCGCGCGGGCCAGGAGCTGGGCGCCTAGGCAGATGCCAAGCAGCGGCATCTCGCGGCGCAGCGCCTCCGCGAGCCACTCGCGCTCGGTCGCGAGCGCCGGGTGACGCTTCGTTTCGTCGACGTTCATCGGGCCGCCCATGACCACGGCGCCGGCCACCTCGTCGTGATCGGGCAGCGCCTGGCCCGCCAGCGGTTTGACCGTGCGCTCGGCAAGCCCGCCGCAGGCGTCGAGGATCCGGTGCGGGCCCTCCCAGGGGACGTGCTGTAGGACCAGCAGGGTGGGACGGTCGTCCAGGCTCATCGCGCCTCAGGCTAGCCGCGCTACGGTTGGGGCGATGGCCAAGCGACGCGGGATTGCGATCTTCCGGCCGAGCCCGGCCGCAACAGCCGTCGGGGCCCACGCGCGAGGGGCGATGGCCGTCGGGGCGCTCGCGGTGGGAGCCGCGGCGGTCGGCGGCTTCGCGATCGGGCGGCTCAGCGTCGGGCGCCTGGCCGTGGGCCGGGCCGCTGTCGGCAGGCTGAAGGTCGAGGAGCTGGAGATCGGCCGCCTCCACATCCGGGACGATGCCGGCAGCGGGACGTAACCGACAGTGACCACACTGAGGGTGGGTGAAAGTCGGATGCGCGGGCTCGCGGCCGTGGTGATCATCGTGGGGGTGGCCGCTGCCGCGCTCCTGGGTGCCAGCCAGGGCGCCGCCATCGGCCCCTACCCTCCGCTCGGCGCCTGCTCGGTCTTCCCAGACCCACCCGCGGGCCTGTCCGCCAACGCCCCCTCGCTCCCCAACCAGGCCGCCTGGAACCAGGACATCTCAAAGGCGCCCCTCGCACCTGGCTCCGCCGCCACCATCGCCTACATCGACTCCCACGGCGGCGACTTCCTCCATCCCGACTTCGGTTCGCCGCGCGCCTACGGCTTCCCCTACGCGGTCGTCGGCGCCGGACAGCGCAAGCTGCCGATCCGCTACACCGCCTACGGCGAGGAGAGCGACCCCGGCCCGTTCCCGGTCCCAGGCGGCGCCCCGGTCGAGGGGGGCAAGCGCAGCGACGGCGACCGGCACGTGCTCGTCGTCGACCGCTCACGCTGCGTCCTCTACGAGCTCTACCGGGCCTTCTTCAAGCGAAGCGGCTCCCCGCACTGGAACGCCGACTCGGGAGCACAATGGGACCTGCGCTCGACCGCGGGCCGTCCCGACTCCTGGACCTCGGCCGACGCCGCCGGCCTGCCGATCTTCCCCGGGCTCGTCCGCTACGACGAGGTCGCGGCCGGTCACGTCGACCACGCGATCCGCGTCACCTTCGAGAGCACGCGCGACGCCTGGATCCACCCCGCCTCGCACTGCGCCGGCGACACCTCCGACCCGCACGCTCCGGCGATGGGCACGCGGCTGCGGCTCAGGGCCGGCTACGGCCTCGGTCGCTTCAGCGGCGGCGCCCGCGTCGTCGCCGAAGCCCTCAAGCGCTACGGAATGATCGTCGCCGACAACGGCTCCAACTGGTTCTTCAGCGGCACCAGCGACCGGCGCTGGGACGACGAGAACCTGAATCAGCTGAAGCGCATTCCCGGCAGCGCCTTCGAGGTCGTCAGGAGCGCCGCCCGACCGCACGCCTGCTGAGCGGCACTACGCGTTCAGCTGCACATGGTGAAAGTCCGCCCGCAGCCTCGAGCGCAGCTCGGCCGCCGCTTCGCCGGCGTCCTCCGCCTCACCGCTGACCAGCACCACCTCGGTCGCCTGATAGCTCTGCAGCTGGTCCTCGACCGCCTGCACGACGTCCTCGTCCCCCACCCGCGCTTCGGCCCTCACGCCCGCCTTCGCCAGCGCCGCCAGCGTCACCACCAGCCGCTGTTGGGCCCGGTGCCTCGCGCCCTCGACGTCGGAGGCCCAGCGATCCATGAAGCCGATCCGCGCCGGCACCAGCACCCGCACCTCGCCGCCGTCGGACGGCCCTTCGATTCCCGCCGTGCGCACGATCCGCGCCACGTCTGCCGGTGCCTCCACCGCATCGGCCGCGACGATCAGCACACGATGCCCGCCCTCCTCCCCCCCAGACCCGATCGGCCCCCGAGGTCGCTGCCGCGCCGCCACCACCAGCAGCGCCAACACAGCGAGGGCCCCGACCGCGACTCCGAGCGCCGGGCCAGCCAGGAGGAACCCCGCGACGATCGGCACGACGAGCGCGGCGACGATCAGCGGCAGCTTCCAGGGCGCCATCGCACCAGCTTGTCAGGCCGCGCCCGGAGCGCGGCCTCCACGAGGACTTGTCAGGCCGCGCCCGGAGCGCGGCCTCCACGAGGGAGATCCGCGCCCCGCCGCACGCGACCTACGCCCTGCGCGTGCCGAGCCGGGGCAGCAAGAGCATCGCCAACCCGATCAGGACCACGATGATCCCGAGCACGTAGTGGACGAGGATCGCCAAGACGATCCCGATGATGATCAGCAGTATCGATAGCTCCATGCCGCACGGCTACCCGCCGGCAGAAGAAGACAAACCGGTTCAGGGTCAAGACGGAAGGAGAGCTAACCCCGGGTGCTGCCGCCGCTGCCGTCGGGCGACCAGCCCGGACCGCGGAAGATGTGGCCGAGCTTGTGGCGCCAGCTCGTCGCGGCGCGCACGTCGCGGGCGATGTCGATGAACTCGTGGAAGGCGACCCTGGTCGGCCGGAAGGTGCGGATGTTCTTGGTCAGCCCGTAGCGGGGCCGCTCCGTCTCGCCCTGGAAGGTGCCGAACATCCGGTCCCAGATGATCAGGATGCCGCCGTAGTTGCGGTCGAGGTAGACCTCGTTGGAACCGTGGTGCACGCGGTGGTGCGAGGGTGTGTTGAAGAAGAACTCGACCGGCGCCGGCAGCTTCTTCACCCGCTCGGTGTGGATCCAGAACTGGTAGATCAGGCTGATCGCCAGCTGGGTGAGGATCATCCAGGGCGCGAACCCGACCAGCGCCAGCGGCGCCCAGAAGGGGAGCGCCGTCATCGGCGTCCAGGTCTGGCGCAGCGCGGTCGAAAGATTGTAGTGCTGGGAGGAGTGGTGGACGACGTGGCTCGCCCAGAAGACCCGCACCTCGTGGTGGACGCGGTGGAACCAGTAGTAGGCGAGGTCATCGGCGAAGAAGAGCAGGACGTAGGTCCACCAGGCGTCGGCCGGCATCCGCAACGGCGTCAGCTCGTAAAGCCCCGCGTAGGCGATCAGGACGACGAATTTCCAGACCGCGTTGATGACCACGTTGCCGCCGCCCATGGTCAGGCTCGTGCGCGTGTCCTTGGACTCGTAGCCGACGAGATCGTCGTCGTCACGCAGGTACTTGAAGGAGAGCAGCTCGGCGACGAGCAGCACCACGAACGCCGGAATCGCGTAGTAGAGGACCTCGGCCACGGCTCAAATTTAGCGGGCGCCAGCGGCTAAATCGCCAGCAGTCCGTCCCCCAGGCGCCGCGAGACGATGTCGGCCACCTCCTCGGGCTCCTCGCCGTCCAGCTCGATCGCGTTCCGCTCGTACTCGCCGAGGTCGGCGAAGCTGCGCCACAGCTGCTCGACGTGGCTCGCTTCGAGCGGCACTCCTTCACGACTCTGCACCCGAGCGACGCAGGTCGAGGCCGGCGCACGGAGCACTGCGCAGGCAACGGTGTGCCCGGCATCCCGAAGCGAATCGGCAAGCGGCTCGAGGAACCAGCCGGGGATCAAGATCCCGTCGACGATCGTCTCGTAGCCCGCAGCGGCGTAGCCGGCCGCGGCCTGGGCGACGATCCCCATTACCACGCTGTTCTGCTCGTGGGACTCCGGCTTCCAGGGCTCGACGTAGCCCGAGCGGACGAAGCGAAAGAAGACATCCGATTCGAGGTGGACGGCGCGCGAGGAGCGCGAGGCGAGGATCCCGGCGACGGTCGTCTTCCCGACCCCCGGCGGCCCGGTGAGAACCAGGATCGGCACGCCGGCAGCGTAGCGGCCATGGCAGCGGTCTACTGTTCAAGAGCCAGCTCGTCGACGAGCACCCCGAGCGAGGAGGACGCAATGAACATGCCGCCGATCGTGTCGCCGCAAGAGTGGGAGGCAGCCCACCAGGAGCTGCTTGCGAAGGAGAAGGAGCTCACCCGAGCCCGGGACGCGCTTGCGGCTGAACGCCGCCGGATGCCGAGGATGGCCGTGGAGAAGGAGTACCGCTTCGAGGGTCCGGACGGACCTGTGGCCCTGCTCGACCTCTTCGACGGGCGCCGTCAGCTGATCGTCTACCGCTTTTTCTTCGAGCCCGGCGTGACCGGCTGGCCGGAGCGCGGTTGCGGAGGTTGCTCCTTCCTTGCCGATCAGGTTGCCCACCTCGCCCACCTGAATGCCCGCGACACCACGCTTGCCTTCGCCTCGCGCGCGCCGCAGCCCGACATCGAGCGCTGGAAGGCGAGGATGGGTTGGGAGATCCCCTGGTACACGATCACCGACGACTTCGACGCTGACTTCGGCGTCGGCGAATGGCACGGGACCAACGCCTTCTTCCGCGACGACGAGCGAATCTTCCGCACCTACTTCGTCGACAGCCGCGGCGACGAGGCGATGGGCAGCACCTGGAACTACCTCGACATCACCGCGCTCGGGCGCCAGGAGGAGTGGGAGGACTCGCCCGAGGGCTATCCGCAGACGCCGCCATACCAGTGGTGGAGCCTGCACGATGAGTACGGCAAGGCCACGTGATCGCCAAGCCCGAATGCCCACCTTGACCTGAAGGACCGTACGCTGGCAGCGCTAGTCGACGTCCTGGCGGACGCAACCAGATTCCCGCAGGCAGTATCCAGGTTCGAAGCTGGGACCAGCCAAGGGGATCGGGTCGAGGCCCGGGAACTGAACCGAGAGGTCACCTTCCCAGGTGAAAACAGATTCGGGAGTGCGGGCGAGGGTGCCGGTGCCTGTGAACGGCGGGGGCGGCGAGGCGGTCAGGTGTTCGGGGTGAGCGTCACGGAAGGTGGAGACGGGAGCGGAGACAGTTATATGCCTGTAGATGGTGAGAGGCAGACGCCGCCCGGAGGCGGTCTCGAACGCTTCCCCCCTTTCGGCCAAATAGAGGACCTGGCCACCTTCGATCACGCCTGGCCGGTACTTCCGCGCGAGGAAAGAGACGCCTTCGCCCAGGGCCGAGAACTTGCTCACCCATTCAGTCTGACGGGGGTTCGGTTCGAATTTCACTCCGTACCGGCAGAACCAGCGCGTCGGTTCTTCGATTGCCGCCTCGGCTTCACGCACCTTTACTTGCGTGTATTCCCGCTCGCCAGCGAATCTGATCGTCCCGCGGACCACCCCCGGCTGCACCGTTGGCCGCTTTCTGCAGCCGGGAACCGAGGGGTGACGAACCTGCCCACGCGGGTGAAAACCTCACCGAGATCGTGCCCAGGCCGAGCAGCTTCGCCTTCACCCGGTCGGTGTCGGCAAGGACGTCCCTAGTCATGTATTCGGCAGAGAACCCTTCCTTGCTCACCAGCAGGATCAGGTGCCGGCGTGGATTTACGCTGATGTGAATCGAGTAGCCGTTGGAACCCTCGAGCTCGATGTCGATCCACTGTTTGGCCGGCGGCCGGCCGTGCCCGACCTTGGCCCCAGCGCTCCCCGGAAAGCAGGAGAGGGCGGCAAGCGCAAGCACCACGGCGGCGGCCTGTCGCATCCTCATCGCAGCACCCACCCCGGGCGCGCCGCCCGGCGAGAGGGCGGCGGCTCCGCCTTGAAGAAGTCGCAGCCATCCCTGTCTCTCAGGGGGTTGACGACGCAGAGGTGAACCTGGAAGCCAGGCCCGGTCAGTGGCAGGCTCAACCCGGCGAGCTTGACACCGAGGGTGCCGGTCCAGGCATCGGACTCCTCCGAATAAGCGGCTTCCCCGTAGAACGGCGCCGGCGGCGCCAGCGTGGCCGTGGCAGGATGCGCTCCAGGCAGGCTGGTGAGCAGCGTCCCGGAAGGCCCGTTCAGGTAGACGCCATGGCCGACCGCCATCCCGTGCCTCGATTCGACGACCCCCAGTTGGACGTCCGCCCCCGGTGGGGACCCTTCCGGATGCACGGCCGTGATCCCGACGTAGCGCCCGTGACTGCGAGTGGACGCGTAGAGGAGGGCGATGCTCTGTTCGTCGGGAAACAGGGGGACGGGCGCGACGTTCTTCCGCAACGACCTCGGGCGGGATTCCCGCGCCTGCCCCTTCTCGCACCTGAGGCGAGGTGAGTGAGCAATATAGGCCTCGCCCTTGGCGGAGGAGACGTGGAAGTAGTTGCCCTCGCCACGGAAGCTGAGGTGGCCGACGAACCTGCCCTCCTCGGTGGTCTCCGACCCTCCTTCGCACCCCGGCTGCGGATCGCGCTTGCGCACCGGCCCGCCCGGCCGGAACCGCAAGGAAACCTGGCCCAGTGAGCCGAACCGCGCCCGCACCACGCCGTGCTCCAGGTCCCCCAGATTGCGCACGGCGTAGACGCTGTACCTGGTACTGAAGAAATCGTCCTTCAACTCTTCGCTGCGGAACGCGTAGAAGATGAGGAGACGATCGTTGGGCATGTAGAGGGCGATCTCGTAGCCCCTCTCCTTCCCGAGACGCAAGAAGCCGGCAGTATCCGCCTGCTGGACTTCGAACTTGCCGGCGTGCCGCAGCCCCGCCTGTCCCGTACCGGTCACGGTGAGCAGCATGGCCGTGACCACGAGACCAACCGCAACCAAAGCTAGGCGTCCTCTCCCCATGCGCGAAGACTATCCCGTACCAATAGTCGCTAGGGGATGGTCCGCTGGACCTTTGCCTCTGCCTTCCCGTTGCTCGATGAGTGGTCTTCTTTCCCCTCCAGATCGAGGTGAGCAACCGACGCAGCCATATCGGCCAGAGTCTTGTCGCGTTTTTCGCGATCGGCGATGCGGGCGGCCAGCAGGTTGCCGAAGAGCAGATGATGAGTGGCAACCAAGCGGTCGTGGAAGGTGTCCATCGACTTAACGGTGTCGCTGAACATCCGCAGGTAGATCACCGCCACAAAGTTGGCAAGAATCGCACCCACGGCGCCAATGCCGGCGATGAGCAGGTTCTGTTCCTTGCTGGTCCCGCCGTCGCCGACCAGGATCAGGGCGGTGATGGCGACTCCGGCGCCAAGCGTGATGCAGAACCCGCCGAGCCCAAAGATCACACGCCGCTGGGAGAGCGCAAGGTCGTAGTAGCGCTTGAGGTCGAGGTTGTGAAGCTGGTAGAGCCGGAAGGCGCGGCGCTCTTCCTCGTTGAACAGGCCGCGCAGCTCAAGGCGCTCCTTGACCTCCGCGATTTCGCCGCGAACGCCGGCAAGCCGACCATTGACCATCGGCAGGAAGGCGAGGAAATAGAGAGCAAAGAAGCCAGAGTATCCAGCCATGACGGGTTGATCGAGGAAGAAAATGAGAGTGGGGACAGCGAGCCCAAACAGCACGGCCAGAACCAGGAGGATCCAGCGACCGAACTCGAGTCGAGTCTTCAGGTCCCCCCGCTCACGCAAGGTGTCGCGGATGGCGGCCAGCGGCGGGTCCTCGCTGAGATTGACCTCTTCGGCGAACACACCTCGTCCGGGGCCCCACGAGGCGGTCACCCCAATCGCTGGGTCGACCCGCGAGCGCAAGGCATCCCGTACCGTCCGCCGCATGCTCTCCATCGCCCGATCAATCTTGTCCGGCCATGGCGGGTGAGAGCCGATCAAAAAGGAACGGGTGCGAGAATAGGACGTATTGGCGGAGACCTCGATCAGGATGCCCTGGGAGCCTGCCTGCAATGACTCGAGCTGGTAGTCGCTGCCCAGCTCGGATCTGAGCGCCTTCGAGGCCTTGCGTCTCAGCCGCTTGAGCGTCTTGGGGCTGAGCGCTACCGGATCCAGGTCGCACCGCAACTCCAGGCAGAACGCGGTGCCCGCAACCCGCACATGCTGTGCGGCAGCAGCTACGTCAAGCCAGTTCTGGCGCTCGTCGATCTGGACGGAGCGGTGGTACTCACCGTCAGAACTCGGTTCGACCTGATCAGCGCTGGGAAAGGCGGCGGCAAACCCGTTGGCGACTCGATCTCGGACTTTCATACTCTCACCACGCTTTGGGTGAACCCTATACCGCGCGGAGATCTCTGAGTAAGCAACCCAAGCGATTTCAAGTCGACTCCAAACTCAGCGCCCCCGGCTGGATTCGAACCAGCGACCATCGGCTTAGAAGGCCGGTGCTCTGTCCACTGAGCTACGGGGGCGAGTGCGCCTAGATTAGGCCCTGGCAAGCCGTTTCGCGTAGGATCGGCGGCCATGCCGAGCGTCGATGCAGGGGGCACGGAGCTGCACTACCTCCGCTCCGGGGAGGGCGAGCCGATGCTGCTGATCCAGGGGATGAGCGCCACGCACGTGACCTGGGGGCGCCCGTTTCTCGCCGAGCTCGAGCCGAGCTTCGAGTGCATCGTCTTCGACAACCGCGGCATGGGGCTCTCGGGGCGCGCCGAGCTGCCCTTCACCATCGCCGACCTGGCCGCCGACACGGTCGCCCTGCTCGACGCGCTGGAGCTGGAGACCGCGCACGTGGTCGGCATCTCGATGGGCGGCATGATCGCTCAGGAGCTGGCCCTCGCCCATCCCGAGCGCATCCGCACGCTGACCATCGGCTGCAGCTACTGCGGCGGCCCAGAGGGAACGCTGATGGCGCCCGAGGACCTGCAGCTGCTCGGCACCGCCTACGCCTCCGGAGAGCCAGAGCAGGTCTTCCGGGCGATGTGGGAGATCAACCTCTCCCCCGGCTTCCGCGAGGACGACGCGCGCTTCGCCGCCTTTGTCGAGATGGGCTCGCAGCTTCCCGCCCCCCAGCCGGTCGTTCTGCAGCAGATGCGCGCCTGCGGCGCCCACGACACGCACGGGCGCCTCAACCAGATCTCACTGCCGACCATGGTCATCCACGGCGACGCCGACCGGCTGCTGGGGTACGGCAACGGCCGCGAGATCGCCGCCGCGATCCCGGACGCCCGCTTCGAGACCCTCGAGGGCGCCGGCCACATGTTCTGGTGGGAACGGCCGCAGCGCGCCGCCGAGCTGATCCGCGAGCACGCCCTGGCCCCGGTCTGAGCGCCCGGCCGGACTTCTCAGCCCGAGCCGACCCCCTCGCACCCCACCGGGTCGAGCCTGCCGTTGACCTTGAAGACGTAGTCGGGCTGCGGCGTCACCTCGGGCTCGGCGACCACCTCTTCCAGCGCCGGGTCGGTCTTCACCCAGGCGTAGATCGGGTACCAGTAGGGCGAGTCGGCCGAGTCCTGCGTGTACTGGCTGAGGATCAGGTAGTCGTAGTCGCCGGCGTTGATCCGGCGGCGGAACTGGCGGCAGCTGGTCGCCAGCCGGTAGGTCCCGTCCGCGCCCGGCACGCCGACGTACTGGACGTAGTTGTCGAGGTCGCGACCGTAAAAGCCGTACTGGCCGAAGAAGATCTCCCCCGAGCCGGCGATGCCGATCCGCTTGTCCTGCAGGCCGTGGGCGAGCGAATACGCTTCGCGCGGCCCGCCTTCTCCGAGGAACGGCAGGACCCGGGTGTAGTGCTGCTTGTAGTACTGGACCTCCTGAGCGCGGCCGAGGACGACGGCGAGCAGGACGATCCCGGCTGCGACGAGCGCGATCGCTCCCCGACCGACGCCCCGCCGCGACCGCGACATCGCCAGCGTGGCCGGCACCCAGACCAGCGCCAGGGTGAGGAAGACGGTGGCGACGATGTAGCTCGGGAACCAGCGGGGCGTGACCAGCACCGAGATCGCGTAGACCCCGGTGAGGAAGAGCAGCGTCTGCCAGGCGCGGCTATCGGGCGCGCGCAGGGGCCGCGCGATCGGCAGCAGGGTAAGTGCCAGGAGCAGGCCGGGCATCAGGTAGCGCGTGTTGGTGAAGAACCCGGTCGGCGAGCCCTCCTGACCGGCGGCGGTCAGCGGCGTGACGAGGTAAACCGCGGCCGTGAAGAGGGCGGCGGCGGCCAGCACCCGCAGGATCTTGTTGCGCGAGCGGACCGCGATGTAGACGGCCGCGGCGACGGCGACGATCAGGATCAGCGGCCACAGCGGCCCGAGCGCGTTGTCGAGCTGGGGGAAGAACCACTTGCGGTAGATCGTCGGCTCGGTCAGGTAGTCGGCGACGGCAAAGCGCGGCCGCGGGTCGAGCGGCATCTGGTCGGGACGGGGCAGGTTCAGCGGCCCCCAGCCGATCTGCGGGATCGGGTTGCCGCCGGTGTGGATCGCCGCCCGCACGTACCAGTAGCCGCCGACGAGGAAGGCGGGGATGCCGATCGCCGCCGCGGTCATCAGACGTCGCCCGGCGCCGCTGACCACCACCATCCCGACCGCGATCGCGCCGACCGGCGCCAGCAGCGGAAGCTTCACCGAGATCGCGATCCCGGCCGCGATCCCGGCGACGATCAGCGGCCCCTTGTCGAGCAGCGGCACGTCGCGCTCGGGCGCGTCCTGCACCGCCCCGGCATCGGGCGCGCGGCGCTGGTGCCCGTTGATCAGGAAGGCAGCGAAGGCGAGCAGGAAGGCCAGGCCCATGATGTCGTTGCGCCCCTCGCCCGGCTGGGTTTCGATCATCACCCCGGCAGAGAAGACCAGCGCCGCGGCGACCAGCGTCGCCGGCCCGACCTTGTACGGGCGCCCCACGCACCAGGCGGCGAGCAACGCGATCGAGAGCCAGATCATGTTGATCAGCGGCGAGAGCCAGTCGGTCTTGAAGAGGACGATCCCGGCGGCGTGGATCAGCTCCGAGCTACCCGGGTAGAACCAAGCGGCAAGGCGCAGCGGGTCGGTGAAGTGGAGGTGGACGATCGACCCCTCCTGCGCGATCCGCCCCGAGAAGGGCATGTGGTACCAGGTAGTGTCGCCGCCGAACATGCCGTAGTCGAGGCTCTGCATCGCGGGGAAGGTCCACTCGGCGACGACCCAGGAGGCGACCCCGAGCGCGATCAGCAGGGCCATCGCCTGCACCTGCGGCGCCGACACCTCGCGCCTCTCGGCGGGCGACATCCACCAGCCCAGCAAGGCCGCGCCGAGGCCGGCGCCGATGCAGCCGACGATCGTCCAGCCGAGGGTGAGGACGCTCAACGTCCCCAGCAGCTGCAGCGCCGCGATCAGCAGCGCGGTGGCGATCGTCGCGTCCGCCAGGCGGGCGAGGGTGCCGGAGAATTCGGGCACGATCCAGCGGCGCAGCCAGTAGCCGCCGAGGGCGAGCGCGCTGACGATGCCGATCGTGGCCATGCAGCCGGCGATGTAGGAGCCGAAGGAGGGGGTCACCGGCGCGGAATGCTATTCGCAGCGCCGGGCGGCAGGGGTGCGCTAGGAGGCGACCGGGATGCGGCAGGAGACCCCGGTGCCGGCCAGGCCGCAGTAGCCGTTCGGCACCTTGTGCAGGTACTGCTGGTGGTAGTCCTCGGCGTAGTAGAAGGGCGCCGCCGGCTCGACCTCGGTCGTCACCGGCTCGTGCCCAGCCGCCCGCAGCGCCTCGTCGTAGATGCGCTTGGCCATCTCGGCCGTCGCCTTCTGGGCGTCGCTGACGAAGTAGATCCCCGAGCGGTACTGAGTGCCGACGTCGTTGCCCTGGCGCATGCCCTGGGTCGGGTCGTGCTCCTCGAAGAAGACCTTCAGCAGGTCCGCGTAGGAGACCCTGGCCGGATCGAAGCCGACCAGGACAGCCTCCGCGTGGCCGGTCTTGCCCGTGCAGACCTCCTCGTAGGTCGGGTTCGGCGTGGTCCCGTTCATATAGCCGACCGCCGTCGTGTAGACGCCGTCGATCCCCCAGAAGAGCCGCTCCGCGCCCCAGAAGCAACCCAGCGCGAAGTAGGCGACCTCGGTCCCATCCGGAAAAGGCGGCACCAGCGGCGTCCCCAGGACCTCGTGGCGCTCGGGCACCTCGAAGGCAGGCTCGCTGCGCCCCGGCAGCGTCTCCTCAGGCGCGGGCATCCGGGTCTTCTCCGGGTGCAGCATCGTCATCAGCTTGCCAAGTCGGCTCATCGCACGCGTTCCAGCCTAGCGCCGAGGTAACGTTGGCCCATCGGTTGCTTCGTCGTCCTCTTCGCCCTGATCTCGCCGCGCCTGGCGCTGTTCGCGCTCTGGCTGTTCAGCGACCTGCTCGGCCGCGCGTTCGAGGGTTGGTTCGTGCCCTTCCTCGGCTTCTTCCTGCTGCCCTGGACGACCCTCGCCTACGCGGTGATGTGGAGCTCCTCAAACGGGGTCGTCGGCTTCGAGTGGTTCATCGTCGTCCTCGCCTTCATTTTCGACCTCGGCTCCTACGCGCAGAGCGGCCGGCAGCGCGAGGCACGGGCGTAGCGCCGAGCGAAGCGCGGCCGACCCACCCCTCGCGCGAGCGCTACTCGCCCGATTCGGCCGGGTAGGCGAGCTTGATGTGGGCCTTGCCGAGCACGATGAACTCGCGCCGCGTCACCTCACCGGTGGAGGTCGTGGTGATCTCCACGTTGGTGAGCGGGATGAAGCCGATCTCGTCGCGGTTGAGCGCATCCGAGAGGCGACTCGCGTAGCCCTCGCGGGGCAAGGTGACGTCACCTGCAATCAGGTGCCGGTCGGTTTCGAACACTGCCCGCTCCCTGCGCTGCTCGACCTGGGGGATCTGCATCATCTGCACGCCACCATCGACACAAGCATCCGGCGACTGGAGGGAATAAACGTCCGATCTACATAACTCCGTTGATCCGCCGCTCTCGATCGTCTAGCCTTTTGCTCAGTTTTATTTGAGCATAAGAAAAGGAGAGTGGATGACCGAGCGAGCCAGGCCTGCCTTCGACCTCTCGGCGCTCCGCGACGGAAACCTGCGCCGGCTCGTGCTCGCCCAGCTCACCTCCGCGGTGGGCGACCTGATGGTGCTGGCGGTGCTGCCGTTCGCCGTGCTCTCGATCGGCGGCTCGATGGCCCAGGTCGGCATCGCCCTCGCCGCACAGGCCGTCGTGCTCGCCGCCCTCCTCCTCTTCGGCGGCGTGGGGGGAGACCGGTTCGCCCGTCGCTCGGTGGTGATCGCGGCCGACCTGTGCCGGTTCGCGTCGCAGGGAATCGTGGCGGTGCTGCTGATCGGCGGCCACGCGGAGTTCTGGCAACTCGTCGCCGCGCAGGCCGTGCTCGGCGCCGGTGCGGCCTTCTTCATGCCGGCGATGCAGGGGCTGATCTCGCAGTCCGTGCAACCGGAGCGGCTCCAGAAGGCGAACGCGCTGCGCGGAATGGCCGTCTCGCTCGGCGGTGTCGCGGGCCCGGCGATCGCCGTCGCGGTCCTCGCCGTCGCCGGGCCGGGCTGGGCCTTCGCCGTCGACGCCGCGAGCTTCCTGCTCAGTGCGGCGCTGCTGGCCAAAGTCAGGGTTCAGGTGCCGCAGACGGCCCTGCGCCGGGTCAGCACGGTGCGGCAGGATCTCGCCGCGGGCTGGCGAGAGTTCCGCCGCACCACCTGGGTTTGGGTCGTCGTCACCGAGTTCGCGATCCTCAACTCGCTCGTCTTCGCCCCCTTCTTCGTCTTTGGCCCGTCCGTCTCGGCGGACTCGCTCGGCGGCCCGGCCGCCTGGGCGGCGATCCTCGCCGCGCTAGGTGCCGGCGAGGTGCTCGGCGCGATCGTCGCGATGGCCTGGAACCCCAACCGCCCGCTGCTGGTGGCCACCCTCGCAATCGGTCTGTGGGCGGTGCCGCTACTACTCCTGGCGACGCTGGCACCGGTCGGCCTGATCGCCGTCGGCGCCGCCGCGGCCGGTGCCTCGCTGGCGATCTTCGGCGCTCTCTGGGAGACGATCCTGCAGACCCGCACCCCGATCTCCCTGCGCTCTCGCCTCAGCTCCTACGACCTGCTCGGCTCCTTCGCCCTGATCCCGCTCGGCTACATGCTCGGCAGCCTGGAGCAGGAGCTGTTCGGCGCCGGACCCGGCCTGATCGCAGCCGCCGCCGTCATCGCGGTCGCGACCTTCGCGGTGATCGCCGTCCCGAGCGTCCGCGAGATGAGGTCACTGAAGACCGAAGAGCCCTGAACATCGAGGCGCCCGGATTGACTCGGGCTCCCCCAGGCGAGTTTTGATGATTGCTCCTATGTCAAGGAACACCCCCGAGAGACAACGATGCTCTGGGGTTCCCAGTAACGCCCTAGGACGGCGCCGCGTCCGAAAAGGACTACTGGCGGGGAGGGCGCTTGCGATGGGCCCGCTTGCGCACCTTCACGCAGCGCATCTTGCCCTTGACCTTCTTCCACCGCTTGCCCGACCGACAGCGGGCCCGCCGGGTCTTGGGCATTGGCGCCGATGGAAAGGTCGAAGCTTGCGCCATTGCGGGAGTCGAGGGCGGGGAGCCGAGTGCCGCGTCTATGCCGCCCCTCACTCCGAGCTCGAGGGTCAGAATGTGGGCCGTTTCCCAGCTCGGCTGGTCGTTCCAGAACTCGACCGGGAACGGACTGGATCCGAGCAATTCTTCTTCTTCTTCCGATTCCGAGAAAAACCCGACCTTGTAGGCCCCGGTGGGAAGGTCGGTAATCACATACGAGCCGGAAAGTTCGGTGAGTTCGCAACCCGTGATTTCGGAACCCGCCAACTCAAAGGCGCAGACTTCGATTTCCCCAAGCCCGCTGCGCGTCGAGGCGTCGGTGACGAGGCCGGCGATCGTGGCTTCAGCCGGCAGCGCGGCGTGGATTTCGTTGGTCTGGCCTGTCGTCACGTGAACCAGGTCGGCTTCGCTCGATTCCGACTTGCCGTTGTAGAACTGCGCCCGAACTCCCTGGCCTTCCGCGGGCAAGAACTCGAGCAAGTAATCGCCTTCGAGGAGGGGAGCAAGCTGGTAGTAGCCCTGATACCCGGATTCCGTGCATTCGGTGAATTCCTGAAGAGGTTCTTCGGCGCAGATCAGGACTCCATAAAGCGGTTCGCCGTCAGAGGCCCTAGTCACAGTGCCGTTGAATTCGCCGCCTATCGTCAAGTCGGAGTCGATGCCCGTGACCGGCCCATCGACATCGATCCATTGCGCCTGCGACCAGTGCCGCGTGTCGTCGTAGTACTCGAAGACCCAACGGACATAGGCGCGCGGCCAGAATTCAATCTTGTAGTCGCCGAACGGCAGATTCGGGATCGTGTATTCCCCGTTCGAATCGGTCCCTTCGCAGTTCTGCCCCCTCACCCTTTCTTCTTCTTCACTTTGGAGTGCGCAGACAAAGACTTCGGGCAGGGGACCGATCTCCCCGCCGAAGCCGCCGTTCGTTACCCGTCCCGATATCGATCCCGTGTCGGCAAAGGCGACACTCGGGATGGCGAGAAGGGCCGACATGCAGATGGCGACCAGAACTGCACCGAGGCGCAGCTTGCGCCGTCTGGATCCCCGCTGAGTACTCAAGACGCTAAAGAATAGGGGACGATGGACGATCGGGTTCAAGTCCCGATCACCGTCTTCGACACGCCGTCTTTTTAGGCGGCTGTCGCCGGCTCCGCCAGCGCCCTAAAGACGACCCGGACCAGGTGACGTTTTAGGCAACGGAACGCCTCCTTGTTGGACTTGCCTTCGGCCCGCTTCTTGGCCAGGTAGGCGCGGGCCGGCGGATGCACGCGGGAACTGCACCGAGATCTCTCGCTCCACATGCACAACAGCTATACCGAGAACCGGCAAGGGCTCGAGCAACTCGCCATCTCTTCCAGATTGCCAGTGGCCTGCTTACCCTGGAGGTGGTCCTTTGGATCATCGCCATCGCATCGACCGCGTAGGGTGGAGACGCGGGGTCTTTTTGTTGGCAAGGCCAAATAGGCCTCACTAGTCTTCGGCCTCTTCTTCATCGAGCTCCTTCCGGAGCTCGACAATTTGGCGACCTTGAGCCTAGGCAAGATCTACGCGTATCACTGGCACAACAAGAGAAGGATGGGCAGCCCTATTCCTTGTCTCCTAGAACCAACCTCAACCTGGCCCAAACATCGGGGCGCCCGGATTCGAACCGGGGACCTCGGCCACCCAAAGGCCGCGCGCTACCAGGCTGCGCCACGCCCCGATGGCCGTGATCTTACGGGCATCGCCGAGCGGTGGCGAGAGCCGCGGCGGTTTGGGACGGTCAGGCCGGCTGCTTGGCGCGTGCCTGGAAGCCGGCCCGCGAGGCGGTATCGGCGATCTCGCCGGCGAAGACCGGCCAGAGCTCGCGGGGCAGGTCGTGCCCCATGCCCTCGACGATGCGAAGGCGGGCGCCGGGGATGGCGCGGGCCGTGGCGCGGCCGCCGCTGGGCCGGACGAGCGGATCGTTGGTGCCGTGGATCACCGCCGCCGGCAGGCGCAGCTTGCGCAGCGCCGCCGTGCGGTCACCCGAGGCGGAGATAGCGTGCATCTGGCGCAGGACCCCACGCGGATTGTGGGAGCGGTCGTACATCTTCCCGGCCATCTCGCGCAGCCTCTCCTCGTCGGTCGGGTAGGCAGGCGAGCCGACGATCCGGAAGGTCTTGAGGACGCGCTCGACAAAGCCGTCGCGATCGTGAGGCGCCTTGGCCAGCATTACGCCGAAGGCCTTCAGCGTCGGCGTCCCGACCCGGCGGCTGCCGGTCGTCGACATGATCGAGACCAGCGAGCGAACCCGGCCGGGGTGCTCGATCGCCAGCGTCTGGCCGATCATCCCGCCCATCGAGGCGCCGACGACATGAGCCGAGGAGACCCCCAGGTGATCCATCAGGCCGACCGTGTCGGTGGCCATGTCGGAGAGCAGGTAGGGCGCGCTGGCGCGGCGGCCGACGAAGAGATCGACCCGGCTTGGCACTCCGGCCCCTTCGATCATCGTCGAGTGGCCGATGTCGCGGTTGTCGAAGCGGACGACGCGAAAGCCGCGGCCCGCCAGCAACTCGCAGAACTCCTCGTCCCAGGCGAGCATCTGCGTTCCCAGCCCCATCACGAGAAACAGCGGCTCGCCGTCGGGGTCGCCCACCTCCTGGTAGGCGATCTCGACGCCGTTGACCGGCGCCAGGCGCTCCTCGCTGAGCCCGGGCATCCGCGGAAGTCTAGCCGCAGACTGGCTGTGCAGCCAAGTCGACGCGAACAGCTAGGTTGCCCTGGATGCAAACCGCGATCGTCTCCGACCTGCACCTCGGCTCCGCCGGCGGCGAGGACCTCCTGCGCGACGCGGCGATCCGCAGGGCCCTGCTCGAGGAGATCGGCGGCGCCGACCGCCTCGTCCTGCTCGGCGACGCGCTCGAGCTGCGCGAGCTGCAGCTGCCGCGGGTGCTCGAGATCGCCCAGCCCTTCTTCGAGGACCTGGGCAGGGCGATGGCGGGACGGCGGGTCGTCCTCGTGCCCGGCAACCACGACCACCGCCTGGCCGAGCCGTTGCTCGAAGAGCTGGCGCTCGCCAGCGGCACGCTCGGACTTGAGCACCGTGCCCTCGCGGCGGGTGAGCCGGCCAGCCGGATCGCCGCCTGGCTCGGCGAGGCCGAGCTCAGCATCGCCTATCCCGGCATCTGGATTCGCGACGACGTCTACGCCACCCATGGTCACTACATGGATTGCCACATGTCACTGCCGCGCCTGGAGTGCGTCGCGGCGGCGGCGATGATGCGCACCGCCGGGCGCCCCCCGGACCCGGCTGCCCCGCCCGACTACGAGCGCATCCTGCGCCCCCTCTACGGCTTCTCCTTCGGCCTCGCCGCGGCCGGGATGAGGCCCGGCGCCAGCCGCCCCTCCGAACGCGCCTGGAACGCCTTCTCCGGCCGCCGCGACGGCGGCCGCGTCCGCCGGGCCACGGTCAAGGCCGCCTTCGGCGCCGGTGTGCCGGCAAGCGTCTGGCTGCTCAACCGCCTCTTCCGCGCCGAGTTCGACGCCGACCTCTCCCCCGCCTCGATCGCCCGCAGCGGCATCGAAGCCGCCACCGAGATGGCGCGGCGGCTGCGGGTAGAGGCGGCTCACACGATCACCGGCCACACCCACCATGCCGGCCCGGAAGAGGGCTCCACGCACTGGCAGCTGCCTGGCGGCGGCCAGCTGCACAACACCGGCAGCTGGGTCTTCGCCGACGCCTTCCACCACCCCGGCGCACCGCCCGGCCCCTACTGGCCCGGGACCGTCACCTGGATCGGCGACGAGGGGCCGCCGCGACGCGTGCGCCTGCTCGTCGACCGCCCGCGCAAGGAGTTGCGGGAGGCGGTCAGCCGAGCCAGTCGGCGATGATCGCGCCGATCTGGGGTCCGGCGTCCTCCTGGAGGAAGTGACCCGCGTCCTCGATCGGCCGCGGTGCCGGGAAGTTGAGCTGGCTCGAGACCCGCTCGCCGACGGAGAAGGGGAGGATCGGGTCCGAGTCGGCCCAGAGGACCAGCGTCGGGCGCTCGTCCTCGCGCAGCGCGTCGGCTACGCGTTTGCCCTCGGCGGCGCCGGGCGAGTCGGGCTCGGTCGGCAGGATCAGCGGGAAGGCACGGGCGCCGGCCTTTGACTCAGGGCTCGAGTACGGGGCTTCGTAGGCGGCGATCACGTCGTCGCCCGGGTCGTTCTTGCAACCGCCGCGGACCAGCGTCCCCACCGGTATGTCGGCGTTGTCGCGGACGAAGTCGCGGAACATCAGCCAGGCCTCGCTCATCCGCTGCTGCCCGGTGAACGGCCCGGTCTCCATGATCACGAGGCGCGAGAAGCGGTCGGGGTGCTCGACCGCCAGCCGCAGCCCGATCGGCCCGCCCCAGTCGTGGACGACAGCGGTCGCGTCGCGCACGTCGAGCTCCTCCAGCAGCTTCGAGATCAGCTCGACGTGGCGGTCGTAGGTGTACCACTCGAGGTCGGTGGGCTTGTCGGAGCGGCCGAAGCCGGCGTAGTCGGGGGCGATGCAGCGATATCCGGCGTCGCGCACCGGCGGGATCACCTTGCGCCAGAGGAACGACCAGGTCGGCTCGCCGTGGAAGAAGACGACCGGCTTGCCCTCGCCCTCGTCGAGGAAGGCGAGCCGCAATCCGTCGACCTCACGGTAACTCGGCTCGAAGGGGAAGTCTGGAAGCCCCTGTAGCGCCTCCTCGGGGGTGCGAACGACGTCCATGGCCGGGCAGACTAGTCGAAGGGCGGATTGCAAGCGCAAGCAGGAGACATGCCAGGCGCAGGAACCCTTTGCCCGGCCTCGAACGCGCTCCTAGCGTTTCCACACTTCCGATTTCACCATTTCACCTGTTCTGGTTTTTGTCCCTGTCCAAAGCAGTCACGAAAGGTTTGCCCATGAATGAGGAGAGCACTCTCAGTGGATGGTGGGTCTTCGCCGGCGTCCTTCTCTTGGTCGCCGGTGTCCTGAACATCATCTACGGCATCGCCGCGATCGGCGACTCGAAGTTCTTCACCGAAAACGCCACCTTCATCCTCAGCGGCCTCAACACCTGGGGTTGGATCATCCTGATTATCGGCGTGCTCGAGCTCGTCGCCGCCTTCTCGCTCTTCTCCGGGGGTGAATTCGGGCGCTGGTTCGGCATCTTCATCGCCGCCCTCAACGCGATGGGCGCACTGCTCTCGATCCCGGCCTACCCCTTCTGGTCGCTGGCGATCTTCGCCCTCGCGATCATCATCATCTACAAGCTGTCCGAGGGGCCCGAAGGCTCCGTCAGCTAGACGAGGACCCGGCTACGCGCTGCGGCTGAAGGCCCCGGGATTCCGGGGCCTTCGTCGTTGTGGAGGCCTGCGCGGCCGGCGCCGGAACCTCGAGGCGTGCCCAGGGGGCGAGGGCGCGCTCGTCGTCGTAGACGACGTCGGCGCGGCTGAGGCGATCGTCCCAGCCTCGCCGGCGCTCGTCGAAGAGGATGCCGAGAAAGCCGATCCCGAAGGTGATGATGGCGAGGAACATGCCGAGCAGGCGCTTGAGGGATCGGCGCAGCGGCAGGCCGCGTTCCTCGACGTCGAGCCTGATCCCGAGGAAGCGCATGCCCGGCGTCTGCGCGGCGAGCGACCAGAAGCCGACCAGGTAGACGCTGCCGAGCGTGAACCAGAGCGTGGTGCCGACCGCGAGAGCCGCGCCGGAGACGCCGTTGCCGGTGCCGGTGAAAGCCGAGGCGATCAGCGCCGCCACCGCCGCCAGGCCGGAGAAGCCGAGGTTGATGATCAGCGCGTCGAGGCCGATGGCGGTTCCGCGGGTGACGATGCCGGCCCGGTCGGTCGGCTCGGTGCGGCGCTTGCGGAAGAGGATCCGGCGCGCGACCCGCTCGACCACGCCGTCGGCGCGTTTGGTGCCGTTGCCGATCGTGTGGCCGACGTCGGCAATCAGTCCCACGCCCTGGGCGCTGATCGCGGCCCGTATCTCCGGCGCCTCGGCGATCCGCTCGACCAGGCGCTGGACCTCGTCGCTCGCCAGCAACTGTCGCCAGACCTCGTCGACCAGCTCGCTGTCGAGCGCGTCGATTAGGGCGCGCTTCACCGTGTCGCTCTCGAGGGCGCTGTTCATCGCCTCCTCGACGACCGGTCCTTTGATCACCCGGGCCAGAGCCCGTTCGACCGCCTCGCTCTCGACCGCGGCGACCATCGCCTCCTCGGCCGCGCTCTCGACCGCGCGGTCGATGCCGGTCGCCTTGGTCACGCTGCGGGCGCTGCGCACCCCCGCGCCGAGCAGGCGCACCGAGAGCGGCAGCGGCCGCCCCGAGGGACCGTCGCCGGGCGGGGCCGAATGCGGATCTGGGCCGTCAGTCATCGCCCGGCGAGTATAGGTCGCACTGGGCCAGCCGATCGAGGAAGTCGACTTGGGCGGGGTTGATCTTCTCCCGCGCGGCATCGAGGCCGAACCACTCCGCCCGATCGACCTCGGGGAACTCGCGCTCCTTGCCTGAACGAGGCGGCCACTCCATCGCGAAGGTGTTGCTGCGCAGCTCGGCGGGGTCGAAGTCCCCCTCGGCCGCCCAGCAGAGGACCGTCTTGCCACTCTTCTGGCGCACCGAGCCCAGCTCGGTCAGGTCATCGACGGCGAGGCCGAGGCCGGACCCCAGCTCCTCCTCGAGCTCGCGCAGCGCGCAGACACGAGGCTCCTCCCCCGCGTCGACCTCTCCCTTGGGCACCGACCAGGCGCCGAGATCCTTCTTCGCCCAGAACGGCCCGCCGGGATGGACGAGCAGCACTTCGAGCTCGTCGCCGACGGTGCGGTGGAGCAGGATCCCGGCGCTGGTCACGGCCACCGCAGGGACGGTAATCGACTATGCGACCCGCTTCAGCTCCGCCCGGCTGGCGCCGATCGCCACAAGCGCGAGCCGGCTTGCCTCGACACCACTCGCCCAGGAGACCTCCGACAGAAGACCGGGCGCGGCGACCATGTCGCCGGCGAGGAAGACACCGGCGCCGCGGTCGATCGCGGGGCGATCCCGCCAGCTGAGGCCGGGGTGGTCCAGCGGGCCGGTGCGACCGTCCATCGCCTGCCGCCGGTGCCAGGTCTCGCGCTCGCGCCAGCCGGAGAGCGAGGCGTCGAGCAGGCGCTCCAGGCGCAGCCACGCCTGGTCGGTGCTCTCGCCAGGCCGGATCGGCAGCTGCGCCTGCACCAGCTCCTCCCCGTCCGGGGCCAGCGAAGGATCCGCGGCGCTGAAGCGCTCGACCCAGCCGGCTTCGTCCAGATCGGAGACGACGAACGGATCGCCGCGCCGGTGCTCGAGTCCGAGGTCGATGCAGACGGTGCGCCCGGCAGGCCAGCTCAGCGAGTCGTCGCCGAGCAGCTCCCTGGCCTGGCCCAGCTCGGTGGCGACGATCACGGGCGGCTCGGGTAGGGCATCCACCGAATGGCCGGTCTCGATCTCGACCCCGAGGCGTCGCGCCCGTGCCTCGAGCGCCGCGATCATCGACCCCCAGCCTCCGACCAGGTAGCGCGCGGTGGGAGGCGGGCTGAGTAGGACACGTACCGTGTGATTCCAGATGAAGGCCGCGGACAACTCGCCCGGGTCGTGGTGAAAGGTGTAGACGCCGGCGGCCGCGGAGAGCATCGCCGCGGTGCGCTCGTCGGCGTGGCTCGCGACCCAGCCCCGGAAGTCCTTGTCGACCGGAGCTTCGCGACCGCGCAGGCGCAGGACTGCCGGGACCGTGCCCAGCGGCGGGGTGCGGCGGACGTCGCCCTGCCAGCGAAAGCGGATCCCCGCCAGCGGCGCGTTCTTGTACGGGGGCAGCAGCTCACGCTCCGCCAGCCATTGCCAGAGCGGGCCGTCCTTGTAGATGACGTGGGGGCCGAGGTTGGCCTTGTAGGGGCCGGCCATGCTGCGGGCGCGGCCACCGAGGGCCTCGTGCGCCTCGAGCAGCCGGACCGGCGCACCACTTTCGGCGCAACCGATCGCCGCGGTCAGTCCGGCGAGTCCTCCACCGACGATCGTGATCCGGCTCATCGCATCTCCTCGTTTCCGTTCGATCGCTGGCTTCGTGGTTTTGGGATGCATATGGACCCAAAACCACGAAGTCAGCAGTTCGCCCACGAGATTACGGAAGTACTGGACCGCTATACAGTGCCAGTAATGACTCGCTCAACAGGTCCAGTTGCGGTAGCTGGGCTACTGCTGCGGCTCGATCGCGAAGCGGAGACGCCGTTGCACGAACAGATCGAGCGCTCGGTGCGCGCTGACATCCGGGCGGGTCGGCTGGTGGCCGGGACGCGGCTGCCCTCGACCCGCAGCCTCGCGGCCGAGCTGGGGGTCTCGCGGGGGGTCGTCAGCGAGGCCTACGGCCAGCTCGCAGCCGAGGGGTACCTGCTCGCCGGCCAGGGCGCGCCGACGCGCGTCGCCCTCACCGTTCGCGCGCAGGCAACCCGGCCGCCGGCACGGTCACTGCAGCCCAGCTTTGCCTATCGCCTCGACCCCGGCCTCCCCGACCTGGCGGGCTTTCCGCGCGACCGCTGGCTGCGCTCGCTGCGGGCGGCGTGGCGCGAGGCGCCGATCGACGCCGTCGACTACCCGGACCCACGCGGCGTCCCGTCCCTGCGCGAGGCACTTGCCGAGTACCTGGGGCGGGTCCGCGGCGCCGCCGCCGACCCGGAGAACCTGATCGTCTGCACCGGCTTCTCCCAAGGCCTCTCACTGATCGCCCGCTGGCTGCGCGATCGCGGCGTCGAGCGGGTCGCCTTGGAGGATCCCGGCTGGCACGTGCACCGGCTGATCGTCGAGCAGGCCGGGATCGAGGTCGTGCCGGTCGCGGTCGACGGCGAGGGGCTGCGGGTCGAGGACCTCGAGGCGACCGACGCCGCGGTGGTGGTCGTCACCCCCGCCCACCAGTTCCCGACCGGGCGAGTGCTGAGCAGCGAGCGCCGAGCGGCCCTGATCGAGTGGGCCGAGCGGGGTGAGCGGCTGATCGTCGAGGACGACTTCGACGCCGAGCTGCGCTACGACCGGGTCGGCGTCGGCGCGCTCCAGGGCCTCGCGCCGGAGCGCGTCGCATACATCGGCTCGGCCAGCAAGTGCCTGGCGCCCGGCATGCGACTGGGCTGGATGCTGACCCCCTCCTGGCTGGGCTGGCCGCTGATCTCGGTCAAGACGATCGAGGACCGCGGCTCGGAGACGATCGGCCAGCTCGCCCTGCAGGACTTCATCGCGCGCGGCGAGCTCGACCGCCACCTTCGCCGCATGCGCCTGCGCTACCAGCACCGCCGCGAGGCGCTGATGGATGCGCTGGCACGCCACATCCCCGACGCCCGTGTCGAGGAGGGCGCTGCCGGCCTCTTCGAGCTGGCCGAGCTTCCCGCCGACGTCGACGAGCCCGGCCTGGTCGCTGCCGCCGCCGTCCGTGGCGTCGCCCTCGAGGGCCTCGCCCTGCACCGCTTCAAGCCGGGTGGCCCACCCGGCCTCGTCCTCGGCTTCGGCGGCCTTCCCGAGCCCGCGATCGAGCAGGGAATCCGGCTCGTGACGGAGGTGCTCGATCGGACCGAGGCCGACCGGCGCGCGTGAAAGAGTCGGCGGGACCGACCAGACGCCAGCAGCGCACCGCTCTCGAAAGGAGCTGCCAGTCGTGCAGAACAAGATCCGGCTCGCCATGGCATTCGCCATCGCCGCCATCGCTCTCCTCGCCGCGGGCTGCGGCGGTTCAAGCTCCGACGACACCAGCAGCAGCTCGGACAACTTCCGGGTCGGGCTCGAGGCACCGCTCTCGGGCGAACAGGCGGCGCTCGGCAAGGGCATGCTGAAAGGCGCCGAACTGGCAGCGGCGCAACTCAACGCCAAGGACGGGATCCTGGGCAGGCAGGTCGAGATCGTCCCGATCGACGACGCCGCCGACCCGGCGACGGGAGTGAAGGCGGCGAAGTCCGCCATCGCCAGCGGCCTCGACGGCATCGTCGGCCCCTACAACTCGGGCGTAGGGATCGAAACGCTGCCCCTCTATCTGAAGGCCGGCTTGGTGCCGATCAGGCTGACCTCCGACACCTCGACCAACAGCCTCGGCTTCACGCTGCAGCCGATGACCTACCAGATCGCCCCCGTCGCTTCACAGGCGCTGACCGGCTGGCTGGGCGCCAAGACCGTCGCCATCGCCTACGACCCAACCCAGAACTACACCGTCTCGGTGTCCAAAAAGCTGAGGGAGTCGCTCGAAGCAGTCGGCGTCACCGTGACCGCCTTCGAAAAGGTGGAGCCCGGCGAGAAGAGCTACGCCGGCGTGGTCGACAAGCTCGCCGCGACGAAGCCGGATGCCATCTACGCCGCCGTCTACTTCCCGGAGGGCGGCCTGATCGCCAAGGAGATGCTCGACGGAGAAGTCGAATCGCAGTGCATCGCGGACTACGCGTCGTATGACATCGGCTTCGTCGAAACGGCCGGCGTCGCGGCCGCCCGGGCCTGTCCCGTGGTCGGGGTACCCGCGCCCGAGGACTTCTCCGGCGCGGCCGCCAGAGTGGCCGAGTACCGCGACGAGTTCGGCGAGGCTCCCGGCACCTGGAGCCCTTACACCTACGACTCGCTGAACTTCCTCGCCGACGGCATCGAGAAGGCGGGCGGTACCGCTGCCAAGAAACTCACCGCCACCCTCGACGGCATCAAGGGCTGGAAAGGATGGACCGGCTCAGTCACGATCGACCCCCGCAGTGGGAACCGCCAGCCCGCGACCGTGGTGATCGTCGACACGGACGCGGATGGCCAGCTCCATGTCGACGAGGACTGGGCCAAGGCGGTCGACGCGCCCTATTAAGGGTTAGCGCGGGGTGAGCTGGACGATCGGGATCGTCCGGTTCGCCCTCGCCGCTTCCCGGCGGTACGCCGCGTAGGGCGCGAAGACTCGATCGGCGAGAGCCCAGAGTCTCTGCCGCTCCGCTTCGTCTCCAACCACCGTCGCCCGCATCGGGAGGCCGCCGAAGGTGACGTCGGGGTGGGCCTGGAGGTTGTGGAGCCACGCCGGGTGGCTGGCAAGGCCGAGCTTCGAGGCGACGATCGTGACCCGTTCGCCGTCGTGGAAGTAGATGACCGCGTTGCGCCGCACCTCGCCGCTCTTGGCGCCCCGAGTTTCGAGCAGCGCGGTCGGCATCACGAGCCCCATCCCGAGCCGTCCCCGGGTCAGCCGCATCAGGCACGGATCGACCTTCCAGACCAGGTGAACCGACATGAACCTTCCCAGCCGCGTGTTGGCTAGCGCGGCATAGACACGGCTGAACAAGCCGGGACGGCGGTTGGGGTCGACGTGCTTGAGATTCACGCCTGTCGGGCCCGGTCGAGCGGATGGAGTTGCTCGGCCGCGAAGAGCTCGTGGACCAGCTTGATCGCGATCGAGCCCTCGCCGACCGCGGAGGCGACGCGGTTCATCGACCCCTGGCGGACGTCTCCCGCGGCGAAGACGCCGGGCATGCTGGTCTCCAGCGAGAACGGGCTGCGCTCTTCGAGCGGCCAGCTCCCGTCGCTCTCGACGTCCGCCCCGGTGCGAATGAACCCGCCATCGCCCCGCGCAAGTTCCTCCGGCAGCCAGTCCGTATTCGGGCGGGCGCCGATCATCAGGAAGAGCTCCTCGGCCTCGACCGTCTCCGTCGCCCCATCGGCACAGGAACGGAGGACCAGGCGCTCCAGCCAGCCGTCCGCGCCTCCGCCCCCGCCGACGACCTCGGTCCCGGGGCGCACATCGATGTTGGGCGTGGCTTCGACCTGCCGCACCAGGTAGTGCGACATCCCCCGGTCGAGCGACTCGGCCCGCACCACGAGCGTCACCCTGTGGGCATATTCAGCCAGGTGCAGCGCAGCCTGGCCGGCGGAGTTCGCGCCGCCGACGACGTACACCTCCTCGTCGACCGTCGTCGGCGCCTCAGAGGCTGGGCCGCTGTAGAAGACCCCTGCCCCGACGAGAGCCTCGAGCTCGGGGACACCGAGCCGGCTGTAGGTGGCGCCTGTGGCGAGGACGACCGCACGGGCGCTGACCTCGCCGCCGTCGGAGAGCGCGACATGAAGGCGGTCGCACTCGCGCCGGATCGCGGTCGCGTCGTGCATGAAGGCGAACTTGGCGCCGAAGACCCACGCTTGCTCGTAGGCGCTCTCCGCCAGCCGACGACCGCTGACTCCGCGCGGAAAGCCGAGGTAGTTGCGGATCAGCGAGCTCGAGGTCGCCTGGCCGCCGACGCCGCCGTCGTCGACCACCAGCGTCCGGAAGCCCTCCGAGGCGCCATAGACCGCGGCCGAGAGGCCGGCTGGCCCACCACCGACGATGACGACGTCGTACTCGCGCCGATCGGGGTCGATGGTTGCCCCGGCGGCACTCGCCAGCTCCAGGTTGGTCGGGTTCGCGAGGACGGTTCCGTTCGGGAAGACGACGAGGGGGAGCGGCTCTCCGTTCCCCGATTCCGCCACCAGCGCGCTGCCGGCGGGAGAATCGGCAAGCAGGAACGCGTGCGGCACCGCGCAGCGGCCGAGGACCTCTTTCAGCTCGTGGGCCCTGCCGGTCCACGACTCGCTGATGATGCGAACGGTGTGCGGCGAGACCCGTCGCGCGTGGGCCCACTCGAGCAGAAAGGTCGAGACCGACTGGTGGAAGAGCTCGTCGGGCGATTGCGACGGCCTGATCACGTAGTACTCGATCTGCCGCCGCGCCATCGCCTGGAAGATCTCCTCCGCGGTCCGGCCGTCGCCCCAGCTCCCCCACTCGATCAGCAGCCCGCGTTGAGCGTGCGCGTGGAGATCTCGCACCCTGCCCAGCAGCTCACTTCCAGGCTTACCCCCGAGCGATTGCGCGGCGAGGACCAGCGCTACGTCTTCCCCCGCCGCCTTCAGCGCCACGAGCTCGACCATCGCGTCCTCCGCGGAGGACACACAGACGACGCGGTAGCTCCGCGAATACCGGTCTACCAGCTCGCGTTCGACGTCGTGGAGCGCACGCTCGTTTTCGTCGATGGCGAAAAGGACGGGGGCGGACACGGCTACGAAAAGTACCGTTCCGGCCGCAATCGGTCGAAAAGCGATGCCGTCCGAGCGACGAGACCTTCAGCCGCGCAGTGCGCGCCAGACAACTCCTGGCCGCCGACCGACCTTCGGTCCCAAGATCAGCGCGAAGAGCGTCAAGGCCAGCCAGGGGCGCAAGTGGGGGCCGATCCTGCGAATACGACCGTCGGCAGCCAACTCGAAAACCATCGCGTCGGTCAGGCGCACAGGCCCGAGCCGCGCACTGCCCACGGCTACGCGGTGCTCCCCCTCGCCGATCGTTCGCGCCCAGCTCAGCTCCTTCAGGCTTCCGTACACGGCCCTGAGCAGAACCTCGACGTCATCCCGGCCCCGAAAGACCATCCGCCCCGAGATCGGAGAGACGACCTCGACGTCCGCCGTGAGTGAGCCCATGATCCCCTCGATGTCCCCGGCCTCCGAGGCGGACAGGTAGCGCTCGACCGAGTCGTCCATGATCGGGGAACCATATGTCAGCGCTTTGAGGTCACAAATTGTGATTTCAAAGCCGCCACGAGCCAGAGCGAGCTCATCAACCAGTCTGCTGGGAGGATGCTGCCCCGAGACGATCAAGAGCGTCGAGGAACTCATCGCTGCTGAGCGGCCGATCCGCCGCCTCGGCAATGACCTCCTTGACGGTCTCGGGGACGAGCACCAGAGAGCCGTCCCGGCGTCGCTCAGACACCTTGTAGCGGCCAAGTCGCCCTCCAGCGGCGTCCGCCGCGGTGACGTCAACAACGAGCATCTTCACGGGGCGTGTCAATGGCATGGACTGAGTCGTCGCGTCCGATCGGAGCCCTGCATGGCGCGTGATCCGGTTACCCGCCGTTTTCAGGCAACCTGAACCCCACCGGCCGCTTCGGCCGAGCAGGAGGGGAGATCAACTGCCTCAGCGTCTTGAAGATTTGATGCAGTTGCTCGTCGTGCCCGCCCAACTCAGCCTCGATCTGTTCGAGCCTCTTCTCGATCTCGGCGTAGGAACTCGCTACCCGGCGAAGCTCGACGAAGACCCGCATGACCTCGATGTTCACGGCGATGGCTCTCTCGCTTCTCAGGACACCCGAGAGCATCGCGATCCCCTGCTCGGTAAAGACCAGCGGAGACTTGCGACGACCGCCGTGACCTCCACTTGAAATCACAAATTGTGATTTCAAGTCGCTGAACTCCTGCGGGGACAGCTGGAACATGAAATCGACGGGAAAGCGCTGTTCGTTTCGCCTCACTTGCTGAACGAGCACCCTCGTTTCCACGCCGTAGAGGTCTGCGAGATCCTCATCGAGCATCACCTGGCGCCCGCGGACGACCAAGATCCTCTTCTCGATTGTGGGCGCCGCAACGAGCTCAAGAGGTGCCGCCTTCTCCGCCCTGCCGGTCATCCAATCAGCATGGCAAATGTGCCGGATGTTTTTGTCTGCAAGTTTGGAAAGATTGTTGGATCCTGCCACCGCTCGGCCTCAGCTGACCTCCAGCGATGTGCATGGCGTCCGAGGCGCGTCGCACACCCCTGTGTCCGTCACTGACCACCGAAAGCACTGCCGGTGACCACCCGGCTGGGAACCGAGTGCAGCATTCGGACCGCCGAACAGCCGCCTGGTCGCAGCTATTGGGAAGTTGATAGATCCGTGACCACCCCCAACTTCCAGAGAGGCTCGCTGGCGCCGCAGATCGCGGTGGCGGCTTGACATAGGAGCAACCGATGATCGATTTGCGCCCGTCATTTGAACGGTTCGACGCGCCCGACAAGGGCAGCGCCTTGGAAAGCTCACGCATGCTTGAGGAGCTGTGGGGAGAAGTCGCTCAAGAGATCGGCGTCGAGCGCTTCAAAGGAGCCCTTGGCACGGTCAGGCACGGCAAGAGGTTCAACAAAACCTACGATCATGCCTGGGCCCAAACCCACGGCGAGAAGACCGAGAACACGGCGAATCTGACCCTCGAGATCAGCGCCGGAGAGCTCTCCCTCAACCTCGTCGGGTTTTACAACGAACAGTTCGAGAAAGTTCGAGATTGGATCCGCGGTAAACCCGGCCGGAACTTTCTCAAGTCCCACCCAGAACTCATCCTTGTCATCTTCGTGCGGACGGCCCAGAAGGGAAAAGGTGGGCGTTCGATGTGGAAAGGCGCTGAGAGCGATGAGCTGCAGAGGCTCACACTGAGCGAGGCGAGTCCCTCTGATGTGACGATGCGCCTATCGACCCTCAGCAGCCAGATCGATCCCGACACCCAGAAGCTTGGCCTCCACGTCCGTCGCACCTGGAGCCGAGAAGAAGCGCTCGCGATGTCAGACGTTTCGGAAATCGCGTCCTTGGTTGAAGACTGGATGGCGGAGATCGGGACCGTCGAGGTCGGGAACGCACCTCGCTCCTGGTAGTCGGCTAGTTCCCCTCAATGTCTTTGTCATGGGATCTCCGGGACATCAGAGCCAGGGTCTGACGGGCTGGCTGAGTGGTTTTGGAGGGCGCGGCTAATCAAAGGCCGGTTGAGACGATCCGTTACTTGAGCTCATCACGACCTGGGCGTATCGCAAGAGCTGGGCTGCCACGAACTGCTGCTTCGCGCCAACGGACACGTCGGCACGGGTCCTAAATGATCGCCCGTCCACGGTGCAAGCGACCGGAACCTGCGCTCGCACGGAGGTCGGCGATGATCGGGGACAGGATTTGAACCTGCGACCGCTCGGCCCCCAGCCGGCCGATGCGAGTGCCATATGCGTCCGGCCGCGCCCCCAAGCGTCCCCGCATCCCCAGTCCTGGACGCATCGGGAACATCGGACGATGCGCTCGGTACTACAAGCGGTACTCGGCTCGCGCTACTTCAGCAGGCGCAGGAACTCGTCGCGGCTGATCCCTGCATCGGCAAGGATGCCGCTCAGCGTGCCGCGCTTGATGTCCTTGGCGTGAATCGCGACGGTGACGATGTTGGGGCTGTCGGAATGCGTGAAGTGATGATGGCTGCCCTTCGAGCGAGCTAGCTTCCAGCCCTTCTGTTCGAGAACCCTGACCAGCTGTCGGGGACGGACCGACGGAAGCCGCCCGCTCACGCGGCGACGGTGACGCGCTCGATCAGCGCCGGCTGGGGCAACGGACGACCCTCGTCCGCCAGTACCTCGAGGTAGCCCTCGATCGCGTCCTTGACCATCGAGAGGGCCTCCTCGCGAGTCTCCCCTTGGGTATGACAGCCCGGCAGGGCCGGCACGGACACGCTGTAGCCGCCCTCTTCTTCGGGCTGCAGCACGACCTCGAACTCATAGGATTTAGTCGTCATTCCAACTGGCCTCGGACAGCCAAGGATAATCGCCAGCCATCCCAATCGCCTCCCCCGTGTGGCAGGTGCACAACCTGAGCCGGCTGCGCATCCGTTACGAGCGCCGTGCCGAGCCAAGTTCGCGCCATCGGCGCGGGAGCCTACGGGGTTTGAGACAGCTTCTAAGCCCCGATCAGCGCTGTCTGGATACCAGGGCCGACACCGGGGATCTCCCTTCCAAGGGTGGCCACAAGGGAAGATGTCGAGAAGCCCGCTTCCCAGGCGGGCTTTCGGTAATCGGGGAGACAGGATTTGAACCTGCGACCGCTCGGCCCCCAGCCGAGTGCGCTACCAGACTGCGCCACTCCCCGTGGCTGCCTTACATTCTGCCTGATCGCACGCGGCGGTAGCTCAATGGTAGAGCCCTAGCCTTCCAAGCTAGTGATGCGGGTTCAATTCCCGTTCGCCGCTCTCCTCCTTGGCCCGAGCAGCGCTCAAGTTTTCCGGCCTCGGCAGCCGATTCAAAGGGGCCGATGGGCACTCGCAGAAAGGCCGGGGGAATCGCGGCGGTCGCGCTCGCTGCTGTCGTGGGCGCGCTGGCGCTCAGCAACTTCGGGGGCTCGAACAACGAGAACGGCGCCCGGGCTTCTGCGACCGAGGCCTCTCTCGTCCCCTGGCCCTTCTTCGGTCGCGTGCCGGAGCGCACCCACTACCTGCCCGCCCAGCCGCGCATGCTCAACCCGCCGCTGCGCGAAACGTGGTCGATCAGCACCCACGCGCTGATCGAGTTCCCGCCGGCGGTCGCTGACGGTGTCGCCTACGTCGTCAACAAGTACGGCAACGCGAAAGCGGTGCGGCTGCGCGACCGCAAGGTCCTCTGGGAACGGGTCACCGACCCGAAGAACTCCGGCACGCCCACCGACGTCACCGCGCCGGTCTACCACCGGGGCAAGGTCTTCTTCGCCTACGTCGACGGCAACCTGGTCGCGGTCGACGCCGGGACCGGCAGACCGGCCTGGACGCGCAAGCTCGCCGGCCACCTCGAGTCCTCGCCGATGGCGGTCGGGGGCACGCTCTACCTCGGCACCGACAAGACCAACGTGGTGGCGGTGCGCGCCACCGACGGCAAGGTGCTCTGGCAGTTCAACTCGCCCGGGGCGATCAAAGCCAGCCCCAGCTACCACCGCGGCCGCGTCTTCGTCGCCGACTACCAGGGAGCGATGTTCTGCCTCGACGCCGCCAGCGGCAAGCTGGTCTGGCGCACCAACACGACTCGCGTCCCGCCCTTCGGCGACGGCGGCTTCTACTCATCGCCGGCTATCGCCTTCGGCCGGGTCTACGCCGGCCGCGACGACGGCACCGTCTTCGCCTTCGACGAAAGGACGGGCAAGGTCAGCTGGTCCTTCCCGACCGGCGACTTCGTCTACGGCTCGCCCGCCGTCGCTCGCGTTCCCGGCACCCCGCCGACCGTCTACATCGGCTCTTACGACGAGCACCTCTACGCCCTGCACGCGCTCAGCGGCAAGCGGCGCTGGCGCTACGACGTTGGCGGCCCGGTGCCTGGCACGGCGACGGTGATCGGCCGCACCGTTTACACCTCGAGCTTCAAGACCCGCGAGACGATCGGCATCGACGTCCACACCCGTCGCAAGACGTTCCAGCAGCGCCAGGCCGGCTACACGCCGATGGTCTCCGACGGCCGCAACCTCTACCTGATCGGCTACTACGAGCTGATCGGGCTGGCGCCGGCCCGGGGCTGAGGGCGACCCACGGAACTGCGTTCGTGCACCGCGTTCAGCTGGTGCCCGAAGAGGATCGCCAGGTTGGCGATCCAGAACCAGACCAGCAGCGCGACCAGCCCGCCCAGCGTGCCGTAGGTCTTGTCGTAGGAGCCGAAGTTTGCGACGTAGAGGGCGAAGGCCGCTGAGGCGACGGCCCAGACCACGACGGCGACGAGGTTGCCCGGGGTGACCCACCGGAAGCCGCGCACCCTCGCGTTGGGAGAGGCGTAGTAGAGGAGCGCGATCATCGCGAGCACGAGCGCGACGAGCACCGGCCACTTGGCGAAGTTCCAGACGTCGACCGCGGTACCCGACAGCCCGAGCGGCTCGGCGACCGCGGCGGCGACCGGGCCGGTGAGGACGAGGCCCAGGGCGACGAACGCCGTCAGCAGGACCATGACCAGGGTGACGAGGAGCTGCAGCGGTCGCAGCTTCCAGAACGGCCGCCCCTCCGGGACCTCGTAGACCACGTTCGACGCGCGCATGAAGGCACCCACGTAGGCGGAGGCGGACCAGAGGGCGACGGCGAGGCCGAGCACGAACGCGAACCCCGCTGTGCCGCGGTTCGAGGCGATCGATTCGATCGGGCCTGAGAACGTCTCGGCAGCCGATTCCGGCCCGATCGAGGCGACGATGTCCGTCAGCGTCTCGGTCGTCTCCTGCGGATCGCCGACCAGGCCGATGAGTGACACCAACGCGATCAGCGCCGGGAAGAGCGAGAGCAGCCCGTAGTAGGTGAGCGCAGCCGCCCAATCGCCGAGGTTCTCCTCGCGAAACGTGGCGACTGTCCGCCTCAGCGTCGCAGGCCAGCTGCTTTCCTGGGAAGCCATCGCCTCTCCGACTGCCCGTAGCGAGGACAGCCAAACCCTTCTGGGTCGGAATGAGCGGGGGAGCCGGGATTCGAACCCGGATTCACGGTTTTGGAGACCGTGCGCATAGCCGTTAACTCACTCCCCCGGGAGCCGCGGATCGTAACGGGGCCCGGCGGGCGTCCTGCAATCCGCGATGCGGGCGGAGGGACTTGAACCCCCACGGGCCGAAGCCCACCAGGACCTAAACCTGGCACGTCTGCCAATTCCGTCACGCCCGCGTGACTGCCCGTGATCGGGCTTAACGCGCGACCAATGCCGCATCGTCGCTCCTAGATTCTATGATCGTCGCGTGGCGGTTGGAGAGGTCAGGCCTGGCTACGAACTGTGGCGGCCAAATCGGGAGAAGGCCGAGTCGGTCACGACCAAGTTCGTGCTCGTCTTCCTGCTCGTGGCCACGGCGGTCATCGCGGCCCTGGTGACGATCGCCGGCTTCTCGCTGATGACCGGCGGCAGCGGCATGGGAACCATCTGCCTGATCTTCGCGGTGCTCTACGCGTTCTTCGCCTTCCTCGTCTTCCGCTGGAGCCGCGGCATCCTCCCGGTGGCCGCCGCTCTCTCGATGATCCTGGCGATCTTCTGCGCGGTCGGCGCCGACAGCTGGTTCGCCCGCGACAAGGCCGGCTTCGAGGAGGCGTTGATCCCGGTACCGCTGATCGGGTTGCTCGTGATCCTCCTCGTCATCCTGCAGCTGATCACGATCGCGATCTCTCTCTACGCCTTCAACCAGAACTGGCATGTGGAGGAGGAGCGCCCGATCGGCTCGGGCGAGGACTACGGCGCCGGCGCCTCACCGGACGACGGCGCTCCGCTGCCGGCCTGAATACGGCTCGTTAAGAGTCTGTGCCGGCTTCGTAACGAATCGCGGTCAAAGCGCAATTTTCACGCATTGCCGGCCGGTGCTCACCGTAGCGTCGGCTCTAGAATGGTCAAGGCAAGCGGCGGTGGAGGAACGGGTAGACTCGGGATCCTCAAAAGGTCCTGTCCGCAAGGACGTGTGGGTTCGAATCCCACCCGCCGTATCGAAGGAACGTTCGGGGCATGAGGTCTCCAGCGGAGTTCGACTGGGTCCTCGCCCTCGCGACCGAGCACAACAGGTGCGAGATCACCCGGATCACCGGCATCCCCCGCAGCACCGTAAGCAGATGGCTCAACGGTCGCGCCCCCAGGTTCGGCGTCGACCGGACGCGCGGAGGCACTTGTCTTCGCTGCGGAGGCATGCGGCATCCATTCCCTCAACTCGTCGGCTTCCAGTACGCGTACCTCCTGGGCCTCTACCTCGGCGACGGCTGCCTGCTCAGGCATCCCCGCGACGTCTACCGCCTTCACGTCTTTCTCGACTCGGCCTATCCGATCATCGCCGCTGAGTGCGAAGCGGCCATGAGCCTCGTCATGCCCGCGAGCCGAGCGAGTTGCCAGCGACACCCGCGATACAACATGCTCGGCGTCGTTTCCTATTCGAAACACTGGCCCCACCTTTTCCCCCAGCACGGTCCCGGGGTCAAGCACAAGCGAAAGATCGAGCTGGAGTCATGGCAGGAGCGAATCGTCGAGCGACATCCTGGGCGGTTGCTGCGAGGCCTGATCCACTCCGACGGCTGCCGCGTCACCAACCGCATCCGGCATCCGAAGAAGATCTACGAGTATCCGCGCTACTTCTTCACCAACCGCTCGCTCGACATCCAGCGCATCTTCTGCGACACCTGTGATCGGCTCGACATCGCCTGGCGACAGGACGGGCCATGGAACGTCTCCGTCGCGCGGCGCGACGCGGTCGCCACCATGGACCGACACGTGGGCCCGAAGCGGTAATCGCGAATAGACTGCGCCCTCCGCCATGCGCATCCACCACCTCAACTGCGGCACGCTGTGTCCCAACGGGGCACGGCTCGTCAACGGCGAGGGCGGCCTGCTCGAACAGGGCCGGGTCGTCTGCCACTGCCTTCTGCTCGAGACAGCCGACGGCCTGGTCCTCCTCGACACGGGCTTCGGCACCGAGGACACGCGCAATCCCCGCCAGCTCGGACCCGTCTTCGCGCTCATGCGGCCTCGCGCCGAGATCGGCGAGACGGCGCTGAAGCAGGTCGAGGGCCTCGGCTTCGCGGCCTCCGACGTCAAGCAGATCGTCACAACCCACCTCGACCCCGACCACTCCGGCGGCCTCCCCGACTTCCCCGGCGCCGAGGTCCACATCTTCGGACGCGAGCTCGACGCGGCGATGAACCCGCGCCTGCGCGACCGTCCCCGTTACCTCGGCGCCCACTGGAAGCACCACCCGAAGTGGGTTCGCCACGACGCGGAAGGAGACGACTGGTTCGGCTTCGGCGGCATCCGGATCCTCCCCGACCTCGGAACCGAGGTGCTGCTGATCCCACTCGCCGGGCACTCGCTGGGGCACACCGGAGTGGCGATCAAGGCCGGCGACGGCTGGCTCCTGCACTGCGGCGACGCCTACTTCCACCACGACGAGCTGGCGACACCTCCTTCCTGCCCGCCTGGGCTGCGCTTCTTCCAGAACCTCAACAACGCCGACCGCCGCCAGCGCCTGGCCAACCAGGACCGGCTGCGCGAGCTGGTCGCGCGCCACGGCGAGGACGTGCAGCTGCTCTGCTCGCACGATCCGTTCGAGCTGGACCGGGCGCAGGCGGCGAGCACAGCCGCCGCGGCGTGAGCGGCGCGGCACCCGAGAAGCTCTGGGAGCCCTCCGCCGAGCTGGTCGAGCGCTCGCGCCTGCGCGAGTACATGCGCTGGCTCGAGGCTGAGCGGGGGCTGAAGCTCGACACCTATGACGAGCTCTGGCGCTGGTCGGTCACCGACCTCGAGGCCTTCTGGTCCTCGATCTGGGACTTCTTCGGCGTCCAGGCCGACGGCGGCTACGAACGCGCGCTCGGCAGCCGCGAGATGCCCGGCGCCGAGTGGTTCGCCGGCACCACCCTCAACTACGCCGAGCACGTCTTCGCCGGCAAGGACGACGACGCCGGGGTGGCGATCCTGCACGCCTCGGAGCTGCGCGAGCTCGGTGAGCTGAGCTGGGGCGAACTGCGCGCCCAGGTGGCCGCGACCGCCGCCGGCTTGCGCTCGCTTGGCGTGAAGCGCGGCGACCGCGTCGTCGCCTACATGCCGAACGTCCCCGAGGCGATCGTCGCCTTCCTGGCGACGGCAAGCATCGGTGCGACCTGGTCGAGCTGCTCGCCCGACTTCGGCCCCGCCAGCGTGATCGACCGCTTCGCCCAGATCG
>DATDAQ010000152.1:0-2432 GCA_036525295.1 Solirubrobacterales bacterium | reverse complement strand
TGTCGCAAGGGGGACGCCGTCGGCTTCGTCGAGGGAGAGATCGTCGCCTGGGGAGGTGCCGGGACGACCTTCGCGGCCACGGTGGAGAAGCTCGCGGAGGGTGCCGAGATCGTCACCGTGATCGCCGGAGAGGGTGCGCCGATCTCGCTCGAAGACCTCGACCCGCATGTGCCGGACGGCGTCGAGATCGAGACCCACGAAGGCGGCCAGCCGAGCTGGTGGTGGCTGCTGGCCGCCCAGTAGTGCGCTCCTTCGGCGGAGCCTCTGATCTGACACCCGCGCAGCTGCGCGACGCTCCGGTTCACTGGCCGAGGCCGAGCGCCCTGGATGTCTCGCTGCGGGCGCTGGATGGGGTGGGGCCGAAGACGGCCGAAGCCGCGGCGAGTGCCGGTATCGCCACCGTCGGCGACCTCCTCTTGCGCTTCCCGCACAGGCATCGTGACCGCACGGTCGTCCCAATCGCCGGTCTCGAGCTCAAGCAGCAGGCGACGATCGCGGTCGAGGTGCTCGGCAACACGCCGCGACTGTTTCGCAAACGTGGGCTGTCGATCGTCGGGGTCAAAGTCGGCGACGGCTCGGACACGGTCAGGGCGACGTGGTTCAACCAGCCTTGGGTTGCCGCCAAGCTCGTGCCGGGGACGCAGATGCTGCTTACAGGCACGATGGGCAAGCGGGGATTCGTGGTCTCGGAATACGAGTTCGTTGCTGGCCCGCGGGTCCTGTCGGAAGAGGCGGAGCTCGTGCCCGTCCATCCGCTGGCCGAGGGGTTGCGGGCGAAGCAGGTGCGGGAGTGGTTGGAGCACGCGATTGGGCTGGCGCCGAATCTGATCGATGGGGTACCGGCGGCTGTGCGAGCGCGGCACGAGCTCGCCGGTGTTGCCGATGCGGTCAAGGCGATGCATTTCCCCAGGACGGCTGAGGAAGCGGAAGCGGCACGCGAGCGGTTGAGGTTCGAAGAGCTGTTCCTGTATCAGGCGATCCTGGCTACGCGGAAGCGTTCGCACCGCACCGCTAGGCCGGCGCCGAGGCTTGGAAAGCCGGGTGAGCAGGTCGGTCGGTGGATCGAGTCGCTGCCGTTCGAGCCGACCAAGGACCAGCTGAAGGCGTTCGACGAGATCGACGGGGACTTGGACTCGGGAGAGCCGATGCAGCGGCTGCTGATGGGGGAGGTCGGCAGTGGCAAGACCGTGGTTGCCGTGTACTCGATGCTGCGGGCGCTGGAAGCTGGGTTCCAGGCGGTGCTGATGGCGCCGACGGAGACGCTGGCCGAGCAGCACGCGATGACGCTGGGGAAGCTGCTGGCGGAGGAGGCGACGCCGTTCGCGTTGCTGACGGGGTCGACGCCGGCGGCGAGGCGGAGGGAAGCGCTGGAGCGGCTGGCGACCGGGGAGCTGGGGCTAATCGTCGGTACCCATGCCCTGATCGAGCCGACCGTGCGGTTCGCCCGACTCGGGGTCGTCGTGGTCGACGAGCAGCACCGTTTCGGGGTCGAGCAGCGCAAGGCGCTGGACTCGAAGGGGGTGGAGGGGATGGCGCCGCACGTTCTGCATATGACGGCGACGCCGATCCCGCGGACGCTGTCGCTGACCGCCTACGGCGACCTGGACACGACCGCGCTGCACGAGCTGCCGTCGGGCCGCAAGCCGGTGGCGACGCGGATCGTCGAGGAGAGCGATCGCGCCGGGGCGTATGAGTTCATCCGCGACCAGCTGCGGGCGGGCCGCCAGGCCTACATCGTCTGCCCGCTGGTCGAGGAGTCCGAGAAATTGCAGGGACGCGCGGCCGAGGTCGAGGCGGAGCGGCTCGCGTCGGGAGAGCTGCGCGACTTCGGCGTCGGCGTCATCCACGGCCAGATGCGCTCTGCTGACAAGGCGGCGGCGATGGAGGCGTTCGCCGCCGGCGAGGCCGACGTTCTCGTCGCCACCACGGTGATCGAGGTCGGGATCGACGTCGCCAACGCGACGGTGATCGTGATCGAGGGCGCCGAGCGATTCGGCGTCTCCCAGTTGCACCAGCTGCGCGGCCGTGTCGGCCGCGGCGAGCACGAGTCGATCTGCCTGCTCTTCCCCGAAGAGGCCGGGGAGATGGCGCGCCGGCGCCTGAAGGCGGTCGAGCGCGAGCGCGACGGCTTCAAGCTCGCCGAGGTCGACCTCCAGCTGCGCGGCGAGGGCGAGGTGCTGGGGACGCGCCAGAGCGGCCTGCCGCGTTTCGCCGTCGCCGAGCTGCCCGAGGACGGCGACGTCCTCGTCGCCGCCCGCAATGAGGTTCTCGCCCTGATGCAGCGCCACGGCGCGCTCGACGCTCCCGAGCTCGGTCCGCTGCTGGAGGCCGCCCGCCGCCGCTTCGGCACCGGCGCCGCCGACCCGATACCACTCTGAGACGTGTTCGTGCCGAAACTCCAAAACGTCGCCGCCCCCCTGGGCGTGTCTGAG
>DATDAQ010000151.1:0-36982 GCA_036525295.1 Solirubrobacterales bacterium | reverse complement strand
TTCACAGCGCCAACAAGGTTTATCAACTGCTGGGTGAAGACGCAGAAGCGACGGGCAAGCTGGGACTGCTGAAAGTGCCGGGATACCTTCCTCGCCCGCGAAGAGCGCTTCGAAAAGAGCCTCGGTCGAGGGCTCGCCGGGGATCGCTCGCATCAGCAGCTTCGTGTCGGAGGCGACCGTCTCGCGCGCGGTCGCGCTGCGCGAGGGCGCCGCCGGGCGGCGCGGCGTGCCCGTCCTCGGCGCCTTACGGCGCTCGGCGAGGGTGTAGAAGTTGCGCACCAGGGTGGCGCCGTGATCGGTGGCGATCGACTCGGGGTGGAACTGCACGCCCCACATCGGCCGGCCGCGGTGTTCGATCCCCATCACCACGCCGTCGTCGGCCCAGGCGCAGACGTTGCCGTCGGCGTTCATGCCGGTGATCGCGAGCGAGTGGTAGCGGACGACCGGGAACCCCTGCGGGATGTCCTGGAAGAGCCCACTGCCTTCGTGGAAGATGCGGCTGAGGCGACCGTGCATCGCCTCCGGAGCGCTTTTGACGTCGCCGTCGAGCATCTTGCCCAAGCCCTGGTGGCCGAGGCAGATGCCGAGCACCGGGATCTCGCTGTAGCGGAGGATGTCGTCGCAGACGCAGAAGTCGTGCCAGCGCCGCGGCGTCCCCGGCCCGGGCGAGAGCACGATCGCGTCGAAGTCCCAGCGCGAGAGCGCCCGCCAGGAGACCGCGTCGTTGTCGACCACGATCGGCTCCTCGCCGGAGACCCCGGCGAGCAGGTGGAAGACGTTGTAGGTGTAGGAGTCGTGGTTGTCGACGAGCAGCGTCCTCATCGAGTCGCCTCCAAGCCGAGGCTGCGGGCGCTGCGGTCGAGAACGGTCTGGATCGTCCGTTCGACGTGCGGTGCCCGCTCGCGCTCCAGGTACCAGCGCGAGAGGTGGGAGGAGAAGCGCGCCAGCTGCATCACGTCGAGCTTCTCCACCGCCTGGCGCAGGTGGCGCCGGTGCATCTCCGACTGCACGACGGCGAAGCGGTATTCGGGGTCCTGGGCCGGCTCGCCGCGGCTCGCGCCACTGGCGCCGGCGTCGCCGTTGCGGGTCTGCGCCCGCGCCAGGTCCCAGCCGAGGCTGTGGTCGGCCTCGAGCAGCTTGCCCGGCTCGAAGTCGACCCGCTTGCCGGCCGGGTGCATGAGGAAGAAGCCGAGGGCGACCTGGGGGGCGATCCGCTCCGGCGCGGGATGGCGGCGGCGGACCTCCGACCGCGCGGCCTCGGCCTCGAGCTCGGTGTCGATCCACTCGGCCAGGTCGTCGATCAGGACCGCGTCCTTCTTGCTCGAGGCGATCGTCTGGCGCTCTTTGGAGACCATCTCGTGGAAGACGTCGTGCTTGGGGTGGATCGTGCCGTTGCCGCCTCCCGCCTCGGCCAGCTCGGCCATCAGCTTGCGGCGGCAGGTGACGTGGGCGACCCACTCGGCGCCGCAGATCTGGATCGAGTTCATCTCCTCGTCGAGGCCGGGCGCGGCCGTCCAGTAGGCGAGCGCGCGCATGTGCTGGGTCGGCAACCCGTCGGCGCGCAGCAGCGCCATCTCGTCGAGCTCCTTGCGGCCGGTGGCGTAGATCACGGCGCCGTCGGGACAGCGGTGGAGCATCCCCTCGCGCAGCCCGAGCTCGGTCAGCTCGCCGACCTCGGGCAGGAAGTCGGACTCGAAGAAGACCCGGTCGAAGGCGATGCCGAGCCGGGCCAGGGTCTTGCGCTGGCCCGAGATCACCCAGGCGCGCGTCTTCGACCAGAGCTCGATCGCCTGCTGGTCGCCGTCGAGGACCCGCTGGAGGAGCTGGTCGGCGCTGTCGTTCTGAAGGTCCAGCTCGCGTGCCAGCGAGTCCTCGGGGTCGCCGCTTCCCTCGCCGCCCCCGGCACGCCCGGACTTGACGTAGTCGGCGTAGCAGTAGCCGACGAAGTGGTCGCTCTTCTGGCCGCCTTCCGGCCAGGACTGGTTATGACGGCCGCTCTGGACAACGCCGGCCATCGCCTCGCCCATGCTGCGACCGACGTCACAGATGATGCTGCGCCGCTCGACCTTGGCGCCGGCCTCTTCAAGCGCCCCGCCGAGCGCGTTGCCGAGGGCGAGGTTGCGCAGGTGGCCGATGTGCAGTGCCTTGGTCGAGTTGGCATCCCAGAAGTTGAGCGCGTAGCGCTGGCCGCCGGCGATCTCCGTGAGCGGCGAGCCTGGGTCCTCGCCGGCCTCCAGGGCGGCGCCGGCGCGCTCGACCCAGCCGCTGTCGAGACGAGCCCAGACTCCCTTGCCGTTGCGGGTCAGCCCATCGACCCAAGGCTCGGCCTCGAAGCGGTCGAGGTCGGAAAGCGAGTCGGAGTCCTCCTGCCAGCCGCGGACCCGCGGCACCAGCATCAGGTCGAACCGCTCGTCGGGCTCATACGGAGACCGCGGCGCCCACCTCGCCGACGGCGCGCCTTCCTCGGCCGCGATGTCGTCGAAATAGTCGAAGAGATTGGTTGACATAGCTAGTTACGGGTAGACATCCCGTGGCAATGCACCAGCCGGGGCTCGAACCCGGATCTCCGGCTTTTAAGGCCGGCCCTTTCACCGATTAAGGCACTGGTGCGCTATGTGGGCTCCTCCCTAAGAGCCCTTTCCCTCTGACTGCTCCAGATATTTTGCGCATCCTAGCACCTAGGTGCGTACCGAAGTGGACCTGTGTCCGAGCCCAAACTCTGCGAATCTGCCGCCCGATGCCGGCAGACCCTCATGCGCCGATGCTCGCCGGTGTCGGCCAGCACAGCCGGCGCCCCGGCGAGCAGGAGATGTCTCCGCTGGAGCTGATCGTGCGAGCCGCCCGGATCGCGAGCGAGTCTCCCGGGACGGGACGCCTGATCGAGCGCGCCGAGTCTGTGCGGATCGTCGACTGCCTCTCCTGGCCGGTGCCCGATCCCGGCGCGCTGGTCGCCGATGCGCTGGGAGTGCGGCCCGCCGAGACCGTGCGGACCCTGACCAGCGGCACCGGACCGCTCGACCTGCTGGCCGACGCCTGCGCAGAGATCCAGGCCGGGCGCCTCGACGTGGCGCTGATCGCCGGGGCGGAGGCGATCGTGCCGCTCATGCGCGCGACGCGCGAAGGGCGCCCGACCGGCTGGCCCGGACAGTCCTCGGACGCCTCGCCGACGCGCCTGCTCGGCAGTGACCGGGCGGCGAGCCACGAGGTCGAGATGGCGGCTGGCCTGCTGGCGCCGATCCACTACTACCCGTGGTTCGAGAACGCCGTGCGAGCCGCCGCCGGGCGGACCCCGGACGAACACCGGGAGTGGCTGGGGCAGATCTGGCACCGGTTTGCCGAGGTGGCGGAGTCCAATCCCGAGGCGTGGACGCGAGAGGCGCCGCCGGCGCGGGGGATCGCCACGGCCGGGGAGGACAACCGGATGGTCGCCTCCCCCTACTCGAAGCTGATGACGGCGAACATCCAGGTCGACCAGGGCGCGGCGCTCCTGCTCTGCAGCGCTCGCGCCGCCGAAGAGGCGGGGATCGCAGCCGAGAGCCGGGTCTTCGTGCACGCAAGCGCCGCCGCCCACGACCACTGGTTCGCCGCCTCGCGCCGGGACCTGCATCGCTCACCCGCGATCGCGGCCTGCGCCGGGGCGTCCCTCGGCCACGCGGGCATAGGCGTCGACGAGGTCACCCACCTCGACCTCTACTCCTGCTTCCCCTCGGCGGTGCAGATCGCCGCCGCCGAGCTCGGGATCGACCTGGCGACCGACTCCCGCCCGCCGACCGTGACCGGGGGGCTGACCTTCGCCGGCGGCCCCGGGAGCAACTACGTGACGCACTCGCTGGCGACGATGAGCGAGCGCCTGCGCGAGGACCCGGATGCCTTCGGCTTCCTCACCGGCGTCGGCTGGTACATGACCAAGCACGCGAACGCCGTGCTCTCGGCGCACCCGCCCACCAGGCCCTTCGCGCCCGCCGACGTCCAGGGCGAGGTGGACGCGCTGCCGAGCCGTGAGATCGTCGCCGCCGGCGAGATCGAGGACCCGGTCGAGTCCTTCACCGTCATCTACGAGCGCGACGGCACGCCGTCGCGGGCGATCGCCAGCAGCCTTCGATCCGACGGCAGCCGCGCGCTGGCGAGCAGCACCGAGGCCGATGCGATTCAGGCGCTGCTCGCCGGGGCGCTCGCCGGCGGGGCCCAGGCCTCCTGAAGGAACGCGGTCAGCTCCCGGGTCAGGCGCTCGGGCCTCAGCCGCCACTCGAAGATCGAGCTGGCCTCAACCAGGTGCCCGTTCGGCAGCTCCTCGGCGAGCATCCCGGAGTCGCTGAAGGGGTGTAGCGGGTCGCGCGGGTGGCCGACGATCAGCGCCGGCTGGCGGATCTCGGTGCGCTCCTCGCGGTGCGGCGCGGTCTCCCCAAGCAATAGGCCCTCCAGGACCGCCCCCGAGGGGCCGGGGCGCTGGCGCACGAAGTCGAGTCCGATGTCGATCAGGTGGTGGGTGCGGGGGATCGCCGAGGCAAGGCGAGAGGTCACCTCGAACGCCGGCCGAGCGAGGCGCAGGCCGAGCAGCAGCGGGGCGAAGGTCGCCGCCACCCCCGGCAGGGCGTTGTCGAGCACCGGCATCTCGATGAAGAGACCGCGGACCCGCTCGGGCTCGCGCACCGCCAGCTCCAGCGCGACGTTGGCACCCAGCGAGGTACCGCCGACCACGGCGGAGGGCTGTTCGAGGTGGTCCAGCAGCGCCGCCACCTGGCGGGCGAAAAGAGGCATCGAGTACAGGCGCAGATCCTCGGGCCGGTCCGAGCGCCCGTGCCCGAGCAGGTCGACGCAGACCACCCGGTTCCCCTGTTCGGCCAGCTCCGGCCCCAGCCGCTCGAACATGCGCCGGTTCATCAGCAACCCGTGCACGAGCACGAGCAGGCGCTCGCCCTCCCCGTAGAGGTCGTACTCGATCCGGTGGCCTTCGTAGTTGAACTCGTTCATCGACAGATATCTGTACACGACAGGACGGCCGATCGGCCAGCGGCGGTTTTCAGAGAGGAGGCGTCAGCCCTCGAGCGCGGGCTCGTCAAGCGAGCTGTCCGCATCGACGGTCTCGAGGAGTCCGGAAAGCTCCTCGCGGCCGATGTGTTGCTCCTCGCTTGCACGACCGTCCTCGAACTCCACCCCCTCGCCTATCAGCACATCGACGACGTCCCGCTCGTCTTCCGGGTTGTTCCACCTAAAAGAGGTGCTGACGGTGCCGTCTGCCGACAACACTCTGTACGCGTTGGTGCCAGTAGACAGGGCGGCAATGTAGTTGCCGACGGCCTGAGCGGCGGTGCCACCCAGCTCCGCGATGTCGCCATAGGTAGTCCATCTTCCCGCCGGAACCGACTCAATCGCTGCCCGCACGCGGCTCCAATCGAATCCGTCGCTCGGCGCGTCCGGCACGCCCTTAAGGGGTGCCACCCAGATCTTCGCCGCCTGTGAAGCGAGATCCGCAGCCCGAGCGAGAATCTCCTCCCGCCCCCATGCCTCGCTTTCCGGCAAAACTCGGTTCAGCTCCAAGTGACTTTCCCCGTAGATCTCTTTCTTGCGATCGAACGGGTTGTTGCTGAGCGCGCCATTGAAGGCGGTAAGCGTGAGGTTTCCAAGCGTGTGCACCAAATCCCCGTGGACCTGGTCTGGGTGTTGATCCAGACCCTCAAAATGCTTCCTCCACTCAGGCGAGAGCGTCTGAGGCATGATGTGCTCGATCTGAAGCTCCGCCTCGTCGAAGTCGATCAACTCCGGATGTCCGAAAGAGCTCTCCAAGCGCTCAAGGATCATCTTGCGCTGATGTGGACGACCGATCCGGAAGAGAGGCTGCGTTTCGGCAGCCTCCCGTAGCCGGTCGTCGTCCGGCCAGTCGAGACGTTCGCGGGAAAGCTCACGATGGAGGGCCTCGACGAACTCGGGGCTCTCCGGAAGGTTGCCTATCAACTGTACGAACAGCCGGTTGAGTGCGTTGGTCGGTATGCGAGCCAGCTGCCGGCGGACGAGGAACGACTCGATGATCCCGACTGCGCTTCGCAGCCCGTCCGTGTCGAGGAACCCTCGCTCGCGCAGATCGTAGGCGACCATCAACACTGGGTGACTGGTTTGCGCGCCCCAGCGTGCAAGACGCGCCAGGCCGGCGGCGAGCTCTGGATCGCTCTCTGCCTCAGGATCGATCAGGCACTTGTAGTGCCCTGCGCGCACCGCCAGGTCACGGACCTGGGCCTCAATCGCGGCCTCATCAAGCGAGATCGGATCGAGGCGCCGCTGGTGGGCCGCATAGACGCCGTCCGTAGTCACGTCCTGGCCGCGACGTTGCAGATCAACCCGCGCCAGCCCAGCGAGATTGTCGACGCCGACCAGCGTCTCCATGGGCCGCCACACCTGCTCGTACACAACCTCGGCGCGGTTCGGCAGCAGCATAAAGAGGTAGTTGCGCAGCAGATCCGCCTGGTTGAGATCGACCCCAGTGCCGTTGAGGGACTGGAAGATCCTGTGGGCATTGTCACCTTGTTCTGTGGTGATTTCGACGATTCCCATCCGTTCGACCACAACCCGCTCCAGGGTTGGCACATCGATCGGCTTCCCATCGGGCCCCGGTTCCCGCAGACGGCGTGCATAGAAGCGGTATGCATCGCTGACCAAGTCGCGAGCACCGGTGTCTGCCTTCCGTTCGACTCGAGCCCGGAAGCTTGTGCCGTCCTCCTCGGTTGGTCGCAACCGGAACTGTTCATCACCCTCCTGAAACTCGTTGATCAGGTAGAGCTTGTCGAAACGGTTCACCACTTGTTGATCCTGTTCCGCGGCGGTGTCACGAAGAGCGCAGAGGACCAGCATCAATGTCGTCAGCCTTTGCTGGCCGTCGATCACCAGAAAAGTCTGCACTCCACTGGCGGTTGGATCAACCGGCGAGAGCACGAAGCTGCCGAGGAAGTGACCGGCGAGGTCAGACGTTGTGCCACTTGCGACGTGTGAGTATTGCTCCAGCAAGTCGTGCCAGAGTTGCTCGTGCTGCGGCCCTCGCCATGTGTACTGGCGCTGCCAGATTGGCACCCGGAACTGCTTCTCACCCTGCACAAGCGCCTTCAACGTCGCATTCTTGACGTTCATTTCCCAGCATCATATGCAGCAGTACCCAATGAACGGTGGGATTTACGCTCTCGCGAAGGCAAGGGCCGCTTGGAGGCGCCCCTTGCCAGGTGCTAGGGAGCGAGCGCGGGGAGCGCACTGGGTGGGACGGAACTGGAACTCAATCGCGCCGTGCACCGCGGATTACGTCGCGGAGCCGGCGCGAGACGAGCGTGCGCAAGCGTGAGCTCTGGATTCGATCGAGCCATTCCCCTGTCTCGGCTTTGTCGAAGGCCTCGGGAAGGGAAAGCTCGGGGAAGAAGGCGCGACTGCCCGCGGCAGCACGGACGTAAACCGTGTCGAAGAGAGCCTTCTCCGGCGTAGCGAGATATCCGGTCGCCTCGGAGCCATGGAAACCGCCAAAGACCTCCGGTGCGAGGTGATGGATCGAGTAGACGCCGACTGCTGTCGTGATGCGTCGAGCCCGATCAAGCGAGGCGACCGAGACCTGACGTGGTATCTGTTCGATCATCCCGTGCCGGGCAAGCGCGGACCAAAGCGAGACATAGGCCGGAAGAGGCGCCGTCAGGTAGGGCGGAACCACAAACGGATCGAGGGTGGGATCGAGAGCCCAATACCCCCGCCGCAGCCGCAGCACGAGCCCGGATTCCTCCATGGCACGGAGGCGCAGGCCGGCCGTGCGCTGCTCCACACGCCACCGCGCTGCCGCTTCACGCGTGGTGAGGATCTTCCGTTCCATGCCCAACAGATCGCCGTAGGCATCGGTCAGTCTCACCGGGCTTCCTCCAGCTTTTCCGCGACGAAGGCCTGCATCTCCTCCCAGGCTGCCGCGGTGTCATAGAGCTCAACCACATCTAGCTCGAGGAAGGGAAGAACCTGGTCGCGAAAGGCGGCAAACGGCAGTTCCAGGGCACGGTCGCCCGCTTCGGCGAGAATCTGAGGGTCGAGCGCGCCAGGCTGTAGTGGCCTGCGACGAAGCAACAGGTCCAGGTCGAATACATCGCGAGCCTGCGTATCGGAGCGTTTCGCGAGAGCCATGACCTTCTGCTCCGCCGGTGCATCCTCAACGTAGTGCTGCACACTCGGCGCACGCAGGGCATAGGGAGCCACGATGCGGCCCGGGATCGCCTCCAAGCGATGCCTCTGCTCTCCGTTGCGGTTGCTGAACTCGATCTTGGTCCGCACTGGCTCAGCACGATTCGGAGCCTCGATCGCAACCTTCCATCGTCGCGTGGTCTCGGACTGCTTCGGCTTTGTGGATTCGGCGACCGCCAAGCCGCCGACACGGAGGAGGGCCTTCATCGCACCGGACTCGAGAACGTCGTCGACCTTGCTTTCGAGGCTCCACTGCCCCACGCCAGAGATATCGAGGTCGATGTCCTCGGAGTAGCGCACGCTGTCGAAGAAGAAGCGCAGGTTCGCACCTCCCTTGAGGACATATCGAGCCGGGTTCAGGCGCTTCGACAGCACGTCGAGGAAAGCGACGTGAAAGAGCTCGACGATCTGGGCATCGGTCTGCAGTTGCATGCGTCAAGGATACAGTTTAAGTACCTGATAGCACGTTAAATTGTATTCTTGAAAAGAAGATACGCGGCCGACCGGCGGAGCGAGCAAGGGCCGCCCGGAGGCGGCCCTTGCCAGGTGCTTTGGAAGCGAACGCGGGGACCACACCGGGTGGGACAACGCCCGGCCTCCCTTGCTCGCCGGTGCCCGGGTTGGATTCCGCCGGGCGGCCGAAACAAGTGCGGCGCCTAGCGGCCCTGCACCTCCAGTGTCCCCTGAAGCATGTGACTCGAAATTAGGACCACCTCCTTTCTCTGGTGATCCGATTGAAGCAAATCGCCCAGTCGCCGTAGGATCAAGTGCCGTGTCCGACCGAGCTTCACAGCCAACACAGGGAGAGAAGGCAACCCGCTTTCGCGCCCTCCACGAGGGTGAGGCGTTCGTCATGCCCAACCCCTGGGACGCCGGCTCCGCCCGGGCACTCGAGGCGCTCGGCTTCGAGGCGTTGGCCACGACCAGCTCCGGCTTCGCCCTGACGTTGGGACGCCGAGACGGCAGCGTCACCCTCGACGAGCTGGCCGAGCACGTCGCCGAGATCGACCGGGCGACGGGCCTGCCGGTCTCCGTCGATCTCGAGAACGGGTTTGGCCCCACTCCCGAGGACGCGGCGAACGCCATCGTGTGCGCGGCCGAGGCGGGCGCCGTGGGCGGCTCGATCGAGGACTACGACCCCGCCGGCGAGATCTACGCCTTCGACCATGCTGTGGAGCGCGTGGCCGCCGCCTGTGAGGCGGCCCGGCGCCTGGCTTTCCCCTTCACGTTGACGGCCCGGGCCGAGAACCACTTCCGCGGCAATCCCGACCTCGACGACACGATCGCCCGCCTGCAAGCGTTCGAACGGGCCGGCGCGGACGTGCTCTACGCGCCCCACCTGCGCGAGCCGGACCAGATTCGGGCGGTGTGTGAGGCGGTGGAGAAACCGGTCAACGTGCTCGCCCGCCCCAACTTCTCCATGGACGAGCTCGCCGAGCTCGGAGCGCGCCGGGTCAGCGTCGGCGGCAACCTCGCCTGGGTCGCCAACGAGGCGATGTTCGATGCCGCGAAGCGGATTCGCGAGAGCGGTGACTTCTCGGCCCTGAAGGTCTCACCCCACGCTGGGGAGTGGCTCGGCGACTGAGGGGTCGGGAGTCAGCGAAGCAGGACCCGACAGCGTTTCAGCAACTCCTCCAGGGTCTTCGGGCGCAGAGCGCCGAGTCGCCGACTCAGGCGTTCGTGGGAGATCGCGCGCAGCTGCTCGGGCATCGCGAAGCCCTTCTCCCTCAGCCCGCCCTCCTTGGCCGGGATCGGCAGGTGCAGAGCGTTGCCGAAATCGGTGCGGGTGAGCGGGACGGCGAGCGAGAGGCCGAGACTCGCCTGATTCAGATGATCGACGGAAACGACCACGAAGGGGCGGGGCTTCGCCTGCTCGGTTCCCCGCGTGGGATCGGGGTCGGCCCAGTAAACCTCACCCTGCTGGGGCCGAGCATCTACCACTCGGGCGCCGGCGCATCGAAGCCGGAGTCGATTTCACGGCTCTCCGCGCGATAGGCAGCAAGGGCCTCGGGATTGCTGGCCAGCCTCTCAAACCCGGCCGCTACCTCGGTCAGCATCGCCTCCTCGTCGGCGGCGCTGACCAGCTTCGCGACGACCTCGCTCGCGGACTCCCCGCGACGCGCGGCCAATATCTTCAGCCGGTCGCGAGTCTGGGTGGGAACCCGGATTGTCGTCGTGTCTGCGGCAGCCATGTAGATCGATAGTCTACACGACCCCTCATCGCGAAACCGCCTGTATGTCGCTGACGGGGTTGAAAAAGCACGCGCGGGTACTGGAGGAGCAGAGCTGGCCAGTAAGAAGGAGAGGAACGTCGCGATGAGCGAAGAGACGAACACCCGCCATTCCACCACCGTGACCACGCCGAGCGATACCGAGGTCCGTATCGAGCGTGAGTTCGACGCTCCCCGCGAGCTCGTCTTCGAGGCCTACACCGATCCCGAGCTGCTGACCGAATGGCTCGGTCCCCGCAGGTTGACGATGACCGTCCAGGAGATGGACGTGCGCACCGGCGGCGGCTACCGCTACACGCACAGCGACGCGGACGGCAGCTACGTCTTCTTCGGCGAGTTCCGCGAGGTCGACCCCCCGCGCCTGCTGGTCCAGACCTTCCAGTGGGAGGGCAACGACGCCCCGCCCTCGGTCGACCGGGTCGAGCTCGAGGAGCTCGAGGGCGACCGAACCCGGATCGTCGTCACCGGCACCTTCGACTCGAAGGAGTCACGCGACGCGATCCTCGAGGCCGGCATGGAGAGGGGCGTCCGCGAGGGCTACGAGAAGCTGGACGAGCTGCTGGCGCGGCGGCTGCGGAGCTGAGCTCAGCCGACGGGTCAGCGGGGGCTCCAGGGTCGTCCGGCGAGGATGACCTAGAGTCGCTGAGCGCAGATTCGCTGGCGCCCAACCAAAATTGAGAGGCGGTCCCCTTGGATCCTGTCGGCTATGAGCTTTGTACTCCCGAAGGCGGCAAGGGTGGTGGCGTTCGCGCCACTCGTGGCTTTCAGGCGGGTGAGACGGTGATGATCGGGGTGCTCGAAGGCGAGGTGCCGATGAACGACTCGCACGCGACCCAGGTGAGCCGCACCAAGTGGGCCCGGCACGCCGGTCTCAGCCCCAAGGTCAACCACTCGTGCAGCCCGAACTGCGGGGTCGAGCTGAACGAAACGGGCGCATGCGACTTCGTGGCCCGTGAAGCGATTGCCAAAGGCGAGGAGATCACCTTCGACTACGCGATGCGCAACTACTCGATCGAGCATTTCCCGGGCGGTTGTCTTTGCGGCGCGGATATCTGCCGGGGCTCGGTAACCGGCTGGAAGGATCTCCCCGCCGAGCGAAAAGCGGCCTACGAGGGCCTGGTCGCGCCCTATCTGCTCGAGATCGATCGCGAGCTGGCCGACGCGATCGCCTGAGCGCGTCGAGCGATGAGCTAACCGAGCTCGATCACGCTGCGGATGCCGTCCTGGGCCTCCATCAGCTCGAAGCCGCGATTGACCTCGTCGAGGGCGATGCGGTGGGAGATGAAGGGCTCGACGTCGATCTCGCCCGCCATGGCGCGGGCGATCAGCTTCGGGACCTGGTCGCGGCCCTTGACGCCGCCGAAGGAGGATCCGGCGACGCGGCGGCCGGTGATCAGGAAGCGGGGGACGATGTCGAGGGTCTCCCCCTTGCCGGCCACCCCGGCGACGGTGCAAAGGCCCCAGCCCATGCGCGCCGCTTCGACCGCCTGGCGCATCACGGCGACGTTGCCGGTCGCCTCGAAGGTGTAGTCGGCGCCGAAGCCGCCGGTCATCTCGAGGATCGTCTCGACGGCGCCCTCTCCCCCCTCGATCGTGTCGGTCGCACCCTGGCTGCGGGCCAGCTCGAGGCGCTCCGGGGAGAGGTCGACGCAGACGATGCGCTCGGCGCCCTGCAAGCGGCAACCGGCGACCGCGCCCAGCCCGACCATCCCCGCCCCGAAGACGGCACAGGTGCTGCCCGGCTTGACGGTGGCGGTGTTGATCGCGGCGCCGAGGCCGGTCGAGAGGCCGCAGGCGAAGAGGCAAGCGTGCTCGAAGGGCGCCTCGGGGTCGATCTTGGCCAGGGCGATCTCCGGCATCACCGTGTACTCGGCGAAGGTCGAGCAGCCCATGAAGTGGCGGATGCCGTCGCCGCCGTGCGAGATCCGGGTGGTCCCGTCGGGGAGGAAGCCCTTGTTCTGCTGCTCGCGGATCGCCAGACAGAGGTTGGTCCGCGGGTCGAGGCAGTGGACGCACTCCCCGCACTGGGGCGAGAAGAGGGTGACGACGTGGTCGCCCGGTCGCAGCGAGGTGACATCTGCTCCGACCCGCTCGACGACGCCGGCTCCCTCGTGGCCGAGCACCGTCGGCGCGTAGCCGGAGGGGTCGGCGCCGGAGGCCGTGTAGAGGTCGGTGTGGCAGACGCCGCAGGCGACGAGGCGGACCAGGACCTCCCCGGCCTGGGGCTCGGCGAGCTCGACCTCCTGGACCGCGAGCGGCTCGCCGAACTCCTCGAGCACCGCGGCGCGCATCTTCATCGCCGGACCATCCTGCCCTGAATCAGCCGCTCTTGAAGCGGGCGGCCTCCTCGGAGCCGCCCGTGGCGTCGCCCTCGCTGTAGGAGTGGGCGCCGGTGCCGGCGAGCTTGCCACCGTCGACGATCAGGTACTCCTCGCGGATCGGCCGCCCGTCGAACCAGCACTCGAGGATCTCGCGCGCGCCGGCCGCGTAGCGGGCCTGGGCCGAGAGGCTCGTGCCCGAGGTGTGCGGGGTCATGCCGTGGTGGGGCATCGAGCGCCAGGGGTGGTCCCCGGGCGCGGGCTGGGGGAACCAGACGTCGCCGGCGTAGCCCGCCAGCTGGCCGCTCTCGCAGGCCCGCGCGACCGCGTCGCGATCGCAGATCTTGCCGCGCGCCGTGTTGATCAGGTAGGCGCCCCGCTTCATCCTGGCGAGCATCTCCGCGTCGAAGAGGTTCTCGGTCTCGGGGTGCAGCGGTGCGTTGATCGTCACCACGTCGCACACCTCCACCATCGACTCCGCGTCGGCGTGGAAGGTGGCCCCGAGCTCCTCCTCGACCTCGGGCGGCAGGCGGTGGCGGTCGGTGTAGTGCAGGCCGACGTCGAAGGGCTTCAGCCGCCGCAGCACCGCCGCGCCGATCCGCCCGGCGGCGACGCTGCCGACCTGCATGCCCTCCAGGTCGTAGGAGCGCGTGACGCAGTCGGCGATGTTCCAGCCGCCGTCGACCACCTGCTGGTAGGAGGGGATGTAGTTGCGGACCAGCGCCAGGATCATCATCACCACGTGCTCGGCGACGCTGATGCTGTTCGAGTAGGTCACCTCGGCGACGGTCAGTCCCCGCTCGATCGCCGCCTGCAGGTCGACGTGATCTGAGCCGATGCCCGCGGTCAGCGCCAGCTTCAGGTTCGGTGCCTTGGCGATCCGCTCGGCCGTCAGGTAGGCGGGCCAGAAGGGCTGGGAGATGACGACCTCGGCCTCGGGCAGCTCGCGCTCGAAGACCGAGTCGGGGCCGTCCTTGTCGGAGGTGACGACCAGCCGGTGGCCGCGCGCCTCGAGGAACTCGCGCAGCCCCAGCTCTCCCGAGACGCTGCCGACCAGCTCACCCGGCGTGAAGCCGAGCGCCTCGGGTGTCGGCGCGCTCTGGCCGTCGTGGTAGCGCTCGATCCTCGGCACGTCGTCGCGGGCGTATGACGGCGGGTAGCCGTCGACCGGGTCGTCGTAGAGCACGCAGAGGATCGTCGCCATGACCCCCACCCTCTCACCGATCGGGCTGGGCACGCAAGTCAGCGGCCGACGTGCAGCTCGAGGGCGTGGATCTGGCTCTGGCCAAAGGTTCCCGTCTGCACCGGGCCGGCGGTGCTGATCAGGTCGCCGGGGCCGGGCAGTGGATGGGGCCGCAGCCCCTTGCGGACGTCGATCGCCGTCAGCCCCGGCCCCGTGATCCCCTGGGGATCGACGATGACGAAGTGGGCATCGCCGTCGCCGTCGGGGTCGACGCGCTCGACGAAGACGATTCGCCCCTCGGCGTTACGGCAGCTGGGCAACTCCGGTGGGCAGTGCGAGGGCGCGACCGTGTCGCCGGCATCGTCGCGGTCGGCGGGATCCGATCGTTCGATCAGCGGCGGCGAAGTATCGGTGCCCGCCGCGCCGCCCCCGCCGCAGCCCGGAATCACGGCAAGCGCCAGCGCACTCGCCAGCGCGGCGATGCACGCCCGCCGGCGCCCGGTCATGCCCCCAGCGCGCGGGCCGAGGCGGCGGCGTTGCGGCGGCTCATCGCCCAAGCGAAGAGGCCGCCGGTGAAGAGCATGAAGGAGCTGTAGACCGCGGCGGGAATCGACAGCTCGGCGACGAGGGAGGCTCCGACCGCGATCGCCAGCGTCGCGTTGTGGATCCCGAGCTCGAGCGCGATCGCCGTCGCCTGGCGATCGTCGAGACGGGCCAGCTTCGAGATCGCGAAGCTGATCCCCATCGCCGTGAGATTCAGCGCCAGCGCCGCCCCGGCCACGTCGGCGACGTTCTCGGCGACGGTGTCGTGCTCGCTGACGATCGCTCCGACGACGACGAGGGCGAAGAGGCCGAGCGACGCCGCCCGGGCCCGTGGATAGGCCACCGCGACCCGCTCGGGCCAGCGCCGGCGCAGCGTCATGCCGATCGCAACCGGGATCACCGTGATCGCGAAGACCAGGGCGACCACCCCCGGCATGCTGACCTCCCCCAGCGACCCGGCGCCGAAGTGCTCGGAGGAGAGCCCGAGGAAAAGCGGGATGGTGACCACGGAGGCAACGCTGCTGATCGCCGTCATCGTCACCGAGAGCGCCGTGTCGCCTCGCGCCAGGTGCGTCAGCATGTTGGCCATCATCCCGCCGGGCGAGGCGCCGAGCAGGACGAGGCCGACGGCCAACTCGGGCGGCAGCGCGAAGAGCTCGGCCATCGCGAAGGCGAGCAGGGGCGAGATCAGCGCCAGGTTGAGCATCCCGATCGCGACCCCGCGCGGGGCGACGAGCACGCGGCGAAAGTCGGCCGGCGTCAGCGCCAGGCCGAGGCTGCACATGATCGCGGCGATCGCGACCGGCAGCGCGATGGAGGCCAGCAGCGGGCTGTCCATCTCAGCCCGCCACTCCTACCGCTGTCTCAAAGCCCCATCGTCTTGGCGATGATTTCCCGCTGGATCTCACTGGTGCCACCGTAGATGGTGGAGACCAGGGTCGTGCGGACGTGGCGCTCCATGTCGTACTCGGTCGCGTAGCCGTAGCCGCCCATCATCTGCATCCCTTCGAGCGAGATCTTCTTCGCCGTTTCGGTCACCTTGAGCTTGGCCATCGAGGCCTCGCGGGGGAAGAGCTGGGTCGGGTTGGCGTCGACGCGTGCGGCGACGTCGTAGGTGAGCAGGCGGCTGCACTCCAGCTCGGTCGCGAGATCGGCAAGCCGGTGAGAGATCGTCTGGAAGCTGCCGATCGGGCGGCCGAACTGCTTGCGCTCCTTGACGTAGACCAGCACGTCGTCCATCGCCCGCCGGGCGATGCCCAGCGACTGCGCGGCGATGATCAGCCGCTCGACGTTGAGCCCCGCCATCAGCTGCATCCAGGCCTTGCCTTCCTCGCCGAGCAGGTTCTCGGCGGGGACGTGGCAGTCGTCGAAGAAGACGTCGTTGACGATCCTCCCGCCCATCGTGTCGATGCCGCGGATCTCGACCCCCTCCGTGCCTTTGGGGATGCTCAGCATCGTCAGGCCCTCGTGCTTGGAGCCGCTGTCGTCGGTGCGACAGACGAGCAGGATGTGGTCGGCGACGTGCGCCTCGGAGATCCACGTCTTCTGGCCGTTGATCGTGTAGCCGCCGTTCTCGCGCACCGCCTTGCAGCGCAGCGCGCCGACGTCGGAGCCGGCCTCCGGCTCGGACATCGCGATCGCCTCGACCAAGCCCTTGACGATCCCGCCGAGGATCTCCTCTTTCTGCGCGTCGGTGCCGAAGCGCTCGTAGGCGCCGGCCGTGATCGCGGTGACGGGGAAGCCGCCGATCGGGATCTGGCCGTAGGCCATCTCCTCGAGGAAGAGGCAGAGGTCGACCATGCCGCCGCCCGTGCCCCCGTACTCCTCGGCGACCGCGATTCCGAGCCAGCCGAGATCGGCCATCTTGGCGTACAGCTCGTGGTTGTGGACCTCCTGCCCGCCGTTGGTGAGGGCGTCGCGCTGCTCGCGCGTCCCGCACTCGCGGGACGCGAAGTCGCGGATCGCCTCGGCGAACGCTTCCTGCTCGCTGGTGAAGGTGACTGGCATCTCGATCTCCTCCTACGCGCTCGCGACGAGTTCGGCCTGGTCGGCGTAGGTCTCGCCGCGCTCGGCCTTCTCGACCAGGGACGTCGGAGGCTCGAAGCGCTCCCCGTATTTCTCGGCCAGCTCGCGCGCCCGGGCGACGAAGCCGGCCGCGCCGCCCTCGTAGCCGTCGATGTACTGGAGCACGCCGCCGGTCCAGGCCGGGAACCCGATCCCGAAGATCGAGCCGATGTTGGCGTCGGCGACGGACTCGATCACGCCCTCGTCGATGCACTTCACGGTCTCCAGCGACTCGGCGAACATCATCCGCTCCTCGAGGTCCTTCAGCGCGATCGAGGATGGGTCCTCGACCGCCGGGAAGGCGTCGGCGAGGCCCTTCCAGAGGCCGACCCGCTTGCCGTCCTCGCCGTACTCGTAGAACCCCTTGCCGGCGAGGCGGCCGCCGCGGTCGAACTCGTCGAGCATGCGGTCGATCACCGTGGTCGAGGGATGGTCGGCCCAGGCGCTGCCCTCGGCTTCCATCGCCTCCTGGTACGCCTTGCGAATTTTCCGCATCAGGTTGAGGTTGAGCTCGTCGGAGAGCTGCAGCACCGGCGCCGGGTAGCCCGCCTGCGAGGAGGCCTGCTCGATCGTCGGCGCGGGCACGCCCTCGGTCAGCATCGCGATCCCCTCGTTGATGAAGGTGCCGATCACGCGCGAGGTGAAGAACCCGCGCGAGTCGTTGACCACGATCGGCGTCTTGCGGATCTTCTTGGAGACGTCGAGGGCGCGGTAGAGCGTTTCCTCGCTGGTCTGCTCGCCCTTGATGATCTCCAGCAGCGGCATCTTGTCCACCGGGCTGAAGAAGTGCAGCCCGATGAAGTCAGCCGGGCGGCTGACGCCCTCGGCCAGGCCGGTGATCGGCAGGGTCGAGGTGTTGGAGCCCAGCAGCGCGCCCTCAGCGAGGTGCGGCTCGATCTCGGCGAAGACCTGGGCCTTCACCGCGGGGTCCTCGAAGACCGCCTCGATCACGAGCTCGGCGCCGGCGGCGTCGGCCGCCTCGGCCGTCGGGGTGATGAGCGCCAGCAGCTCGGCGCCCTTCTCCTCGGTCATGCGGCCGCGCGAGACGGCCTTCTCGACCAGTCCCTGCGAGTAGCCCTTGCCGCGCTCGGCGGCCTCGAGGTCGACGTCCTTGAGCACGACCTCGATCCCGGCCTTGGCGCTGACGTAGGCGATCGCGGCGCCCATCATCCCGGCGCCGAGGACGACCATCTTGCTCGGCTCGAAGGACTCGATCTCCTCCGGCCGGTTGCGGGATCCGTTGACCTCCTGCAGGTCGAAGAAGAAGGCCTGGATCATGTTCTTCGCCACCTGGCCGGTGGCGAGGTCGACGAAGTAGCGGCCCTCGACCTCGATCGCGTTGTCGAAGTCGACCTGGGCACCCTCGACCGCCGCCGCCATGATGTGGTGCGGGGCCGGGTAGTTGGCGCCCTTCAACTGCTTGCGCAGGTTGGAGGGGAAGGCTGGCAGGGTCTGGGCCAGCTTCGGGTTGGACGGGGTGCCGCCCGGCATCTTGTAGCCGGGGGCGTCCCAGGGCTGGACGGCCTCGGGGTTGGCCTCGATCCAGGCCTTGGCGGCCGGGACCAGGCCCTCGACGGTCGGGACGACCTCGCCGATCAGGCCCATCTCCAGCGCCTTGTCGGGACGCAGTTCTTTGCCCTGCAGCAGCAGCTTCATCAGCGCGTCGGCGATGCCGAACATGCGCACCGAGCGGACGACGCCGCCGCCGCCCGGCAGCAGGCCGAGTTTGACCTCGGGGAAGCCGAGCTTGACCTTGGAGCTGTCGACGGCGATCCGGTGGTGGGTCGCGAGGGCGATCTCGAGGCCGCCGCCGAGGGCGGCGCCGTTGATCGCGGCGACGACCGGGACGCCGAGCGTCTCCAGGCGGCGCAGCTGCCCCTTCACCACGCGCAGGCCTTCGGCCAGTTCGGCCGCGTGCTCCGGCCGCACCTGCTTGAGGTCGTTGAGGTCGCCGCCGGCGAAGAAGGTCTTCTTCGCCGAGGTGAGGACGACGCCCTTGATCTCGTCCTTCTCGGCCTCGAGCCGGTCCACGGTCGCCCCCATCGAGGCGACGTAGGCGGCGTTCATGGTGTTGGCCGACTGGTTGGGGTCGTCGAGCGTGAGGACGACGATGCCGTCCTCGCCGCGCTCGTAGCGAATCGTCGTGCTCTCAGTCATCTAGATCGCCTCCACGACGGTCGCGATTCCCATGCCGCCGCCGACGCAGAGCGTCGCCAGCCCGTACTTGCCGCCGGTGCGGTGCAGCTCGTCGACCAGCGTGCCGAGGATCATGCCCCCGGTCGCGCCGAGCGGGTGGCCCATCGCGATCGCGCCGCCGTTGACGTTGACCTTCTCCATGTCGAGGCCCATGTCCTTGACGAAGCGCAGGACGACCGCGGCGAAGGCCTCGTTGATCTCGATCAGGTCGAGCTGGTCGACCGCGATGCCGGCCTTGGCGAGCGCCTTCTTGGAGGCCGGCGCGGGGCCGGTCAGCATGATCGTCGGGTCGGCACCGGAGACCGCGGTGGCGAGGATGCGCGCCTTCGGCTTCATGCCGAGGTCAGCGCCGGTCTGCTCGTTGCCGATCGCGACCAGCGAGGCGCCGTCGACGATTCCCGAGGAGTTGCCGGGAGTGTGAACGTGGTCGATCTTCTCGACCCAGTGGTACTTCTGCAGCGCCACCGCATCGAAGCCGCCCATGTCGCCCATCGCCTCGAAGGAGGGGTTGAGCTTGGCCAGCGTTTCCACGGTCGTGCCGGGGCGGATGAACTCGTCCTGCTCGAGGACCGCGTTTTCGTTCAGGTCCTTGACCGGGATCACGGCGTTGTCGAAGCGACCCTCCTCGCGCGCCCTGGCGGCGCGCTCCTGCGAGCGGGCAGCGTAGGAGTCGACGTCGTCGCGGCTGAAGCCCTCGACCGTGGCGATCAGGTCGGCGCCGACGCCCTGGGGGATGAAGTAGGTGTCGTAGTTGGTCTCCGGGTCCATCGCCCAGGGACCGCCGTCGGAACCCATCGGCACCCGCGACATCGACTCGACGCCGCCGGCGAAGACCAGATCCTCCCAGCCGGAGGCGACCTTCTGGGCAGCGATGTTGACCGCCTCGAGGCCCGAGGCGCAGAAGCGGTTGAGCTGGACGCCGGCGACCGTGTCCGGCAGGCCGGCCTTCAGCGCCGCCGTCTTGGCGATGTCGGCGCCCTGGTCGCCGACCGGCGAAACACAGCCGAGGACGACGTCGTCAACCCGGTTGGGATCGAGCTTCTCGTTGCGGACCAGCATCTCGTGCATGAGGCCGACGACGAGGTCGACGGGCTTCGTGCTGTGCAGGGATCCGTTGACCTTGCCCTTGCCTCGCGGCGTGCGGATCGCGTCAAACACCAGCGCATCGGTACCAGCCATGTTCAAGCTCCTCTTGGTTCGAAGTCGGTTCGGTTCGGCTGCGGCGCGGCAGCATAACATTCAGTCGTGAACGCAAACTTTACTAGGATTGCCTCCCGTGCCGACCGCTGAGACTCCCGCCCGCCGCAGTCAGGCCGAGCGCAGCTCCGCCACCCGCGAAGCCCTGCTCGACGCCACGATCGCCTCGCTGGTCGAGGACGGCTACGCGAACGTGACCACCGCAGGCGTCGCCGAGCGCGCCGGCCTGTCCCGCGGCGCCCACCTGCACCACTTCCAGACCCGGCAAGCCCTGGTCGCCGCCGCGATCGAGCGCCTGGCGCGCCGCCGCTCGGCCGAGCAGCTGGCCGCCGCCGATGCCCTCCCCACCGGCCGCGAGCGCGTCGCCGCCGGCCTCGACTTCATCTGGTCCAACTACGCCAGCCCGCTCTACCAAGCGGCGCTGGACCTCTGGACCGACGCCCGCACCGACGACGAGCTGCGCAAGGCCTTGGTCAGCGTCGAACGCGAGCTCGACCGCCAGACCCTCGAGCTGGCCCGCCGCCTCTTCCCCGACCAGGCCGGCCGCTCAGACTTCGAGCGCCTGGTCGAGATGGCCGCCGCAACCGCCCGCGGTCTCGCCCTGCTCGACACCCTCCACCCCGGCGACGACCGCAACCGCAAGCAGTGGGAGTTCTGCCGCGCCAGGCTGGTGGCGCTGTTCGAGCAGGGCGCAGCGGATGGGTCGGGAGCAAAACGATGATCGACTTCCTGGTCAAGCGCGACGACCTGCGCGAGAGCCGCATCGCCGAGTCCGAGGCGCCGGAGATCGGGTCCGGGCAGGCGCTGCTGCGGGTCGACACCTTCGGGCTGACCGCCAACAACGTCACCTACGCGGTGATGGGCGAGTCGATGTCCTACTGGGACTTCTTCCCGGCCGAGGAGGGCTGGGGCCGGGTGCCGATGTGGGGCTTCGCCGAGGTCGAGCGCAGCGAGGTCGAGGGGGTCGAGCCGGGGACGCGCCTCTACGGCTACCTGCCCCCCTCCTCCCACCTGGTCGTCACGCCGGTGGCCGTGGACGGGTCCGGGTTCGTCGACGGGTCGCCGCACCGGGCGGCTCTACCTTCGGCCTACCACCGCTACCTGGCGAGCGGCGTCGACCCCTTCTATCGCGCCGAGACCGAGGCGATGCAGATGCTGCTGCGACCGCTCTTCTTCACCTCGTTCATGATCGACGACGAGCTCGACGACGAGGGGCTGACCGGGCAGGGGCCGATCCTGATCTCCAGCGCCTCGAGCAAGACCGCGATCGGCGTGGCGTTCCTGCTTGCCCAGCGCGAGGGCGTCGAGATCGTCGGGCTCACCTCCCCCCGCAGCACGGAGTTCGTCGAAGGCCTGGGGATCTACGGGAGCACCGTCTCCTACGAGGAGATCGGCTCGCTGCAGAATGGCCCTGCCACCTATGTCGACGTTTCGGGCAACGGCGAGATCCGCGCGGCGGTCCACAACCATTTCGGCGGCGAACTGGCCCGCAGCATGGCGGTGGGAGTCACCCACTGGGAGGACTTCGGCTCGGGCGGTGGAGAGCTTCCCGGCCCCCGGCCCGAGCTCTTCTTCGCCCCCGACCGCATAGTCAAGCGCGGCGAGGACTGGGGCCGCGCCGGCCTCGAGCAACGCGCAGCCGACGCCTGGAATCCCTTCTGCGACTGGATCGGCGGCTGGCTCGGGACGATTCCCGGCAAGGGCTTCGAGGGACTCCAGAGCGCCTGGGCCGAGGTGATCGAGGGCCGCATCGACCCGAAGGCGGCTCACGTGATCTCGTTCGGCGGCTAATGCGGCAGACCCCTTCCTGAGGCCCGCCGCATTCGCTCACAACCTCCTTAGAGAAGATGCTTCCCTTGTCTATCCCAGGACGTAGGTGATCAGGGTCATTTCCAGTAACCCGTCGAGGAGCGATTCGTCGGGGCAGAAGAATTTCCCGCCTAATTCGCTGGTGGGGGTTTTACTCGCGGTGAGGTGACCAGCGGCGACGGCGAATTCAATGCCTTCGAGGTCATACACGCAGTCGAGGCCGAGGTTTGGACACTGGAGCCGCATGCGACCGTTCGTGGCTATCAGGACACCTTCGTCTAACCCCGTCTTTAAGAGGTTCGATAAGGGCATTTCTTCAACTGTGATCGTGCAGTTGTTGTGCAAGGAGCCGGTGCCGCAGCCTTCGAAGCTGAATTCAGTGGTATGCAATTCCTGCGGACTGCCTAAGGCTAAGGCCGTGGCAAGTGCTTTGACATGTAAGCATAAGACGGTGATGGTGCTTAACAGTTTGACTACACCCACATTTAATTGGTTGATAAAAGATCTAGTGAAGGTACAGGTTAAGCCTGTGTGTTCCCCACAGAGCTTCGTATTCGTGGCGGACGCTGATGTCACGCCAAACGCCATAGCGGTCATAACCGTCAGCGCAGGGATGCCAAACTTCGTGATAAGTCTCATTTTGGTACTCCTTCCAACGCGTTCACAAAGGGTTCACCAAATCGCCACAATAGGAGCAGGGTTGGGTAGACCAAGCCTAAGCGGCTTTAACCTGATGAGCAACTCCTAACCTCAATCGAGACCTCGTGTCACACAGCTGCCCTGCACACAACTAAATGCTTCCTTGCCGCGTGCACCGATTCGCGCGTTCGAGCGCCGACCGCTAGGGTGCAAAAGATCACTCGATCGATCAGCATTCGACCGGGCGTTCGGAGCTTCGTCGCCCTTGCCCTCGCCTCCCTGGCAATCGCCCTGGCCGCACCGGCTCAGGGCCACGCCCGGTCGCCCTCAGGCGACGGCCGCGCCGAGGCCGGAAGCGGAGCGAAGACGTCGATCGTCGGAGGCAGCACCGCCTCGATCGCGTCCTATCCGTGGCTTGCCTACATCCAGTACCAGGGTCCCGTCGAGACGTTCAGCTGCACGGGAACGGTCGTCGCTCCTCGCCTGATCTTGACCGCGGCGCACTGCCTGCTGACCGGCACCGGCAGGGTCGCGGTGGCGTCGAACTTCACGGTGCTGACCGGCGTGGCGGACCTCCGAGAAGCCAGCTCGCAGCACGCCTCGGGCGTGTCGCAGGCCCTCGTCTTCCCCGGCTATCAGCCCTCGCGACTCCTCAACGACGCCGGGCTCCTCGTCCTCTCCGCGCCCGTCTCGGCACCGGCGCTGCCGCTGGCGACCGCGGCCGACGCGGGCCTGCTCTCGGCGGGGGTGCCGGTGGCGGTCGCCGGATGGGGCCTGACCGACGCGGACCCCCCGCGGTCGCCCGCGGTCCTCCACGAAGCGCAATCTGTCGTCAAGAGCGCCGGCTACTGCCAGCGCAGGATGCGGCGGGTGATCTCCGTCTACTCGGCCGCCAGCCAGCTCTGCATACAGTCGCCGCTCGCCTCCGCGGCCAGCGTCTGCGACGGGGACAGCGGTGGCCCGGGCATCGCGCGGCGGACCGACGGGACCCCCGTCCTGCTCGGCGTCATCAGCCTCAAGGGCTCGATCGACTGCGATCCCCTCAGCCCGCAGGTCCTCACGCGGGCCGACGTCGTCTCCCCGTGGGTCAGTACCTGGATTGCCGCCGTCGAAAGCGGCGCGCCCGCGCCCGAAGTGGTGGTGCCGAAGGTCGTGCTCCCGCGCGTGACCCGCCGAGACGCCGAATTCATCGCCTGGCTCGGCCTCGAACACGACTTCGGCAACCGGTTCACGCGGGGTCAGCTGCACAGCATCGACTGCAGGCAGATCAATCGCGAGAAGGTCAAGTGCGCGGTGCTCTGGCTGCGAGGCGCCGACCTCTACCGCGGTGCGGTTACGATCTTCGCGGCGCTTCCCCGCGAAGGCTTCGTCTACAACTACCGCTACACGATCCGCCGCTTCAACGCCAACTGCTGGCTCAGGTACCTCCACCCAATCCAGGCCTGCAACCCCAAGATCTTCAAGCGGTGAGGGTAGCCTCCGAGCCGGTCCGCGTGAAGCGGTAGTCGTCGAGGTCGAAGCGGGCGCTGCGCCAGGCCACCTCGAACGTCGGCGAGGCGCGAAACGGAGCGTCGCCATGCTCGTCGAAGTAATAGCTGTTCGCGGTCGCGCAGGTGCCTGAGAAGAACACCTGGCGGCCGCGGCGGCCGAGCATCTTCTCGAAGTAGCGCCGGTTGGCCTCGGAGCGGATCTCGACCGCGGTGGAGCCGGTGGTGCGGGCGCGACGCAGGCAGCGGACGATGTGGCGTGCCTGGTTCTCGATCAGGGTGAAGTAGCTGGCGCCGTTGAAGCCGTAGGGGCCGAGGATCATGAACATGTTCGGGAAGCCGGGGACGCTGACGCCCTCATAGGCCTGCGACCGGTTCTCTTCCCACCACCCCCCGAGCTCGACGTCGTCGCGGCCACGCACCGGGTATGGGGGCATGTTGCCCTTCTCGAAGACGTGGAACCCGGTCGCCAGGATCAGCACGTCGGCCTCGTGCTCGCCGGCCGCCGTGCGCACGCCGGTTGCCGTGATCTCCTCGATCGGGCTCGTCTCGAGCTCGACGTTGGGCCGGTTGAAGGCCGGCAGGTACTCGTTGGAGAAGCTGGGGCGCTTGCAGCCGAGCCCGTAGCGGGGCGTCAGCTTCTCCCGCACCGCCGGGTCGCGCACCGCTCGCAGGTGCCTGAGTCCGGCGCGTTCTCCCGCCTTGGCGACGGGCAGCACGCCGTGAAAATGGGCCGGCAGCGGGAAGTTGAGCTCGACGTAGAGCTGGCTGAGGGCGCGGACCGCGGCCTGCGCGCCGGGGACCCGGCCGAGCAGCTGGCGCAGGCCCGGGCCGATCCGCGCGTCGGGCTTGGGCAGGCACCAGATCGGTGTGCGCTGCAACACGATCAGCCGCTCGACTTCGGGCGCGATCGAGGGGATGACCTGGACGGCGGAGGCGCCGGTGCCGACGATCGCCACCCTGCGACCGCGAAGGTCCTCGTCGTGGTCCCAACGAGCCGTGTGCATGACGGTGCCGGCGAATGAGTCGAGCCCGGAGATGTCGGGCGGCTTGGGTTGGGTGAAGACGCCGGTCGCGCCGACCATGAACCGCGCCGTGACGGTCTTTCCATCGCCAACCGGCAGGCGCCAGAAATGGTTCTCCTCGTCGAACTCGGCGCCGGTGACCTTTGTGTTCAGCCGGATCCGCGAGCGCAGGCCGTAAGCGTCGACGCAGTGCTCGGCGTAGGCCTTCAGCTCCTCGCCCGGCGCGTACACGCGCGACCAGTCCGAGCGCTGCTCGAAGGAGAACTGGTAGCTGAAGGAGGGGATGTCGACGCCGATGCCCGGGTAGGTGTTCCAGTGCCAGGCGCCGCCGACGCCGTCCCCCGCCTCGAGCATGACCCAGTCGCGGATCCCAGCCTTGTCGAACTTGATCGCCGTGCCGATGCCGGAGAACCCGGCGCCTATAACCGCCACCTCGTGATCGGGCTGCATGCCGGTGAGGATAGGCCCAAAGCCGTTTCTCCGTCCCTGGCTGGGTTAGGCTCGACCCCACCTGTCCTCCCGACCAGATCGAAGGCCTCGCATGGAAAAGCACCTCACCCCCGAGCAGGAGGCGATGCTCTACGGCAACCGCTTCCTCACCGAAGACGCTCCCGACGGCCCCTTCCCGGACAGTGGAATGGCAGCACTGGACGCGATGCGCCTAGTCGGCGAGGAACTGGCGCTGGAGGGCGACCCGCAGCGCAACCTGGCGACCTTCGTCACGACCTGGATGGAGCCCGAGGCCCAGAGGGTCATCAACGACAACCTCTACCGCAACTTCATCGACCACGCCGAGTACCCGATCTCGGCGGAGATCGAGCAGCGCTGCATCCGCATGCTGGCCGACCTGTACCACGCCCCCGGCGAGACGACCGGGGCACGCACCCAGGGCTCCTCGGAGGCGATCATGCTCGGCGCCCTCTCGCTGAAGTGGAAGTGGAAGGAGCGCCGCGAAGCCGAATCGAAGCCCGTCGACAAGCCAAACCTGATCTTCGGCGGCGACGTGCACGTGGTCTGGGAGAAGTTCTGCCGCTACTTCGACGTCGAGCCGCGGATCGTGCCGCTGCAGGACGGCAAGTACACGATCGGTCCCGAGGACGTGGAGCCGCACGTCGACGAGAACACGATCGGCGTCGCCGCCGTGCTCGGCACCACCTTCACCGGCCACATGGACGACATCGTCGGGATCAACAAGCTCTTGGTCGACCTCAAGGGCGACAAAGGACTCGACGTGCCGCTCCACGTCGACGCCGCCAGCGGCGGCTTCACCTGGCCCTTTCTGTACCCGGACTCCGAATGGGACTTCCGGCTCGAGCAGGTGCGCTCGATCAACGTCTCCGGGCACAAGTTCGGGCTCGTCTACCCCGGCATCGGCTGGCTCGTCTTCCGTGAGAAGTCCGACCTGGCTGAGGACCTCGTCTTCTACGAGAACTACCTGGGGAAGACCGATGCGACCTTCACCCTCAACTTCTCCACCGGCGCCTCGATGGTGCTCGCCCAGTACTACAACTTCGTCCGCTACGGGCGCGCGGGCTACGCCTACATCATGAAGGCGATGCAGCAGAACGCTCGCGCCCTGGCCGACAAGCTCAAGGCGGAGGGCGACTTCGAACTGATCGGCGAGGGTGAGGAGCAACTGCCCCTGGTCGCCTTCCGGCTGGCCGAAGAGAAGGGTTACGACGAGTTCGACATCGCCTGGCAGCTCTCCGCCGAGCGCGGCTGGATGGTGCCCGCCTACACCCTGCCGCCCAACGCCGAAGACGTGAAAGTGCTGCGGGCCCTGGTCAAGCAGACACTGAGCCGCGAGCAGGTCGACCGCCTCGCCGAGGACATCGCCACTGCCTGCGCGACGCTGGAGAAGAAGGGCGGCGCCCACCCCGCCGAGCGCAAGCAGGTGAAGACGGGGACGGGGTACTGAGCCCCGGCACTCGGATTCAGGATCTGGCGCCGGGTCGCTCGGGCTACCTTTAGAAGATCGAGGCGAGCGCCCTCATCGCTGGAGCGACCGGTTTCGTCGGCTGCAGGCTGGCCAGGTCGCTCAGGGACTCGGGGGCACCGGTCCGTTGCCTGGTGCGCGACCGCGCGAAGGCCGGCGGGCTGGAGGAGGCCGCGGGGCTGCAGCTCCACCTGGGCGACGTCACCGACGCCGAGAGCCTGGCCGGAGCCGGGAGGGGCGTCGAGATCGCCTATTACCTCGTCCACGCGATGGCTGGCGGCGGCGCGTTCGCCGAGCGTGAGCGGACGGGGGCGCTCAACTTCGCGCGGATGGCGAAGCGCGAAGGCGTCGAGCGGGTCGTTTACCTCGGTGGGCTCGGCGACGAGAGCACCTCGAAGCACCTGGCCAGCCGCCACCAAACCGCGCGCATCCTCGCCGCGGAGGGACCGCCGCTGACCTACTTCCGCGCGGCGATGGTCGTCGGCGCCGGCAGCGAGTCCTACCGGACCCTGCGCTACCTGGTGAGCCGCCTGCCGGTGATGATCGCGCCGGCCTGGCTGCGCACGAAGACCCAGCCGATCGGCATCGACGCGACGGTCGAATACCTGCGCCTGGCACCCGAGGTGCCGGAGTCAGAGGGCAGGGAGGTCCAGATCGGCGGCCCGGACGTGATCTCCTACTCGGAGATGCTGGATCGGATGGCTTCGGCAATGGGAATGCGGCCACGCCCCAAGCTCCCTGCCCCCTTCGTCACCCCGTGGCTCTCGGCGCTCTGGCTCGGCCTGGTGACGCCGGTCGACGTGGACGTGGCCCGCCCGCTCGTCGAGGGCCTGACCACGGCCACCGTCGTCACCGACCCCTCGGGGGCAAAACCGTTCGGCATCGAGCCCGAGGCGTTCGACGAGGCGCTGCGGCGCGCTCTGGCGGAGGAAGGCGCGTTTCGCACACCACCCTCTGAGTAGCACCCGGCAAGCGGCTGCCAGCCCGAATCTCAGAGTTCCCCGGGCTACCGCCCTGGAAATCCTTCGCTCACCTCATCTGGGCGTCATCAGCGCGACCGGAACCGAGAGGCCGGCGGAGCGGCGAAGGGTCGCGATGCGTCGGCCGGGCTGAACGGCGGGGCGGACCTCGCTGACCCGATCCCCCAACCCGGCGACGGTCGAGTCGAGGCCGGGAGCAACGAACGCCAGGCCCCAGAAGAAGGCGGGCCGGTTTCCCCCGGTCCGCTCGATTGCCTCCTCCGGCGCCTGCACGACCTCGAGGATGACCGCACCGAGGCGGAAGAACGCCTGCCGGGGAGCGCCCGCCGGGGTCGGCTCCTCGCGGATGCGGCGCAGGTCGAGGCCGGCGGCCTGGAGTGCGGCGACGGTGCGGTCGAGGTCCGAGCTGATCGCGACGACGTGGTCGATCGCGGAGATGCCGTTGGGGTGCGCCGGCGGCTCACCGGACGGCGGGCGGTCCGACAGCGCGGTCGGCAACCCGTCCAGCTCGCCGCCCTCGAAGTCGCGCAGCGACCAGCCCGTCAGGCCCTTGCCTGTCTCCGTCCCCGCGAGCCGGATCCGGACGTCGCCGACGATGCAGACGTCGCCGTCGACCTCAAACCCGAGCGCCGCCCAGGACTCCGGCGCGTCGGCGACCGTCAGCTCGTCGATCGACACCCCCTCGCCGCTCAACCCTTCGGCTGCGGCACGATCCTGATGTAGGGGCGCGGGGATTCCCAGCCGTCGGGATAGGCCTCCTTGGCTTCATCGTCGGAGACCGAGCCGGCGATGATCACGTCGTCGCCCTGGCTCCACTGCGCCGGCGTCGCGACTTTGTGCTTCGCGGTCAGCTGCAGCGAGTCGACCACGCGCAGGACCTCGTCGAAGTTGCGGCCCGTTGTCATCGGGTAGACGAGGATCAGCTTGATCTTCTTGTCGGGGCCGATGACGAAGACGTTGCGGACCGTCTGGTTGTCGGCCGGGGTGCGGTCCGCCGGGTCGCCGGAGACGTCCGCGGGCAGCATGTCGTAGAGCTTGGAGACCGCGAAGTCGGAGTCGGCGATGATCGGGTAGTTGGGCGCGGTGCCCTGCGTCTCCTCGATGTCGGCGGCCCATGCCTCGTGCTTGTCGGACGGGTCGACCGAGAGGCCGATGATCTTCACACCCCGCTTGTCGAACTCGGGCTTGATCGAGGCCATGTAGCCGAGCTCGGTGGTGCACACGGGCGTGAAGTCCTTCGGATGTGAGAAGAGCACCGCCCACGAGTCGCCGATCCAGTCGTGGAAGCTGATCCGGCCCTCCGTCGTGTCGGCCTCGAAGTCGGGAGCGACGTCGCCTAGCTTGAGCATCCTGGTTCCTCCATTGCGTGGGTGGCGGTGAACATCGTTCGTAAGTGATTGAACATCATCGGATCAGCGGGCGACGCGCTCGACGATGGCCTCGCCGCCGCGGCCTGGCAGCACCGTGATGCCGCGGAAGCTCACCTTCTCATCCTTGGGCCGGCTGGCGCGAAGCTGGGCGCGGGTGAGGATCCGCTCGATCACGATCTTCATCTCGAGCAGCGCGAAGGACGCGCCGATGCAGCGGCGCACGCCACCGCCGAAGGGGATCCAGGAGTAGGGCTCCGGCGCTCCTTCGAGGAAACGCTCGGGACGAAAGGCGAGTGGGTCGGGCGCGTACAGATCGGGGTCGTTCTGCAGCAGCGAGATCGAGGCCGCCAGCCGCGCGCCGGGCTCGAACAGGTAGCCGCCCAGCTCTCTCGGCTCGGTCGGCGAGCGGAACACCTCGGTGATCACCGGCCGCACGCGGAGGGTCTCTTTGATCGTCGCGTCCATGTACTCGCTGGACTCGCCCGCCTTCACCTCGGCGGTGAGGCGCTCCAGCGCGGCCGGGGTGCGCAGCAGCCGCTCGAACGCCCACCCGATCGAGGTCGCGGTCGTCTCGTGGCCGGCGAGCAGGATCGTGATCAGCTCGTCGCGCAGCTCCTTGTCGGTCAGCGGGTCGCCGTCCTCGTCGCGGGCGGCGAGCAGCAGGCTGAGGATGTCGTCGCGCTCCTCGCGATCGGGAGCGGCTCGGCGCTGGGTGATCTCCTCGTAGAGGATCTCGTCGACGCGGTCGCGGTTGCGGAGGAAGCGGCCCCAGGGGCTGAGCGGGCCGAGGTCCTTCTGCATCACGAGCAGCACCGGGCTGATCGAGGAGAGGCGCGGCAGCCGCCGCTTCAGCTCGGCGACCCGCTCGGGCTCGGAAACGCCGAAGACCGCCCGGATCATCACCTCGAGCGTGATCTCCTGGCCGACGGTACGCGTGCGAACGGTATCCCTGGGACTCCACCCATCGATCTCGCGATCGGCGATCTGCGCGATCATCTCGGTGTAGTGGGCGATCGCCTGGCCGTGGAACGCGGGCAGCATCAGCTTCCGCATCCGCATGTGGCGGTCGCCGTCGAGCAACAGCAGCGATGCCTGCCCGACGACCGGCTCCATGATCTGCCGCGGCTCGGCGACGTTGTAGTCGGCCGGCTTCCACTTGAACATCTGCTCGACCAGCTCGCGGTCGGCGACGTGGAACACCTGCCCGGCGATCGAGTCGCTGGTGCGGAATATGCGGCCATAGCGCCGGCGCATGGTCGATCGCGCCGCGAGCGGGCGGGTGACGCCGAGCCAGGACTGCAGTGGGCCGGGAAGCGAAGGGCCGGGGATGTCAGAGGCCGGGCGGGCCGGAGAAGCCGGGGGCGCTGTAGGACCTGTCTCGGTTGCGATCGGCGCCGGCATCGTCCCGAGACAGTAGCCGTCAGTCCCGGGTGAGGAGCTCGTCGAGCGTGCCGCCGCCGAGGACCGACTGCGGCCGTTCGGCGACCACGTCCGAGCCCGGGCGGGCCTGCTCGTCGCGCCGCTTGATCAACAGCCACTGGGGCTTCTCGCCAGGCCGGGTGCGCTGGAGGGCGAACCCGCCGCGCAGCTTCTCGCCGTGAAGGACGAAGACCGCGTGACCGCGCTCCAGTGCCTCCGGCCACGGCACCCGCCCACCCTGCTCGTAGTGACCGCGGTCCCAGACGATCACCCCGCCTCCGTCGGTGGGCCCCTCGAAGTCGTTGTGGGCGAGGTCGTGATCCTCGACCTGCACCGCGAGCCGTTTCACCGCGGGGTCCATCGAAGGGCCCTTGGGGACCGCCCAGGAGCGCATCGCTCCCTCGACCTCCAGGCGCAGGTCGAAGTGACGGGCGGTCGCCGCGTGCTCCTGGACGACGAAGGCGCCGGCGCTGACGCCGCGGACCGCGAACTGCTCATGGCCCTCGACCTTCAGCCGCTCGACGGCCACCTCATCGACCTGGGCGCCGCGCGGCCCCTCGCGCAGGAATACGAGCAGAGCCTCGACGGCGGGCTCGGAGCCCTCGGCATGGACGAGGACGCTGCCGCCGTCTCCGTTGCGGACCCAGCCCAACGCGCCGAGCCGCCGGGCCTGCCTCACGGTGGCATCCCGGTATCCGACGCCCTGCACCCGCCCGCGGACGATCGCCCGCACCGCGATCCCCTCTTTGCCTGCTCGTCGCGCCAGAGGTCAAAGCTATCGCCCCCCGATCGATACATCATGGTCTCCGACGCGCCGTCGTGCGACGATCTCGCCATGGCAGGCCCCGAAGACGGACCCGTCTACGCCCTCAACTGGTTCGACATCGCCGACCGGGAGGAGTACATCGCGTACTCCCGGCGCTCAGCCACTGAGGTGGAGCGCCACGGAGGAAGAGTCGTGGCCCTCGGACGATTCTCCGAGGCGATCCAGGGCGAGGTCGAGCCACGACAGGTACTGATCCTCGTCGAGTGGAAGAGCCGCGCCCACTTCGACCGCTACCGCGAAGACCCCGAGTTGGCGGATCTCCACCCTCACCGCGAAGCCGGTGGCAACAACTACGTCTGGCACCTCTTCGACAAGCTCGAGGACCTTCGGCCGCTGTTGAAGGGTGGGGAAGGCTGAGCGACTACTGAGAGGCCAAGGGGCGACGTTGCCCCAGCGTGGCGGCGGGTGTACGGTCGGGGTCGACTCCAAATCCGATCGAAGGAGACTCATCATGGCAGCCGCTGAAGTCAAGAATTTCGACTCTCCCGATGAGGTCCGCCCCTTCGAGGGGAAGGGCCAGGCGAAGATGGTGCAGCTTGCCGGTCACGCTGTCGGCAAGGGGACGTTCGAGCCCGGGTGGAAGTGGTCGGAGAACGTGAAGCCGATCGCGGGCACCGACTCCTGCCAGGCGGCCCACTTCGGCTACGTGCTATCCGGCGCCATGAAGATCTTCATGGACGATGGCTCCGAGGTCGAAGTCGTCGCCGGCGACGTGGTCGCGATCCCGCCGGGCCACGACGCCGAAGTGCCGGGCGACGAGGCATGCGTGATGGTCGACTTCGGTGAGATCGGCGACTACGCCAAACGAGGCTGACGAGTTCGTCGCCACAGGCCAAGCTGTCTGTCAGGACCACGTTGAATTACAGACTCGCCTACAGGCTTGGTTTCCACCCCTGGGAGGACCTCGCCGAGCACCCGCCCTACGCCGACAAGCTCATAGAACTGGTGGCTCGCGACGAGGACGGGCGCAATCCCCCCTTCGGCCCTGCCCTCGACATTGGGACCGGTAGCGCCGTTTGGGGTATTCGACTCGCCGAACGAGGCTGGCAGGTGACCGGCATAGACACCGTCGAGAGGGCACTGAGCCGGGCTCGCAAGCGAGCGGAGGAGGCGGGCGTCGATATGCGCCTGCTCCGAGGCGACGTGACGGCATTGCGGGAGGCGGACATCGGGGCCAGTTTCCGCTTGCTGGTGGACACCGGCACTTTCCACGGCCTGACCGAGCCTCAACGGCTGGCGATGGGACGGGAGGTGAGCGCGATCGCCGCTCCAGATGCCACGCTCATCCTCGATTGCTTCGCTCCCCGGCGCAGGGGTCCGCTCCCCCGAGGTGCAAGCAAGGCGGATGTGGAAGGGGCGTTCCCCGGGTGGGAGATCACCGACATCGAGACGGCGGACACCGAACCCGATCCGATTGCCCGGCTCTTCCGGTTCGACGAGTCTTTCTACCGCCTTCGTCCCCAAGGGGCGCGCTGAACAGCCCTGAATTACGCCCGGTTGAAATATACCGATATTGATATAGTCCTCCGCATGTCCGGGATACCCCAGGCCATCCGCCGGGCGCGACTGGATGCGAATCTCTCGCAGGTAGACCTGGCTGCCCGCGCCGGCACCTCCCAGTCGGCGCTGGCTCGCTACGAGACTGGAGCAGCTCTTCCGACCCTGCCGACGCTGGAGCGACTTCTAGCGGCATGCGGCAGGCGCCTGGAGATCCAGACGCCCCCCGCGCGGCGTCCCGGCCCTGCCAGCTCGGTGCGCAGCCAGCTCGGTCCCCAGGCGGACAAACTCAGGCGCCAACGCCGCCGGCTGCTCGATGCAGCCGAGAAGCACGGCGTCGGTCATCTGCGTGCCTTCGGGTCTCTCGCGCGCGGCGAAGCCACGGCCGAAAGCGACGTGGATCTCCTCGTAGACCTCAAGCCAGGCCGCACCCTCCTCGACCTGGCTGCGTTCCGCCGCGAGGCTGGAGAGATCCTCGACCTGCCCGTAGACGTCGCAACCGCCGACATGCTCAAGGACCGCATCCGCGACGAGGTGCTCAGCGAGGCCCTCCCTCTATGAGTCGATATGAGAAAGAGCGCCTACGCGACATCCAAGACGCAATCGCCGCGATTCACCGGCATCTCGAGCAGGCCGGCGAGACAACCACAGCCAAGGAAGACCCATTGCTGCACGACGCTCTGCTCTTCCAGTTCGTCGTGATCGGCGAGGCCGTCAAGCACTTGGAGCCCGAGACGCGCGAGTCAGCACCCGAGATCCCGTGGACCGATATCGCTGGGCTTCGCGATCTCATCGCCCATGAGTACTTCCGAATCGACATCCACCGCGTGCTCGAGATCGTAGAGCGGGATCTTCCGCCGCTTGAGCAGGCAATCAACCTCCTAGTCGAGCCCTAGTTTTATCGAGGCCCGGCCGGAGCGGCACGAGTGTGCTGATCACCCCACTGGACGATTCGCCCCTCGGTAGGTACAAACGGCATCTGGATTCTCAGCGACCCTGATCATCGATAGCCCTGGGAGGTTGGGAGCGAGACGCTCCCACAGCCAAGCAGCCAGCACCTCCGAGGTGGGATTCTCTAGACCGATGATGTCGTTGAGCAACCGATGATCGAGTCGAGCGCAGACCGGCTCGACCACAACGTCGATGTCTGCGAAGTCGACTACCCAACCGCTCTGTTTCCCAGCGGAGCCGGTGACCGCAACATCAATCCGGTAGCTGTGACCATGCAAACGCCGACAAGGGTGCGATTCAGGCACGCGGGGTAGATAGTGCGCTGCCTCGAAGCGGTAGGAGCGCTCTAGTTCGTATGCGCCGTTCACGGTATCTCCAAAATCTTGTGGGTCTGCAGACTGAGCCTCCACGCAGGATGGGTCAGGCAATACTCGACGGCAGCGCCGATATTCGCATGCAGATTGGGCCCGTCCATTGGCTGCAAGAAGAAGTGCTCGAAGGCCAAGCTCTCCAGCACGTCGAGGGGGAGTTCGGGCTGGGGGAATACCACCTTCAGCTCATTGCCAGAGCGCTGGACTAGCGGCACCCCAGCCTTGGGCGAAACACATATCCAGTCCAGTCCCGCGGGGGCTGACAGGGTGCCGTTGGTCTCTATGGCAACAGCAAAGCCGCGTGCGTGCAACTCGTCAATGAGCAGGTTGTCGAGCTGCAGCAAGGGCTCGCCACCGGTGCAGATCACCCATCCGACCTCGGTCAGCTGGCCATTGGCGGCTGGCCATCTGGCACAGATGGCGTCCGCCAGGGCCGCAGCCGACTTGTAGCGACCACCACAGACCCCATCGACACCACGAAATTCGGTGTCGCAGAACTTGCAGGTCGCCGTCGCACGGTCCTCCTCGCGACCAGTCCACAGATTGCAGCCCGCAAAGCGGCAAAACACCGCCGGGCGCCCTACTTGCGCGCCCTCACCTTGCAGCGAATAGAAGATCTCCTTGACTGCGTACGCCACGCGGAGATGCTCGCATGCATTTGAAGGTAGTTGACAAGTTAGTATAAAAATCCTAGGATAAAAATATGGGAAGACCACGAGTCGACGAGCGCCAGCGCGCGCGAGCCCAAAGCCTCGGCCGCCTATTGGCAGACTCGCGACAGCAACGAAGCCTCAGTCAAGAGCAACTAGCACGCAGCGCCGAGGTGTCGGTGGACACGCTGCGAAGCATCGAGCAGCATCGAACTGTGGCCCCGTCGTTCTTTCTGGTTGCGGCCCTCGCAGGCACGCTCGATCTCAGCCTCGACGAACTTGCCAAAGACACGGAGGTCAACTGATGGGCCAGACGGTGACGCTATCGCCACAGCCACCAGTTCTAGAGCCGCATGGCGAACGTGTGGAGATAGTCGTCGACGGGGAGCAACTGCGCTTCGCGTGGGGCGAAATCCACGAGTTGGGAACCGCGGCTTACTGGGTTGAACAAACTCGACACCTCGGCGTGCCGGCTAGCTATCGTCTCGGCGAGACTTTGGCGGAGGAGGTGGCCGCGTGCATTCTTGGCGGGCACGGCATCCCCGCTGAGATCGGACTAGCCGCGTTCGCTAGCCTGCGCGAAGCAGAACTGCTACTCCCCTCGGCAGATCCCGAAGCGATCGCAGCCCGCCTGCGCGAACCGCTGCTTATCGCTGGCCGCTCACGCGCGGTCCGCTATCGCTTCGCCGCACAACGGGCGGCGCGAGTGAGTGCTGCTCTGGCAATCCTTGGTAGCGATCCTCCCCCTGAAGAGCCGTTCGCACTGCGTGAGTTCTTGCTTGGCCTTCCTGGCATCGGACCAAAGACTGCCTCGTGGGTCGTACGCAACTGGACTGGTTGCGATGGGGTCGCAATCATTGATATCCACGTGCAGCGCGCCGGTGCTGCTGCGGGGTTTTTCTCGCCGTCTTGGCGCCTGCCACGAGACTACTTCCGCTTCGAGCAAGCCTTCTGCACGGTCGCATGCATCGGAAGCGTGCCCACCGCGGCGCTTGATGCTTGCATGTGGGACCAGATGCGCAGCCTCGGCCGCGCGCAAGCTCTGCTGCTTGGCACTGCTGACCAACAAGCTGCCTAGCACTCATCAAGAACCCGGTTCCGTATACCATTTCGGTTCCAAATGACGACCAGGGAGACGAAGTGAGCGGAGGAGGGGGAAGTGGTGGGCCCGGCGGGGGCTTTAGTCCACCTGACGACGGTACCCCATGTGACCAACTGAGGTTTCGAACCTCAGTTGCCTCACCCCAGCCGGTTGCCAACAACATCAGTATCGGGGATGTTTTGGAGGTGGTTCTCCATTCGGGTCCCCCCGCCGCGATCCACCTGGTCAATGGTGATGGCAGCGTAGTGGGGTCCCTCATAACTCGCATCGCCGATCTACTGCGTTGCATTCAGGACGACTTCAGCTATGAGGCGGAGGTCACCGAGGTTGACGGCGGCGACATTCAGGTCGAAGTCCGCCCAACCTGATGCAGATCGCCGGCGGGACGTATTTGGAGACCTGTCGCGAGCCTGGTAGGACGTATTTAAAGACATCTAACGAGCCCGTCACCGAAACGATGGCGGGCTCTGGGCTACGGGCGGCAGCGGCGCTGCAGCGCATGTGCCCCGAGTTGGCCCTCAAGAGCGCAATTGACGCAGCGTCGCGCAGCCATGCAGAGGCAATGGCAGCAGGCCTTGGCGTATCGGTCGACTGGGCAGAGCGGTCTGAGCGAGTCGCTTTCGACTACTGGACCCCTCTCAGCGCCCCCACCTTGCGCGGTCCGAATGCAGAAGCGCCGACAATAAGCATTACCGGCCCGGCAGGCCTGGTGTTCGGCATGATTGAGTCAACTACGGAAGCCGAGGTCGAGCGCTTGGTATTCGATCCGCAGCAACCTCAGGATCTCGGCTGGCCCGACCTATCAAGCCTGAAGGCGGAACACCTAGCACTGGTTGCCAACTCGGCAGAGACTCAGTCGATGACCGGAGAGGCTGATCTAGCCACTGCGGCAAGGCGACTGCTACAGACGACGCCCGCCGAGGTAGTGGTGACCAAGCAAGCCGCACGTGGGTGCTTGGTGACCACCGCAGACGGCCAGGAGGAGGTCGGCCTATGGC
>DATDAQ010000150.1:0-3556 GCA_036525295.1 Solirubrobacterales bacterium | reverse complement strand
CGCTCGGCGCCGCTGCGCACCGCGCCGAGGGCGGCCTCGCGGGCGCTCTCGCCGGCGTCCCCCGCACGCGCCCGCTGCAGCCCGTCGCCGGCGGTCGAGAGGCCGGCCTCGATCTCGCCCAGCTCCTCCTCGAGCTTGCGCGCCCGTTCGCCCGGTGCGGCGCCGTCGCCGACGTCGAGCGTCAGCGGCCCGAGCTCGGCCCGCAGGGCCTCCAGGCCGGCGGCGAGCTCGCCCTCGCGGCCCGCCAGGCTCGCGGCGCGCACGGCGACCCGTTGCTGCTCACCGCGCAGCTTGGTCAGCACTCCCCAGGCCTGGGTGCGATCGCGGTCTCGGGCGGCGAAGCGCTCCTCGGCCGCACGCCGCTTGCCGCTCACCTCAGTCAGCTGCGCCTCCAGCGTCGCCCGCTGCGCGCGCGCCTCCTGCGCCGCCTTTTCGGCCGCCGCGGCGCGGTCTGCGCCGAAGCGAAGTTCCTCGGCGACGAGCTGGCCGCGCAGACCGAGCTCCTCGCGCTCGATCCGCGCTCCAAGCTCCGCCGCCTGTGCCTGGCGCTTCAGCGGTCGCAGGCGCGCCCGCGCCTCGCGCTCGAGGTCGAGCGCCCGGTCGAGGTTGTCGCGCGCCGCGCGCAGCTTCAGCTCGGCCCGGCGGCGCCGTTTGCGGTGCTTGCCGAGGCCGGCGGCCTCCTCGACCAGCAGGCGCCGCTCACGCGGCTTGGAGTGGACGATCGACTCGACCCGGCCCTGGCTGATCACCGAGTGCATCTCGCGGCCGAGGTTGGCGTCGGAGAGCACCTCGGCGACGTCGATGAGGCGGCAGCGGGCGCCGTTGAGGCGGTAGCCGCCGTCGCCCGAGCGGTCCAGCGTGCGCTTGACCGCGATCTCGGAGAGCTCGGTGGCGGCGCGGCCCTCGGAGTTGTCAATCGTGACCTCGACTTCGGCCATGCGGCGCTGCCCGACCCCCTTGCCGCCGGCGGAGATCACGTCCTGCATCGAGGCACCGCGGATCGCGCCGGGGCTCTGCTCGCCGAGTGCCCAGAGCACGGCGTCGGTGATGTTCGACTTGCCCGAGCCGTTGGGGCCGACGATCACGCTGACGCCAGGGGAGAACTCGAGCCTCGCCCGCTCGGGGAACGACTTGAATCCCTTCATCTCTATCGATCTCAGATACATCTGCTCTGGCCCCTGATCCCCGGAGCCCTAAGGCTCTCTTCTCGGTCGGACGCGATACGCACGCTCAGCCGCCGAGGCGCTTCAGCGCCTGCTCGGCCGCGGCCTGCTCGGCGATCTTCTTGCTCCGGCCCACCCCCTCGCCGACCCGCTCGGAGTCTACGACCGCCGCGACTTCGAACTTGCGACGGTGCGGTGGCCCGGATTCGCCGGTCACCTCGTAGCTTACGTTCGCACGGCGGCGGGCGAGCAGCTCCTGCAGGGCGGACTTGAAGTCGATCCTGTGCTCCGCCGCATGCTCGACCCGCGGCTCGAAGGCCGCGGCGACCGCATCGGCGATCCGCTCGAAGCCGAAGGCTAAGAAGCAGGCACCGATCAGGGCCTCGGTCGCCTCCGGCAGGGGACGCTCTCCGCTGAGCAGCACCTCGGCCGGGATCCCGACCTGCAGCTCCTCCGGCTCCGCCTCGCGCAGCAACTCGGGCACGCCCAGCTCGCGGCCGACCTCGGCGCAGGAGACGCCGCTCACCGCTTGGTTGTGGATCTTGGTCAGTTCACCCGCATCTTCGCTGGGGAAGCGGGCGACGAGATCGCGAGCGACGGCGAGGGCGAGCACGCTGTCGCCGAGGTAGGCGAGGCGCTCGTAGGACTCGGCCCGCTCGTCGGTCCAGGAGGAGTGGGTCAGCGCCTGACGGCGCAGGTCGTCGGGGAGGTCCTGGATCAGTTCGGCCAGCGTGCTCATGAACCGGTTTCGCGCTTCGCTCCCGGCGCGAAGAACCAGATATGCACGCTTGGTCGCTCCGCGCTCATGGCGCGTGCTCGAGCACGAACTCGACCGCGTCGCCGACCGTGGCGATCCTGGCCGCCTGCTCCTCGGAGACGGAGATCCCGTAGGTGTCCTCCAGCTCCATCACCAGCTCGTAGAGGTCGAGCGAGTCGGCGTCGAGGTCCTCCTTGAAGCGAGTCCCCTCGGCGATCCCGGCGGCGTCGACTTCGAGCTCCTCGGCGAGGTGCTCGCGCACCAGGGTGAGGACTTCCTCGCGGGTCACAGCTTGGTTCCTATCACGCGTCGGCCCCAGCGTCATGCTCGTCGGCGAGAGCGGCCCGGCCGGCGCCGCCCTCGCGCAGCAATGCCGCGGTGCGGCCGACCGCGTCGACCTCGGCGCAGCGAGCCGCGAGGCGGACCGCGTTGGCGATCCCCTCAGCCCCGGAGCTGCCGTGGCCGACCACGGCGACCCCCCTCAGGCCGAGCAGGATCGCGCCTCCGGTGGTGTCGGGGTGCAGCTCGCGGCGCAACCCGCCCAGGGCCGGTCGCATCAGCAGGCCGCCCAGGGTGGCGAGGGGGTTGGAGCGAGCCGCGTCGCGGATCGCGGCGGTGACGGTCTTCGCCGTCCCCTCCATGAGCTTCAGCGAGACGTTGCCGGTGAAACCGTCGGTGACGACGACGTCAGCCGCCCCGGTCGGGAGGTCGCGCCCCTCGACGTTGCCGGCGAACTCGATCCCCTCGACCCTGGAGAGGATCCGGTTTGCCTCGGCGACCTCCTCGCGGCCCTTGCCCGCCTCCTCGCCGACCGAGAGCAGGCCGACGCGCGGGTGCTCAACCCCGAGCACCGCCTCGCTGAAGGCGGCGCCGAGGAAGGCGAACTGGACCAGGTGCTGGGCGCGCACCTCGACGTTGGCGCCGACGTCGAGGAAGAGCACCGGCTTGCCGGGAACGGGGAGCTGCACGGCGAGCGCCGGCCGCTGCACGCCCTTCAGCCGTCGCAGGCCGAAGGTGGCGGCAGCCATCGTCGCCCCCGTAGAGCCGGAACTGGCGATCGCCTGGGCACGGCCCTCGGCGACATCGGCGACTGCGCGCACGACCGAGGCCTCCTTCTTGGCGCGAACCGCGGCGACGGGGTCCTCCTCGTTGCCGATCCACTCAGACGTGGGGACGACCTCAACTCCCTCGACACCATCCAGCCCAAGCTCCTCCGGCGCGCCGAAGACACGCAGCCGGATGCCGTCGGCGGCCGCCAGGCGAGCCCCCTCGGCGAGCACAGCAAATCCCTGCTCGGCACCGAAACCGTCAAGGGCCACGGTCGGGCCGGGGCCCAAGCGCTACTCCGAGTCGGTGGGAGCCGCGGACGGCTCGGCGACCGTGTGCTTGATTACCTCACGACCAGCGTACGTGCCACAAGTAGGGCATACGCGGTGAGGCAATCGCGGGCTGTGGCAACGGGGGCAGCGGCTGAGTGGAGCCTTACCCGCCTTGTGGTTGGCCCGGCGCTTGTCGCGGCGAGCGCTGGAAGTTCTCTTCTTCGGGACCGCCATTGGTCGCGGGATGGTAGCGGCCGGAAGCTCCAGGGGGTTTAGAGGGGTCCGATACCCCCTCCGAAAACACTCAGCGCGAAGCG
>DATDAQ010000149.1:0-22120 GCA_036525295.1 Solirubrobacterales bacterium | reverse complement strand
CGCCGCTCACCCCTGCTATTTCTTGAACTGGAACTTGCCCTTCTTCGGCAGCCAGGCGATGCCCTGGCAGAGCGCTTCCGGGGTCGTCTCGAGCGAGCTGGCGAGCTTGACGATCGTGCCCAGCCGTGGCTCGCGCCCGCCGCGCTCGAGCAGCGAGATCTCGGTGCGGTGCAGGTCGCAGAGGAAGCCGAGCTCCTCCTGCGACACGCCCTTCTTCTTGCGCGCTTTGCGCAGGTTGATTGCAAAACGTTCGCGTGGTTTCATGCGGCAATTCTCTGTCTGCGAAGACAGAAGCGCTACAGCCAAAACATCTACAGACGAAACCGCACGTTTATATACGAATCAGTCGCGGGTCGCGCGCCAGACCCAGAGCATCGCCAGCGGCTGCAGGGGAAGCCGGCCCCAGAGCGCCCAGCGAGGCAGCCGGTCGAGGTCGAGGCCGTCGACCTGCTCCGGGTTGACCGCCATGTGCACGTTGGCGGGGAAAACCGCGATCAGCAGGCCCAGCAGCCACCAGCGCGCGAGGCGCCGCGTCGGCCGCGCCAGCACAGCGGCGCCGCCGACGATCTCGGCGACACCGCTCAGGGCAACCGCCTCCCGATGCCGGGGAAGGGACGGCGGCATGATCGCTTCGTAGCTACGCGGAATGACGAAGTGCATCGTCCCGGCGAAGGCGAAGAAGCCGGCGAGGAGTTTCCGTGAGCGCGTCATGGGCGGGCAGTCTAAACCGCTCGCTAAGGTCACCCGGTGCCCGAGTTCGAGCTCAACCCGGCCTACACGCCGACGGCCGACCAGCCGAAGGCGATCGCGGGGCTGGCCGAAGGCCTCGGCGCAGGGGACCGCTTCCAGACGCTGCTCGGTGCCACCGGCACCGGCAAGACCTTCACGATGGCGGCGACGATCGCCGCCGTGCAGCGACCCTCGCTGGTGATCGCTCACAACAAGACGCTGGCCGCCCAGCTCTGCAACGAGTTCCGCGAGTTCTTCCCCGACAACGCGGTCGAGTACTTCGTCTCCTACTACGACTACTACCAGCCCGAGGCCTACGTCCCGGCGCAGGATCTCTACATCGAGAAGGACTCCTCGATCAACGACGAGATCGACCGCCTGCGCCACGCGGCGACGGCTGCGCTCTTCGCCCGTCGCGACACGATCATCGTCGCCTCCGTCTCCTGCATCTACGGGATCGGCTCGCCGCAGGTCTACAACGAAAAAATGCAGCTCTTCAAGGTCGGCGAGGAGATCGACCGCGACGAGGTGCTGCGCAAGCTGGTCAAGATGCAGTACCAGCGCAACGACTCGGTGCTCGGCCGCGGCGCCTTCCGGGTGCGCGGCGAGGTGTTGGAGATCATGCCGTCCTACGCCGAGTCGGCCTACCGGATTGCCCTCTTCGGCGACGAGATCGAGGCGATCCAGCACTTCGATCCGCTGACCGGTGAGATCCTCGACACGATCGACCATGTCTCGGTCTGGCCCGCCTCCCACTACGTGACCCGGGACGAGACCCTGGAGCGGGCGGTGGAGGAAATCCGCGCCGAACTGGCCTCCCGCACCGCGGAGCTCGAGGCCGAGGGCAAGCAGCTGGAGGCGCACCGGCTGCGCCAGCGCACCGCCTACGACATCGAGATGCTGAGGGAGATCGGCTTCACCTCGGGGATCGAGAACTACTCGCGCATCCTCGACGGCCGGCCTCCCGGCAGCCCGCCGCACACGCTGATCGACTACTTCCCCGACGACTTCGTCGTCTTCGTAGACGAGTCCCACCAGACGATCCCGCAGATCGGGGGGATGTACGAGGGGGACCGTTCGCGCAAGCAGACGCTGATCGACTACGGCTTCCGACTGCCCTCGGCGATCGACAACCGGCCGCTCAAGTTCGACGAGTTCCTCGAACGGGTGCCCCGCCTGGTCATGGTCTCGGCGACGCCGGGGCCCTTCGAGCGCGCCGAGTCGACCCGGATCGTCGAGCAGATCGTGCGCCCGACCGGGATCGTCGACCCCGAGATCGAGCTGCGCGCGACGAAGAACCAGATCGACGACCTGATGAACGAGATCAAGGCCGTCGCCGAGGACGGCGACCGCGTCCTGGTGACGACGCTGACCAAGAAGATGGCCGAGGACCTGACCAACTACCTGCTCGAGTACGGCGTCCGGGTCCGCTACCTGCACTCGGAGATCGACACCCTGGAACGGATCCAGATCATCCGCGACCTGCGTCTCGGCGAGTACGACGTGCTGGTCGGGGTCAACCTTCTGCGCGAGGGCCTCGACCTTCCCGAGGTCTCGCTGGTGGCGATCCTCGACGCCGACAAGGAGGGCTTCCTGCGCGGCGAGACCAGCCTGGTGCAGACGATCGGTCGCGCCGCCCGCAACGTCAACGGGCGGGTGCTGATGTACGCGGACAAGGAGACCGCCGCTATGCAGGCGGCGATGCGCGAGACCGACCGCCGCCGGGCGATCCAGGTCGCCTACAACGCCGAGCATGGGATCACGCCGGAGACCGTGCGCAAGGGCATCTCCGAGATGAGCGAGTTCCTGGCGATGGAGGACCGGGCGCCGCGCAAGCGCCGCGGCAAGCGCGCCGCCGAGTTCGACGACCCGGCCGAGCTGGAGCGCACGATCGTCTCGCTGGAGGAGGAGATGTTGGCCGCGGCCGATGACCTCCGCTTCGAGGAGGCCGGTCGGCTGCGCGACGAGCTGAAGGAGTTGCGGAGGGACCTGGACGGTATGAGGGCGGGTGCGTAGAGCCCATCCCGGCAGGGGTTCCACTTAACTTTTTCGGGCGTAGAGCCCATCCCGGCAGGGGTTCCGCTTAACTTTTTGGAGAGACGGATTCTGCTGACGCTCGGGCGGGGTCGACCAAAAAGTGCAAGACGCTCCACCCCTACCGGGATTGCCTTTTTCGCATTCGTGAGAGCATCGAGCACGTGACGATCTGCGAGGAGATAGGCGGCTGGGCGAGCGAGCTGCGGGTGGAGGATCTGCCCGCGAGCGTGCGCGAGCGGGCGGAGCTGCAGGCGCTGTGCGTTGCCGCAGGCCGCGCCGCGGGTGAGGAGGCCGCCGCGCAGTTTGCCGCCGTCGCTTCCGAGGGGCCGGTCGGGGAGATCTACCGCTCTGCCACCGCCTCGATCGCCCACGATTGGGACGACTACCTCTTCATGGGCCACACCGGGCACTCGGCGGTGCCAGCGGCGGCCGCCTTCGCTGGCGATTCAGAGCGCAGGCTCGTCGCCCAGGTCGCGGCCAACGAGGTTGCCGGGAGGCTCGGTGCGTCTCTCTTCCTCGGTCCCCACAACGGCCAGTTCTGGGCCTCGATCCACTGCGCCTCGGCGGCGGTCGCCGCCTCGGTCGGGCTCGGGCTCGACGCGACGCGCACAGCCCACGCCCTGGCGATCGCCCTCTACCAGCCGCCCTACGGGATGTGGCCAGGGTTCATGGGTCCCGAGAGCAAGCTCCTCACGGCCGCCGAGCCGGCAGGGGTGGGCGCACGGGCCGCGCTGCTCGCCGCCGAGGGCGTCACCGGTGCGCTCGACGTGATCGAGCATCCGCGCGGCGTCCTCGCCGGACTCTCCTTTGCGCCGCGGCCGGCGATGCTCGGCGCGCTCGGGCGCGTCTGGCTGACCGACACCCTTGCCTACAAGCGGGTGCCTGGCTGCGCCTACCTGCAGTCGGTCGCCGAGGCCGCACTGGCCTCGGGCGTCGCCGCCGAGGACGTCGCCGCGATCGAGATCGAGGCCGGCTGGCTCACCTGCGAGATGGAGGAGCTCGGCAAGGGACCCGACCTGACCCCGATCCGGGTCAACTTCAGCGCCACTCTGACCGCGGCGATCGCGCTGCTCGCCGGCAGGTTCACCCCGGCCGAGCTGAATCCAGCCTGGCTGGCCGAGAACGAGTCGCGGATCCGCGCGCTGGCGACCCGGATCGAGCTCCGCCACGACCCCGGCGCGACCGCTGCAACCCTGCTGGGCAGCCTCGAGGCCGGCGCCTCTCCCGACCTCGGGCTGGGAGACCTGTTGCGGATCCGCCGCCGCCTCGCCTACGCGAACATGGAGGGGGCCAACCCGGCTCCGGCCATCGTCAGGGCCCTCTTTGCCGACCGCGACCTGCGCTGTCATCTCGGCCGCTCGCTTCGCGGGCGGCTCAGCGGCGATGGCGGTGACCCCGGCATCGAGGGGCTCGACACCTCGGTGCTGCGGATGACCTTCCCCAGCCGCCTGCGCATCCGCCTCCGCGACGGCTCGACCCGCGTGGTCGAGGGCAGCGAGCCCGGCTCTTGCGGCCGCCCGCTCGCCGAGCAGCGCGCCGTGGTCGAGGAACGACTTGCGGTCGCCGGGGCGGCGCCGAGCAGCGTCGCCCCGGCGATCTCTTAGGCCAGCACCTTCGCTGCCTTGGCGCTGTCGGCGTAGAACTCGCCGCGGACGATCTTGCCGTCGGCGAACCTGAGCAGGTGCGCGAACGGGGCCTCGAAGCTGTGGCCGTTGTGGCCGGCACGCTGCGTTCCCCGGACCACGACCCACTCACCGGCGTCGATGAACTCTTCCGGCTCGACCGTGAACGAGGACCAGTAGTTCGGGATCTGGGCGAAGTTCCCGATGATCTCGTCGCGGCCGTGGGTTTCTCCTCCGAGCGGAAGCTCGTCGGAGGTGAGCCAGGTGCCGTCCTCGGCCATCATCTCCTTCAGCGCTTCCAGGTCTCCGCGACCAAAGGCCTCGTAGGCGGACCGGGCTGTGTCGACGTTCGACATGGCTCCTCCTTTGGAGTGGCTGACCCTGCCCTGACTCAAAGTACGCCTCTCCGGCTCCGCCGGCAAGGTGCCTTAATAACCTGGCGTGATGGCAGTCGACGTGAACGAGGAGAGCTTCGAGAGCGAGGTGGTCGAGCGCTCGCGCCAGGTGCCGGTCGTGGTCGATTTCTGGGCCGAGTGGTGCGGTCCGTGCCGGACCCTGACGCCGGCGCTGGAGGCGGCGGAGGCCGCCCGGGACGGCAAGGTGGTGCTCGCCAAGGTCGACGTCGACGCCAACCAGGCACTGGCGGCGCGTTTCGGCGTGCAGGGGATCCCCGCGGTCAAGGCTTTCCGTGACGGCACCGTGGTCGACGAGTTCGTCGGCGCCGTGCCGAAGGCGAAGGTGGACGAGCTGTTCGACGGATTGGTGCCCTCGCGGGCAGACGAGCTACTCGAGGCGGGTGACGAGCTCTCGCTCCGCGAGGCCGCCGAACTGGAGCCGCGTCGGGCGGACATAGCCGTCGCCCTGGCGAAGAAGAGGCTCGAGCGCGAGGCCAACGACGAGGCGCTGAGCGCAGTCGAAGGCCACGAGGGTGACTTCGCCGCCGAGGGGATCGCCGCTCGGATCGGGCTTGTCAAGGCCGGTCTTGGCGCTGAGGCTTTCGAGGCCCTCGATCGCGGCGACCGCGAAGCAGCCCTAGACGCCCTGCTCGGGGCGATATCCGACGCCGGCGATGACACCCGCGACCAGCTCCGCCGCGCCGTAGTCGGCATCCTCGCCGACCTCCCCCCAGCCGACCCGACGGCCGTTACCTACCGCCGCCGCCTAGCCACCGCCCTCTCCTGACCCGCAATCCGTTGCGGTCGCACTTTCCGCCGCATAGCGGCGTCAAGTGCGACACCGGCCTTCGTATCGGTCCTCCTGACGGTTGCGGTCGTAGGTTCCGCCGCGCAGCGGAGAGAAATGCGACACCTGGGCTCGAGGCCGTTTTTAGATATGGAGGCGCAGAGCACGGCGTCGGCGCTCGAGCAGAATTCGCAGGCGCTGGGCGATCTGGTCGGGTTCCTGTTCGATGCGACGTGCAGTGATGCGGATCGCGTCGATGCCCGCAAGCTTCAGGTCCTCGATCCGCAGCGGATCGCGCTCGAACGCGGCGCGCGTGCGATGGGTCTCCCATCCATCGAGTTCAACCGCAAAGCGCTCTCGTTCCCAATACGCGTCGATCTCATGGCCCGCGACGAAGACGTTGATGGCGGGTCGGGGTAGTCCCGCCCGCTTCACGATGTCCAGGAAGGCCCGTTCAGTGCGAGCTCGCGATATGACCGGATCGAGGTAGAGCGCCACCGCCCGGCGCAGCCGCTTACGGCCGGCCTGACGACCGCTGCGCGTGAGCAGCGAGTCGATTGCGCCGATGTCGAGCAGTCCCATGCGCTCGGCTTTCTCGACCAGCCGTTCGAGCTGCTTGTCGTTTTGCCTTGCCCCGAAGTCGAGCAGGGTTCGAGGCACGGCGGTCACGGGGATGCCCTCGAAGTCGGCTTGATCCTCGTCCTCGAGGATCGTCGAGTGATGGATCTGGATCCCGGAACGGTTGTGACCGCGGGATGGGACCGTGACCTCCGGAACCTGCGGCCACTTGGGGCTGAGCCCCCACAGCCAGGCTGCGGACTCGTGGCTGATCATCCCTCCCTCACCGCAGGCAAGAACGGCTGCGAGATACCGCCCGTGCCTTGAAACGGCGGGATGACCGACTCCGTACACCCCGCGATGCAGTCGGTGGAGTCGCCGGATCGCACCGCGCGCGCCACCGCACCATCTGAATAACCCAACTCCACAAGCTGGCGTTGCGAGACGATGCCGTGCTGGGCCGCCGCCAGTTTCGCCAGTGCACCGTGAGGTCGTACTTCCCGCCGCATATCGGAAATAAGGGCGACCGCAGGCCGAACTCTCCCCCCGTACGGCCCTGATGTCGTAGTTATCGCCACATACCGGCGGAAAGTGCGACGTCTCAAGGGAATGGGAGAAGGGAACATCTGTTCGTATGCGTAGAATCGCCGCAGTGGCCGCTTCGGATCGGATCGTCATCTCGGGTGCCCGGGAGCACAACCTCAAGGACGTCGACGTCGAGCTGCCTCGCGACGCGCTGATCGTGATCACCGGGCTCTCGGGCTCAGGGAAGTCGAGCCTCGCCTTCGACACGATCTACGCCGAGGGGCAGCGGCGCTACGTCGAGTCGCTCTCCGCCTACGCGCGGCAGTTCCTCGGCCTGATGGAGAAGCCCGACGTCGACTCGATCGAGGGGCTCTCGCCGGCGATCTCGATCGACCAGAAGACGACCTCGCGTAATCCGCGCTCCACGGTCGGCACGGTGACGGAGATCCACGACTATCTGCGCTTGCTCTGGGCGCGGATCGGCATCCCGCACTGCCCCGAGTGCGGGGCTGAGATCACCGGCCAGACCCAGGAGCAGATCGTCGACCGGCTGATGACCCTCGAGGAGGGCGTCAAATTCATGGTCATGGCGCCGGCCGTGCGCGGCCGCAAAGGCGAGTACGGCAAGCTGCTCGAGCAGTTCCGGCTCGAGGGCTACTCGCGGGTCGAGATCGACGGCGAGCTGCGCCGACTCGACGAGGAGATCGTCCTCGACAAGAAGCTCAAACACGACGTCTCGGTCGTCGTCGACCGCCTCGTGATGAAACCGGACCTGCGGCGGCGCCTATCGGAGTCGGTCGAGGCGGCCGCGGGACTCGCGGGCGGCTTGGTTGAAGTAGAGATGGTCGACGCCAAGGCGGGTGAGCCGCTGCTCTTCTCCGAGCAGTTCGCCTGTCTCAGCTGCGGCACCTCGATCCCCGAGCTGGAGCCGCGGATCTTCTCCTTCAACTCGCCCCACGGGGCCTGCGAGCGCTGCCACGGCCTCGGCTTCCAGCGGGTGATCGACCCCGAGCTCGTCGTCCCCGACCCGACCCTCTCACTCTCCGAGGGCGCTCTGCAGCCGTGGAACCGCGGTGTCACCGCCTACTGGCGGCGGCTGATCGCCGCCGTCGCCGAGGAGTACGGGGTCGACGCCGAGAAGCCCTGGTCGAAGCTGAAGAAAGCGGAGAAAGAGATCTTCCTCGACGGCACCGGCGACGAGCGCCACCAGGTGACCTACACCAACCGTTTCGGCCGCAAGCGCTCCTACAAGGTCCGCTTCGAGGGGATCGTCAACCAGCTTCAGCGCCGCTACGAGGAGACCGACTCCGAGGTCAATCGCGAGCGGATCGAGGGCTACATGGCCGAGCAGCCCTGTCCGGATTGCGACGGTGCCCGGTTGCGCCCCGAGAGCCTCGCGGTCAAGGTCGGCGGGATCAGCATCGCGGACTTCAGCCAGATGTCGGCCCGCGGCGCGGGGGAGTGGATCGCCGCCCTGGAGCTGACGAATACCGAGCGGGCAATCGCGCGGCTGATCGTGCGCGAGATCACCGAACGGCTCGCCTTCCTCGAGAACGTCGGCATCGGCTACCTCTCACTGGGCCGCTCCGCCCGCTCGCTTTCCGGCGGCGAGGCGCAGCGGATCCGCCTCGCGACCCAGATCGGCTCCAGCCTGGTCGGCGTGATGTACGTGCTCGACGAGCCCTCGATCGGGCTGCACCAGCGCGACAACGAGAAGCTGATCGCCACCCTCGACCGCCTCCGCGATCTCGGCAACACGGTGATCGTGGTCGAGCACGACGAGGGGACGATGCTCGCCGCCGACCACCTGGTCGACCTCGGCCCCGGGGCGGGCGAACACGGCGGCCACGTGATCGCCGCCGGCACTCCCGCCGAGGTGGCCAAGGATCCGGCTTCGCTGACCGGCCAGTACCTCTCCGGCAAGCGCCGGATCGAGCTGCCCGAGGAGCGGCGCCGGCCGAGTGGCGCGCTGCGCGTGCGCGGCGCCCGCGAACACAACCTGAAGGGGATCGACGTGGCGGTTCCCCTCGGCGTCTTTTGCTGCGTCACCGGCGTTTCCGGCTCGGGTAAGTCGACCCTGGTCAACGAGACCCTGCACCACTCGGTCGCCAACCGGCTGCACCAGGCGAAGCTGCGCCCGGGCGCTCACGACGGCGTCGACGGGCTCAGCCAGATCGACAAGATCATCAACATCGACCAGTCGCCGATCGGCCGCACGCCGCGCTCCAACCCGGCGACCTACACCGGCGTCTTCGACCACATCCGCCAGCTCTTCACCCAGACCCAGGAGTCGCGGGCGCGCGGCTACAAGCCCGGCCGCTTCAGCTTCAACGTCAAGGGTGGCCGCTGTGAGGTCTGTCGCGGCGACGGCCAGATCAAGATCGAGATGCACTTCCTGCCCGACGTCTACGTGCCCTGCGAGCAGTGCCACGGCAAGCGCTACAACCGCGAGACGCTCGAGGTTCGCTTCAAGGGCAAGAACATCGGCGACGTGCTGGAGATGTCGGTCGAGGAGGCGGTCGTCTTCTTCGAGAACGTGCCGAAGATCGCCCGCCGCCTACGCACCCTGCACGACGTCGGCCTCGACTACATCCGCCTTGGGCAGGCCGCGACGACGCTCTCCGGCGGCGAGGCCCAGCGCGTGAAGCTGGCGACCGAGCTCTCCAAGGTCGCCACCGGCAACACGCTGTACATCCTCGACGAGCCGACCACGGGCCTGCACTTCGCCGACGTGCAGCGCCTGCTCGACGTGCTCGGCCGCCTGGTCGACGCCGGCAACAGCGTCGTCGTGATCGAGCACAACCTCGACGTGATCAAGACCGCCGATCGCCTCATCGACCTCGGGCCCGAGGGCGGCGAAGAGGGGGGAGAGGTGGTCGCCACCGGCACTCCGGAGGAGGTAGCGGCGGTCGCCGGTTCCTACACCGGCCGTTTCCTCGCCGAGCTGGTCGAGCCGGCGAAGCCGAAGCGTGCCAGGCGCAAGCGGCCTGAGCCGGTTGCCGCTTAGGTCCTTGGGGACGCGAAGAGAAGCGAGGCGCCGATAGCGCCGCCGAGATCGCCGAGTGAGGCGACTCTCACCGCGGGAGGCCGCTCGTCGACGAAGAGGTGCTTTCCCATCTCCGCGGTCAGCGACTCCATGTAGCGCTCGCCGAAGCGAACGCCGAGGCCGCCGCCGATGATCACCGCTTCGGGGTCGAGCAGGTTGACGGCCGAGGCGATCCCCGTGCCGAGGGCCTCGATCGCCCGGTCGATCAGCTTCTCGGCGAGGTGGTCCCCGTGGTCCAGCGCGCGCTGCCAGATGCCGCTGGTCAGCCGGTCTTTCTCGTGCTTGTGCATCAGCTTGAAGAGAACGGTCTTGGCACCGTCATCGTGCTGACGCCTCGCCTCCACCTCCATCGCCGCCCGGCCCGCGTAGGCCTCCATGCAGCCCCTGCGCCCGCAGGGGCACTTCGCCCCATCGTGCTTTACGACCATGTGGCCGATCTCACCGGCGGTGCCGCGCCCGAGCCAGGGCTTTCCGTCGAGCACCAGGCCGCCGCCGACCCCCGTGCCCCAGAAGACGCCGATCAGGCTGGAGAACTCGCGCCCGGCACCAAGGTGGAACTCGGCTTCCGTGGCGACCTGGACGTCGTTGCCGATCCGCACCTCCGCGCCGAAATCCTTGGCCAGCGTCTCGGCGAGCGGGAAGCTCCCCTCCCAGCCGGGCAGGTTGCGGGCGCCAGAGACGACGCCGGTGCTCTCGTCGACGTCGCCGGGGGAGCCGACGCCGATCCCGGCGAGCTCTCCGGCTTGCACGCCGGCTTCTGCCGCCGCCTCCTTCAGAGCCGCCGCCATCTCACCGGCCACGTCCTCGGGCCCGCCGCTAGTCGGCGTCGGTCGGCGCGACTGGCCCAGCACCTCGCCGTCGGCGCCGACGATGGCGGTCTGGATCTTGGTACCGCCGAGGTCGATGCCACCGCGCAAGTCCGCCACGTGCGTCAGTCTATGGCGCGGTGCAGAGGGGTTGGCGCATCTGGTTGGCGAAGCGGCGCTGGTACGAGCGCAACCGGCGGCTCGGCCGGCGCTGGCGGCTGGCCCGTCACGCGGCACGCGGCGGCTTCTACTTGCGCCAGCCGGTCGAGGGCGAGGCGCTCGAGGCGCTCGACGAAGGGCGTCTGCAGATCGGCGAAGGGACGCTGCTGGAGCCCGGCTGCTGGCTCACCCTGGCGCCCGAGGCGCGGATCGAGATCGGCGAGGGCTGCTTCCTCAACCGCAACACGATGCTGGCCGCGCTTGACCGGATCGAGATCGGCGACCACACGATGTTCGCCAACGGCTGCTTCGTCGGCGACTCCGACCATCGCTTCGACGATCCCGATGTCCCGATCACCCAGCAGGGCTTTACCTCCAAGGGGCCGGTGAGGATCGGCTCCAACTGCTGGTTCGGCGTCAACTGCGTCGTCACCAGCGGGGTGACGGTCGGCGACCGCTGCGTGATCGGCGCCAACTCGGTCGTCACCCGCGACCTGCCGCCCGGGACGGTCGCGGCGGGCAGTCCCGCGAGGCCGTTGAAGCGGGACTAGCCGCTGGTTTTGGGCAACTCGCGCAATGTGATCAAAACCGTGTAGTTCCGCACGGGACTGCCTATAATCCGCAAGCGGCCGTGACCCGAAGGGCATGGACCAAATGAACCTCGCAGAACTCGTCGATCCCACTCACGCACAAGGCGACGTGAAGCTCTTCCGTGTCAAGGACGAGCTTCGAGCCGCGCTTGCGCCGGCACGGCGTGAGGGCGATTCGATCGGCCTCGTGCCGACGATGGGCTACCTGCACGAAGGGCACCTGTCGCTGCTCCGCGCCGCACGTGCCGAGCGCGACCTCGTGGTCATGAGCCTCTTCGTCAACCCGGCCCAGTTCGGTCCGGGAGAGGACCTCGACCGCTACCCGCGCGACGAGGAGCGCGACCTGCGCCTTGCCGCCGAGGCAGGCGTCGACTTCGTCTACGCACCGCCGGTGGAGGCGGTCTACCCGGATGGGTTCGCAGCCCAGGTCGAGGTCGGGGGCGACCTCACCGCGGTGCTCGACGGCGATCCCTCGAGGCGCGGCCCCGGCCACTTCCGCGGCGTGACCACCGTCGTCGCCAAGCTCTTCAACTCGATCCAGCCCGACGTCGCCTATTTCGGCCAGAAGGATGCCCAGCAGGTTGCGGTGATCCGCCGCATGGTCCGCGACCTCGACATCCCCGTGAGGGTGGAGGTGCTGCCGACCGTGCGCGAGGCCGACGGCCTGGCGATGAGCTCGCGCAACGCCTACCTCGACCCTCGCGCGCGGGCGCAGGCGGTCGCGCTCTCACGGGCGCTGCGTGCCGCAGAGGAGACGGCCCGCACCGAGGGCCTTGATGCCGGCTTGCGGGCCGCTCGCGCCGAGCTGGACGCCGCCGGGGTCGAGCCCGAGTACCTGGAGGCACGCGACGCCGAGAGCTTGACCGAGGTCGCCGAGCTGGGCGACCGCCCGACCCTGATCGCGGTCGCCGCCCACGTCGGCGGCGCTCGCCTGATCGACAACGTCTTGATCCAACCTTGAAACAGGAAATTCGAAAGAGCTGAACGGGAGGCCGGATGCAAAGGCAGATGCTCAAGTCCAAGATCCACCGCGCGACGGTGACCGACTGCGACGTCGACTACATCGGCAGCATCACGATCGACACCGAGCTGATGGCGAGCGCGGACCTGATCACCAACGAGCAGGTCCACGTCTGGGACATCGACAACGGAGCGCGCTTCGTCACCTACGTGATCGACGGCGAGCCCGGCTCGAAGACGATGCAGGTGAACGGCGCCGCCGCCCACCTGACCCGCCCCGGCCACAAGATCATCGTCGCCTCCTTCGGCGCCTATGACGAGAGCGACCTCGAGGCCTACTCGCCGGTCGTCGTCCACGTCGACGACCAAAACGAGATCGTCGCCGTCGACAGCCACCCCGAGGTGCTCCTCGCCGAGCCGGCGCACGCGTCCGACGCGGAGATGGCCTGATGAGCTTCGGCGCTCGCTCGCACACCGCGCCGCCGCCGGAGGGGCGCAGGCCGGTCAACCTGCCCCGCCTGGCGGAGATGAAAGCGGCAGGCGAGCCGATCGCGATGGTCACCGCCTACGACTACCCCTCGGCCAGGGTCGCCGAGGAGGCCGGCGCCGACGTCGTCCTGGTCGGCGACTCGGCGGCGATGGTCGTGCTCGGCCACCCCGGCACGGAGGCCGTCTCGATGGAGGAGATGATCGTCCTCGGCAAGGCCGTGCGGCGCGGGCTGAAGACACCGCTGATGGTCGGTGACATGCCGATGGGCAGTTACGAGGCGAGCAACGAGCTGGCGATCGGCAACGCCCAGCGCCTGGTCAAGGAGACCGGCTGCCAGACGGTAAAGCTGGAGGCGGGGGGGGTCTCGGTCGAGCGCGCCCGCGCGATCGTCCGTTCCGGTATCCCGGTGATGGGCCACGTCGGCCTCACGCCCCAGACGGCCACCGCGCTCGGCGGCTACAAAGCCCAGGGCAAGACCGCGCAGAGCGCGATCCAGCTCTGCGAGGACGCGCTTGCACTGCAGGCGGTCGGCTGCTTCGCGATCGTCTTCGAGGCCGTGCCAGCCGCCGTTACCGAGGCGATCGTCGAGAAGCTCGAGATCCCGACGATCGGCATCGGCGCCGGCCCGGCGACTGCGGGCCAGGTCCTCGTCTTCCACGACCTGCTCGGCATCACCACCGGCCGCATGGCCAAATTCGTCAAGCAATACGCCCACGTCCACGACGAGATGGTCGGCGGCGTCCGCCAGTACGTCGACGAGGTCCGCACCCGTCACTTCCCCGAACCCGACCACGTCTACGGCATCGAGCCGGCCGAGCTGGCGGAGCTGCGCCGCTACCTCGAACAGGAGAGTCTCACCTCGGCGAAGGCCTGGGACTGGGAGCCGCTGTCCTAGCGACCTAATATGGGCGCCAGAGTGCCCGTCTACGAGTTCGAGTGCGAGCAGTGCGGCGACCGCTTCGAGGAGCTGGCGCGGAGCGATACGCATAGCCTCGCCTGCCCGGCTTGTGGCTCGGGCCGCACACGGCGACTGCTCTCGCCGGTCTCCCCGCCTGGCCGTCAACCCCGGGGTGCCGGGGTCCGCTCGGGGGAATCGCAGCGCCGCGAGCGCGAAGCGGCGCGCGGCGAGCGCCTGGCTGAGACCAAGCGCAAGCGCGCCTCCGGAGAGCTCTGATGGCCACCGCGGAGGAGCGGCGCGAAGAGCTGGTCGCGCTCTACAAGGAGGTCCAGGTCTGCACGAAGTGCCCCCTGCACGAGACGCGGACCAAGGCCGTCTTCGGCGCCGGCGACGCCGATGCGGACCTGATGTTCGTCGGCGAGGCCCCGGGGGCCGAAGAGGACCGCCAGGGCCTTCCCTTCGTCGGCCGCGCCGGCCAGCTGCTCAACCAGATGCTGGAGGAGATCGGGCTCTCGCGCGAAGAGGTCTTCATCGCCAACGTGCTGAAGAGCCGCCCGCCGGGGAACCGCGACCCGCAGCCCCAGGAGATCGAGGCCTGCCGTCCCTACCTCTTCGAGCAGGTGCGCCTGATCGAGCCCACGGTCATCTGCACGCTGGGCAACTTCGCCACCAAGCTGCTCACCGGCAACCCGGCTGGGATCACCCGGGTGCGCGGAACGCCCCAGGTGCACGAGCTGGGCAGCCGCACGGTCTTCCTGCTGCCGATATTCCACCCGGCGGCCGCGCTGCGCACACCGGCCGTGAAGGAGACCCTGCGCGGGGACTTCGCCACCATCCCGGATCTGCTGGCTATGGGTCCCCCGGTCGCCGTCGAAGAGCCTCTCGAGGAGGCGCAGGAGGCGGATTCGGCGCCCGAGCCCCCCGCCGACCAGCTCGGCTTCTTCGGGTGATAGCCGCCCCCGGACGCGGAAGCGAACTCGCAAGATTGCCGGTTTCGTGACTGCGAGTGAGCGAGAGCAGAGGAGGCGGCGCCTGGTTCTCACGCAGTCCGCCGCGGCGACCGAAGCCCTCGGCGCCGAGCTCGCCGAGCGGCTCGCGCCCGGCGACGTGGTCGTCGTCAGCGGCGAGGTCGGCGCCGGCAAGACGACCCTGATCCGCGGCGCCTGCCGGGCGCTCGGCATCGAGTCGCCGGTCACCTCACCCACCTTCACGATCGGCCACCGCTACGAGGGCGGGCGGGTGCCGGTCGCCCACCTCGATCTCTACCGGCTGGAGGGCGGCCTCGAAGGTGAGGATCCGGCCCTCCTCGACGACTACCTGGTTGCGAACGCGGTCGCCTTCGTTGAGTGGCCCGCCGTTGCCGAGCCCCAGCTCGCCGACAGGCGGGTATTGGCGGTGCGCCTCGCGCACGCGGGCGGCGAGCGCCGCGAGATCGAGATTCTCGCCGCATCCGCCCGCAAATAGGCGTGTTCGGTAGACAGTGGGTCCATGTAGCATCGAACAGACGTCGAAACGCGAACTGGAGGGATGCCGATGAAGGGACTGAAGACGCTGGGCGCCGCGCTGCTGGCGGCCGCCGCGCTGGTCAGCCTTGCACCTGCATCCGCCGGGGCGGCGGCCTACCGGCACTACGTCGCCTGCGGTGTCTCCCAGAACGCGACCCCGGCGCACAAATGCCCGAAGAAAAGCAAAAAGGGAGCTTTCTTCAAAAGCCTCCAAGGCGAAGTCGACTACAGCATCTGCGTCAAGTTCCCGACTGGGGAAAACATCTGCGCGAAAGCCCAGCCCGCCAAACAGGGAAAGCTCTACGTCAACAAGATCACCTCCAACATCCCCGGCAAGCACCGGGTGACTTGGTTCGTTGGGGGCAAACGCGTCGGCCTCTTCATCTTCAACGTCTCTGATTGACCGCCTGAGAACCGAGATCGCTGTCGTCGGTTTCGACACGGCGACCGCCGACACCGCTGTCTGCTCGACGCGCGGCGGCACGGCGATGCACGAAGAGCGGCTCGGGCTCGGGCCCGACGGGAGCCCGCGGCACTCGACCGCTCTGCTTGCCGAGGTCGAGCGCGCGGTGGCGGCTATCGGTGGCTGGGGGGCGGTCGGCCGAATCGCGGTCGGTCTCGGCCCGGGCTCCTTCGTCGGGATCCGCATCGCGATCGCCACGGCTCGCGGCCTGGCGGCGAGCACCGGCCTGCCGGTGACGGGGATCTGCACCCTCGACGCGCTCGGCCGCGCGGCGGGCGAGGCCGTGGGCCCGGACCGGGCCTGCCTGGCCGTGCTCGACGCGCGCCGCGGGGAGGTGTTTGCCGCGCTCTACTCGGCTGATGGCTCGCGGCTCTGGGAGCCCTTCGTGGCCAAGCCCGCGGAGCTGGCAGACCGCGTCGGGGCTCTTCCGCAACCGTCCCTGGCGGTCGGATCGGGAGCGGTACGATTTCGAGATGAGCTGGCGAGTCGGGACGTCGAGGTCCCCGGCGACGCCGACCCCGTCCACCGGGTCGCGGCGCGGCACGTGTGCGCGCTCGCCGAGGCCGATGAAGGCGGGGACGGCGACCGGCTCGAGCCGATCTACCTGAGACCTCCCGATGCGCAGCGATGGCGTGAGCGAAACGATGTCCGGACAGCCAACTGAGGCGATCGAGGGAGTCGAGATAAGGCGGCTCGCCTACAGCGACCTGCCCGCGGTGATCTCGATCGAGCGCCGTTCCTTTCCCACTCCCTGGTCGCTGGCGATGTTCGTGCTCGAGCTCTCCAAGCCATCGGGCATCTGCCTCGCGGCGACCGACGCGGACGAGCTGCACGGCTACCTGGTCTGCTCGCGCTATGACCAGGTCTGGCACCTGATGAACGTCGCCGTCGCACCCGAGCACCGGCGCACCGGCGTCGCCCGCGGCCTGATCTCCCACCTGGTCGAGGAGGGGGGAGGCCGGCTTCCCTTCACCCTCGAGGTCCGGGTCTCCAACCGGCCCGCGATCGCGATGTACGAGAGACTCGGCTTCCGCTCGGCTGGGGTGCGGCCTCGTTACTACCAGGACAACGGCGAGGACGCTCTGATCATGTGGCTGGACTAGCCGGCGCGCTGTTGCTCGCGATCGAGACCTCATGCGACGACACCTGCGCGGCGGTGCTGGACGGGCCGCGCGTGCTCGCCAACACGATCTCCTCGCAGGCGGCGGCGCACGCGCAGTTCGGGGGTGTCGTGCCCGAGGTCGCCTCGCGCCACCACCTGGAGCTGGCGGCCCCGGTCGTCGAGGCCGCTCTGAGCGAGGCCGGCGCTACGCTCGACGACGTGGGCTCGGTGGCCGTCACCGCCGGCCCCGGACTGATCGGTGCGCTGCTGATCGGGGTGAGTACGGCGAAGGCGATCGCCGCCCCGCGCCGCCTGCCACTGATCCCGGTCGACCATCTACAGGGACACGTCGCCGCCAACTTCCTCGAGCCGGAGCCGCTCGAACCGCCCTTCCTCTGCCTCCTCGCCAGCGGCGGCCACACGCTGCTGGCAGCCGTGCGCGACCACGCCGGCCACGAGGTGCTCGGCCAGACCCTCGACGACGCGGCCGGGGAGGCGTTCGACAAGGTCGCCCGTCTGCTCGGTCTCGGTTATCCGGGCGGGCCGGCGCTGGAAAAGCTGGCCCGCGAGGGCGATCCCGCGGCGTTCGAGATGCCGGTGGCGATGAGCCGCGACCCGGGCCTCGACTTCAGCTTCAGCGGCCTGAAGACCGCCCTCGTCTACCTCTGCCGGGATCTCGGCCCCGACGGCGTGAGCGAGCGGCGTGCCGACCTCGCGGCCAGCTTCCAGGCCGCCGCCGTCGGTCAGCTCGTCGCCAAGCTCGAGCGCGCGCTGAAACGAGGGGATTGGCAGGCCGTCGCCCTGGGCGGGGGCGTGGCCGCGAACGGGCCGCTGCGCGAGTCGGTGCGCGAGGCCTGCGAGCGCAACGGGGTCGCCCTCAAGCTGGTCGGGCTCGAACTCTGCACGGACAACGCCGCGATGATCGGCTCCGCCGCTCGCTTCGCCGAGCCGATCCCATACCCCGGCTACCTTGCCTACGACGCCTTCGCCACGGGCAAGCGAGCCGCGTGAACAGGGTCACGGTCTACTCCCGGCCGGAGTGTCACCTCTGCGCGGAAGCGGTCGAGGCGCTCGTGGCCCTGCATGCCGAGGGCTACCGCTTCGAGCTGCACGAGGTCGACATCGAGAGTGAGGAGCTGCTGCTGCGGCGAATGCTGGAGAAAATTCCAGTAGTGGAGGTAGACGGCATGGTCGTGTCCGAGCTGGTCCTCGACGAGCCTGCGGTGCGGATGAGGCTCGATACTGTGGGGGCGTGAATCCCCTGATCGAAGAGCAAGACACGGCAGACGGACTGATCGTCGAGGGCGAGCGCCTCTCGCTCGGCGTGGCGGCACGGCTCTCGCGATACCTGCAGGTGCTGACGCAGGCCCGCAAGATGGGCCGCGAGACGATCTCCTCGCAGGAACTCTCCGAGTACACGCACATCAACCCGACCCAGATCCGCCGCGATCTCTCGGGCTTCGGCAAGTTCGGCAAGCGCGGCGTCGGCTACAACGTCGACTCCCTGGTGGCGGAGGTCCGCAAGATCCTGCGCACCTCCGGCCAGCACAACATTGCCCTCTTCGGCGCCGGCAACCTCGGCCAGGCGATCGCCAGCTCCGACATCTTCGCCGACCACGGCTTCCAGATCGTCGCCATGTTCGACGTCGACAGCGGGGTGGTCGGCAGTGAGGTCGGCGACATGCGGGTGCGCGACTTCTCCGAGCTGGAGTCGGTCGTGGCCGAGCAGGAGATCGTCGTCGGCGTGCTCGCCGTGCCGGCCGCCGCGGCCCAGGCGGTCGCCGACCGGCTGGTCGAGGCCGGGGTGAAGATCATCTTCAACTACTCCGAGCAGCTTCTCCAGGTGCCGCCGGAGGTGACGGTTCACACCTCGAGCCCCGCGGTCGACCTCCTCTACGCGCTCTACTTCTACCTGACCTGAGGCTGACTCTTGTCCCTGGACCTCGACCGCGCTCGGGAGACGTTCGAGTCCTCCGCCGACTTCACCATCGGCCTTGAGGAGGAGTTCGCGATTCTCGATCCCGCGACGCTGGAGCTGGAGCATCGCTTCGAGGACGTCTACGCCGCCTGTCAGGGGGACGATCTGCTTGTCGAGTCCGCGGCGGGGGAGCTGATCGCGTCGGAGATCGAGATTCGCTCCGGCCGCGCCGGTGACTTTGCCGAGGCGGTGGCGCTGCAGCGCGAACGGCGCGTTCGCCTCTTCGAGCTGGTCGAGGGGATGGGCCTGGCTCTGGGAGCGATGGGAACGCACCCCTGGGCGAACTATCTCGACCAGCGGATCATCGACACGCCGCACTACAACCGCCTGCGCCATGAACTCGGCTACGTTGCCCAGCGCAACAACACGTGGAGCATGCACGTGCACATGGGCGTTCGCGGTGCCGACCGCGCGATCGCCGTCTGCGACTGGATGCGCGAGCTGCTGCCGCTGCTGCTCGCGGTCTCGACCAACTCGCCGTTCCTCGACCGTCGCGACAGCGGCCTGCACACGGTGCGGACCGAGATCTTCACCCGCACGTTTCCCCGCTGCGGGGTGCCCAGCCCCTTCGTCGACTGGGCCAGCTATGCCGACTTCATCGGCACCCTCGAGCGTGCCGGCTCGGTCGTCGAGTCGACGCAGCTGTGGTGGAGCGTGCGCCCGCACCACTCCTTCGGCACGGTCGAGGTGCGTATATGCGACGCGCAGACGCGCGGGGAAGAGTCCTTCGCCCTCGCTGGGCTGATCGCCGGCTGCATCGCCCAGACCGCGCTCTCCTACGACGAGCACGGCTACGACGGCGCGGGGCGGCCGCTTGCCGACCGCGAGATAGAGGAGAACCTCTGGCGCGCAATCCGCTACGGGATGGACGGACGGCAGATCGACTTCCGCCGCGGCGTCGAGGTGGAGGCACCCGCTGCACTCGAGTCGCTGCTCGCCTGGACCGAGCCGGCGCGTTCCCAGTTGGGTATCGAGGTCGACCTTCCGGCCCGCAACGGCGCCCAGCGGGCGCGCGAGGCGGTCGATGTCGGAGCGGCTATCGAGGACGTCTACCGGGACGCCGTGGCGGAGACGAAGCGCACCTACACCGCCGTTCCACAGGCAAGCCGGCAGGCGTAGGACCGCTCTGGGAGCGCATTCGCCGCTCGCCTATATAGACTCCCGCGCCGCTTAAACCATTCCGGAGGAACCTCTCTTGACCAGCTTCTTGACCGATTACGGAGTCGTCGTCGCGCTTGTCTGCGCGGGGGCGGCGGTGTTGTACGGACTCATCATCACGCAGCGCCTGCTGGCGAAGTCGCCCGGCAACGAGCGCATGCAGGAGATCTCGGGCGCGGTGCAGGAGGGCGCAAAGGCCTACCTGAGCCGCCAGTACACGATCATTGCGGCGGTCGCCGTGCCGATTGCGATCGTGCTCCTACTGCTGCAGAACTGGGAGACCGCCGTTGGTTTCGTCATCGGAGGCGTTCTCTCGGGCGCGGCTGGGTTCATCGGCATGAACCTCTCGGTGCGGGCCAACTCCCGCGTTGCCGAGGCGGCGCGCGGTGGCGTACCGCCGGCCCTCGACGTCGCCTTCAAGGGCGGCTCGGTCACCGGCATGCTCGTCGTCGGCCTGGCGCTGCTCGGCGTCGCCGGCTACTACGGCATTCTGGTTGCCACCGGTAGCACCGACAAGCATGCGGTCGACGCGCTGATCGGCCTCGGCTTCGGAGGCTCGCTGATCTCGGTCTTCGCCAGGCTCGGCGGCGGCATCTTCACCAAGGCCGCCGACGTCGGCGCCGACCTGGTCGGCAAGGTCGAGGCGGGGATCCCCGAGGACGACCCGCGCAACCCGGCCGTGATCGCCGACAACGTCGGCGACAACGTCGGCGACTGCGCCGGCATGGCCGCGGACCTCTTCGAGACCTACGCGGTCACCTCGGTCGCCGTGATGCTGCTCGGCGTGCTCACCTTCACCGGCGCCGGTGGCGACTACCTGCGCGAGGTGGCGATCTACCCGCTGGTGCTCGGTGGCGTGGCGATCATCGCCTCGATCATCGGGGCGCTCTCGGTGCGGACCAAAACCGACCGGGTCGAGGGAGCCCTCTACCAGGGCCTGATCATCTCCGGGATCCTCTCGATCGCCGCCTTCTACCCAATCACCGATTGGCTGATGAGCGACGCGGTTAGCTTCGGCCTCAGCGTCGGCGCCGATGCGGTGAGCGTGATGGACCTCTGGCTCTGCGCCGTGATCGGCATCGCTGTGACCGCGCTGCTCTTCGTGATTACCGAATTTTATACGTCGACCCGCTTCCGGCCGGTGAAGGCGATCGCCAAGGCCTCGGAGACGGGCCACGCGACGAACATCATCCAGGGGCTCGCCCAGGGCTTCCAGTCGACCGCCGCTCCGGCGATCGTCCTGGCGCTGGCGATCCTCGGTGCCAACGAGCTGGCGGGCATCTACGGCATCGGCATCGCCGTCGTCGCTCAGCTCTCGCTCTGCGGGCTGATCGTCGCGCTTGACGCTTTCGGGCCGATCACCGACAACGCCGGCGGCATCGCCGAGATGGCGGAGCTGCCCGAGGAGGTGCGCAACGTCACCGATCCGCTCGACGCGGTCGGCAACACGACCAAGGCGGTCACCAAGGGCTACGCGATCGGCTCCGCCGCGCTCGCCGCGCTGGTGCTGTTCGCCGCCTTCAAGAGCGAGCTGGCCGACGAGGCGCCCGCCGGGTTCGACCTCAACGGCCTCTTCAACCTGACCAGCCCGGACGTGCTGATCGGGCTGATCATCGGCGGCATGATGGTCTACCTGTTCTCGGCTCTCGCGATCGAGGCTGTTGGCCGCGCCGGTGGCGAGGTGGTCGAACAGGTTCGCCAACAGTTCCGCGAGCACCCCGGGATCATGGACGGCACGGAAAAGCCCGAGTACGGCAAGACGGTGGCGATTGTCACCGCTGCCGCCCAGAGGGAGATGATCCTGCCTTCGCTGATCCCGATCGTCATCCCGGTGATCGTCGGCCTGCTCAGCGTCGACGCGCTGGGTGGCCTGCTGATCGGCGTGATCGTCGTCGGTCTCTTCGCCGCCGTCTCGATGACGGCCGGTGGTGGCGCCTGGGACAATGCGAAGAAGCTGATCGAGGATGGCGCCCACGGCGGCAAGGGCACGCTGGCCCACGAAGCCTCGGTGACCGGCGACACGGTCGGCGATCCTTACAAGGACACGGCCGGGCCGGCGATCAACCCGATGATCAAGGTCGCCAACATCGTCGCGATCCTGATCATCCCGATCGTGCACTTCTAGCGCCGAGCCCGGTCGATCCAGCGCGGGGGGCTTTACGGCGGGCCCTTGACCGACGGCACGCAAAGCTCGACCGGGCGGATCGTCCGCAGCACCTGCTGCTCGAACTGGTTACGGATCTCGACATCCCGGCGTTTTGTCGGTTGGGTGATCGCGTAGCAGACGAGGTGTTGCACCGGGTGCTGGATCG
>DATDAQ010000148.1:0-13676 GCA_036525295.1 Solirubrobacterales bacterium | reverse complement strand
GCCGTAGACGTAGCCGAGGTGTCCAAGCTCGATGTCGAGCCGGGGACGCTGCCCGACAAGATGGCGGCCTGGGTGATTCGCCAGGAGCGCGAGGGCGAGCCCAAGGACGCCTTCCAGCTAGAGCAGATCGAGGTGCCCGAGCCCGGCGCCTTCGAGGTCGTCGTGCGCGTGATGGCGGCCGGGGTCAACTTCAACAACGTCTGGGCGGCGCTGGGCAAGCCGGTCTCGGTCTTCCCCTACGGGGACCACCCCGAGTACGGCCACCACATCGGCGGCTCCGACGCATCGGGGATCGTCTGGAAGGTCGGCGAGGGCGTCACCCGCTGGAAGCCCGGCGACGAGGTCGTCGTCCACTGCAACCAGGCCTCCTACGAGGACGTCGAGGTCCACGGCCTCGACCCGCTGGCGGCGCCGAGCCAGAAGATCTGGGGCTACGAGACGACCTGGGGCTCTTTCGCCCAGTTCACCAAGGTGCAGGCGCAGCAGCTCCTCCCCCGCCCCCAGAACCTCTCCTGGGCCGACTCCTCCGCCTACGGACTCACCTACTTCACGGCCTACCGGATGCTGATCGACCAGTGCAAGCTGCAGCCTGGCCACAACGTGCTGATCTGGGGCGCAGCCGGCGGCCTCGGCGTCTTCGCCGTGCAGCTCTGCAAGGCAGCCGGCGCCAACGCGGTCGGCGTCGTCTCCTCCGAGGAGAAGGGCGAGCTGATCAAGCAGCTCGGCGCGGTCGACTACATCAACCGGGCCGAGTTCGGCGAGATGATGCGGACCAAGGAGAACCTCACCGACCCCGCCGCCGACAAGGAGCGCTTCAAGGCCTCGCGCGGCTTCGCCAAGCGGGTCAAGGAGATCCTCGGCGACGCCCCCGACATCGTCTTCGAGCACGTCGGTCAGGCGACCTTCCCGACCTCGGTCTTCGTCGTCAAGCCGTTTGGCAAAGTCGTCATCTGCGGCGCCACCTCGGGCTTCCAGCTCGACTTCGACGTGCGCTACCTGTGGATGCGCCAGAAGCAGATCATCGGCTCGCACTTCGCCAACGCCTACGAGTGCATGAAGGCCAACCAGCTGATGGCCGAGGGCAAGGTCCGCCCGGTGATCTGGCAGACGATGGGCTTCGACGGAGTCGCCGAGGCGCACCAGCTTCTGCACGAAAACAAGCACCTCGGCAAGATCTCGATCCTGGTCGGGGCCGAGTCCGAGGACGAGGGCAAGAACGAGGACGGCCCGGGCGCGATCCGGGCGGAGGTGGGAGCCTGATGAGCGAGGTTTGCGTACTGGACTGGCACGTCGCCCCCTTCCGGGCCGACCGCTTTCTCGACCTCTGGGAGCCGGCAGCGGCGAAGATGCCGGCCTACGGCGCCAAGAGCTGGTCGCTGACCCGTTCGACCGACGATCCGCTGGCGATCCGCCAGTCCTCGACCTGGGAGAGCCGCGCCGACTTCGAGCGCTACTGGTTCTCGGAGGAGATCGCGGCAGCCCGCGCCGCCGTCATCGACCTCTACGACCTACCGCTGCTTCCCAGCTGGCACGAACTGCTCGTCGCCGAGTAGAGCTCAAGCTCGCTCCAGGGGCGCCATCGTCAAGCCGGCGGACTTGAGCTGCTGCCAGTAGTGCTCTGCCGGCTCGCGCGGCCCCGACCAGACGATCGCCAGGCCGTTGTTGTGGATGCTCTCGGCCAGCTGGTGGCCCTTCTCAAGCGATACCCCCGGCAGCACGCGCGCCAGGGACTCGGCCACGTGGTCGAAGGTGTTGTGACCGTCGTTGCGGACGATCACGCGCCAGTCGCCACCCAGGTCCGAGCCCGGCCCGTCGGTGCGCGGCCTCTCCACCGTCGAAGTCGACACGCTCGCCATTATGCGGAAAGTTGCTGCACCGGGGAAGGCGCGACCGTGGGGGGCTCCACCATTCGTCTTAAAGTGTACTTAACTACTCAAGTTAGTTATGGCTTAGACTTCTTATGACCAATGCAAACTATTCCGGAGACCTGGACTCGTGCGACCGCACCCTGTCTCGATTGACCAGCGCCTGGCAAAAGCCCTCTCCAGCTCGCTGCGAGCGGAAGCCCTGAGCCTCATAGCCGAGGGAATCGACAGTCCGAAATTGATCGCCGAAAGACTAGACCTCGACGTTCGCACCGTCGCCTACCACGTCCGCGTGCTGAGGAACCTGGGCTGCATCGAGCTGGCCGAAACACGACCCCGGCGGGGCACCGTGGAACACGTCTACCGGCTGGCGGAGCAAGCGGTGGAGAAGGGTGAGTAAGGGCCGGAGAGGGGGAGGGCCGCAGCCACCAACCGACCCGGGCCCCAACACGTCACCCGGTAACGCCGGAGCTGCGAAACCGGCCCCAGGGTCCCCCAGCTTTTAAAAAGCTTGGGGCGCCCGTAACGGCACTCAGGACATGTGAAGCTTTCGGGGAGCCGGAATGACACGTCGGGAGGGAGCTTCCGAAGCTAGCGCGCTGTCGAGGGGACGCCGGTACCTCTACCCAAAACACTCAAGCGAGGCTCCCGCCGAGCGTTTTGGGTAGAGGTACCGGCGTCCCCCCACACAAAAGCCGCCCGCTAAAACGGACTCGGAACTCGAACTACGACGTTGTCGACCGTCGCCTGCGCACCCTTGGCCACCTTGGCGGACCCGACCGAGAACCCCGACGCACGGCCGGCCAGTTCTCCCGCTCCCGCGTCCGTCACATCGGCAACCAGTTCGCCGCCGACGTAGGCGAGGATGTGGCAGCTCCCCTTCTCTTCGCCCTCGGTGACGTTGAAGGCGCGAAGCCGCAGGTCGTTCTCGCGATCGACCCCTTCGATTCCGGGCACGTCCTTGGCGATCTGCAGGTACTCGATGCTGCCATCGGGGAGGATCTTGCGCAGCTGGGCCTTGCGCTGGAACGGGTAGGCGGCCAGCTGGTAGCGCGCGCCGCCGCCAGCCCGCAGGTCGAGGCCGAGGTAGGCGGCCTTCTGCACGGACTTCGGAGTCTTGCCGAGCAGCCGCTCGGTCGCGGCGATCTCCAGGTCGCGCCCGACCACCGGGGTTCGGTAGGAGCACTCCTTGGTCTGCTTGCCGATGACGATGCCGAAGGCCCGCTCGGCACCACCGCGGCCACAGCGATTCCCGGAGAGCTTGGCGATCTGCGAGAGCTGCCCCGCGCTCTCCATACCGTTGCGGTAGATGCCGACCAGGGCCGCTCCGGCCGTCGGGACGAGGGCCAGCAACGCGGCCAGCAGAGCGACGAGCGCGCCTGTGCGTAGTGCCTTCACAATCTCGCAGCCTAAACACAGGCCAGGGGGAAAGATGCGGCCCGGCGGCCGGTGAACGGCGTATTTCGGGGCGACCCAAATAAGATTGGGGTGTGAGCGAGCACCGCCTCCCCGAGCGCGACCGCCCCTGGGTGATGCGCACCTACGCCGGGCACTCCGACGCCCGGCGCTCCAACGAGCTCTACCGGGGCAACCTGGCCAAGGGCCAGACCGGCCTCTCGGTCGCCTTCGACCTGCCCACCCAGACCGGCTATGACCCCGACCACGTCCTCGCCCGCGGCGAGGTCGGCAAGGTCGGCGTCTCGGTCGCCCACAAGGGCGACATGCACCAGCTCTTCGACGGCATCCCACTCGACGAGATGAACACCTCGATGACGATCAACGCCACCGCCGCCTGGCTGCTCGGGCTCTACGTGACGGTCGCCGAGGAGAACGGCGTCGACCGCTCCAAGCTGAAGGGGACGACCCAGAACGACATCATCAAGGAGTACCTCTCGCGCGGCACCTACGCCTTCCCGCCCGAGCCCTCGATGCGGCTGATCGCTGACATGGTCGCCTTCTCGGTCAACGAGGTGCCGAGCTGGAACCCGACCAACATCTGCAGCTACCACCTGCAGGAGGCGGGAGCGACGCCGGTGCAGGAGATCGCCTACGCACTCTCCACCGGGATCGCCGTGCTCGACGAGGTGAAGGCGCGCGGCCAGGTCGCCGACGCCGACTTCCCCAAGGTCTTCGGGCGCATCTCCTTCTTCGTTAACGCGGGCATCAGGCTGATCGAGGAGATCGCCAAGCTGCGCGCGATGGGCCGGCTCTGGAACGAGATCGGCCGCGAGCGCTACGGCGTCACCGACGAGAAGATGCTGCGCTTCCGCTACGGAGTCCAGGTCAACAGCCTTGGCCTGACCGAGGCGCAGCCGGAGAACAACATCCAGCGGATCGTGCTGGAGGCGCTTGCGGTGACGCTGAGTCGCGACGCCCGCGCCCGCGCCCTCCAGCTGCCCGCCTGGAACGAGGCGATGGGGCTCCCCCGCCCCTGGGACCAGCAGTGGAGCCTGCGCATCCAGCAGGTGCTCGCCAACGAGACCGACCTGCTCGAGTACCCCGACGTCTTCGAGGGCTCGGTGGTGATGGACGGCCTGGTCGACGAGCTGATCGAGGGGGCCCGCGCCGAGATGGCAGTGGTCGAGGAGCATGGCGGAGCCGTTTCCGCCGTCCCGTACATGAAGGCCCGCCTGGTCGAGTCCCACCGGGAGCGGGTCGCCCGGATCGAGTCCGGCGAGCAGAAGGTCGTCGGCCAGAACAGCTTCACCGAGAGCGAGGACTCGCCGCTGACCGCAGGTGCCGACGGCGGCATCCTGACGCCGGACCCCGAGGTCGAGCGCGAGCGGGTCGAGGCTTTGAAGTCATGGAAGAGCGAGCGCGACGAGGAGGACGTGCAGGCCGCGCTGGCGGAGCTGGGCCGAGTCGCCGCCGACGACAGCCAGAACATCATGCCGGCGACGATCGCCGCCGCCAAGGCGGGCGCGACGACCGGCGAGTGGGCCGAGGTGCTGCGCGAGGCGTTCGGTGCCTACCGGGGCCCGACCGGCGTCAGCGGGGCCGCCCCGGCCGCCGATCGCGAGCAGCTGGAGCAGATTCGCCGCCGCGTCGACGAGGTCTCCGAGACGATCGGCCACCGGATCAAGATCCTGGTCGGCAAGCCCGGCCTCGACGGCCATTCCAACGGCTCCGAGCAGATCGCCCTGCGCGCCCGCGACGCCGGCATGGAGGTGATCTACCAGGGAATCAGGCTCACCCCGGAGGAGATCGCCGAGTCCGCCCTGCAGGAGGACGTCGACGTCGTCGGCCTCTCGATCCTCTCCGGCTCCCACCTCGAGCTGATCCCAGAGGTGGTGCGGTTGCTGCGTGAGGAAGACGTCGACGTGCCCGTGGTCGTGGGCGGGATCATCCCGGTGGCGGACGCCGAGCGCCTGCGCGAGGCCGGGGTCGACGGCGTCTACACGCCGAAGGACTTCGACATCAACAAGATCATGGGCGAGATCGTCGATCTGGTCGCCCGCCGCGCCGGCGCTCGCGCCGCTGCTTGAGCCGCGACCGCGCCGGCGTGGGGATCGTCGACCGACAGCCACCGCGGGAGTGTGACCACGTCGTCGTCGGCGGCGGCATCCTTGGCCTGGCCGTGGCGCGGGAGCTGCTCGCCAGGCGGCCCGGGGCACGGCTCTGCGTGCTCGAGGGAGAGGACCGGATCGGCCGCCACCAGACCGGGCGCTCGAGCGGCGTCGTGCACGCTGGGATCTATTACGAGCCCGGCTCGCTGAAGGCGCGGCTCTGCGTCGAAGGAGCCCGGGAGCTCTACGCATACTGCGAGGAGCGTGGGGTCCCGTTCGAACGCTCGGGCAAGCTCGTCGTCGCCGTCGACGAGAGTGAGCTCGAGCGCCTCGACGAGCTGGAGCGACGCGGGCGGGCAAACGGCGTTCCCGGCCTGCGCCGGCTCGCCAGGGAGGAGATCGCCGAGGTCGAGCCGGCCGCGCGCGGCGTCGCCGCGCTGCACTCCCCGCAAACCGGCGTGGTCGACTTCGTCGCCGTGGCCGAGTCCTACGCCGCCGACGTTCGCGCCGGCGGAGGCACGACTCACTTCGGCACGCGGGTGATCGGCGTCGCGCAACGGCCGGGGGGAATCGCGATCCGGCACGCACACGGCACCACAGCGACCTCGGCGGCGGTCTTCTGCGCCGGGCTCTGGTCGGACCGCCTCGCGGTCGCCTGCGGTGCCCCGCGCGACCCACGCATCGTCCCCTTCCGCGGCGCCTACCTGCGGCTGCGCCCTGCCGAGGCGGAGCTGATCCGCGCCAACGTCTACCCGGTCCCCGACCCGGAGCTGCCCTTCCTCGGCGCCCACCTGACGCGCAGCCTCGACGGCAGTGTGCTGATCGGCCCGAGCGCGCTGCTTGCCCCTGCCCGCGACGCGTACCGGCTGACCACCCTGCGGCCGCGCGACCTCGGTCAAACCCTCGCCTGGCCGGGCACTTGGCGAATGGCCGCCCGCCACCGCCGCGCCGCTCTGCACGAGCTGCGTCACGCGACCAGCCGGCGGGCCTTCGTCGCCGAGGCCGCACGCCTCGTGCCGGCGCTGCGCGGTGTCCGCGCGGAGGCCGGTCCGGCCGGCATCCGCGCCCAGGCTCTCGGCCGCGACGGCGCCCTCGTCGACGACTTCGTCGTGCACCGCACAGCGCACGCGATCCACGTGCGCAACGCGCCTTCGCCCGCGGCGACCTCCTCGCTGGCGCTGGCACGGCTGATCGTCGATCGGCTCGACGCGCGACAATAGGGGCATGAGCGAGCTGCACGGGGAGAGCTCGGCCTGGCTGCGCTGCTATCGCTGCTGGTCGAGCAACCTCGAGATCCAGATCCACTACGACGCGATCCGCCGTGTCGAGCCCGGCACCGGCATCCTCGCTGAGGGGGTCGACGAGGTGCAGGAGGCCCTCGTGCAGTGCGTCGACTGCATGCACGACCAGCCCCACCTCACCTTCCAGGACAACCACGTGGTGCCGGTGGAGGACCGCTGGGAGCGGATGGTCGCCGGCACCCCCTGGGTCGCCTCCTGCACGGTCCGCGTCGACCAGGACCGGGTCGAGACCTGCTCAGGCCCCGAAGCGATCGAGTTCCTCACCTACGGCGCCTTCGGCGATGCCGGTGTGCGCGAGTTCTTCACCCACGTCCGCTTCCACAAGCACGACGAGGAGCAGATCGTCGTCCACATGCTGGTCGAGCTCTACGCCCGCTCCGCCGAAGAGGCCACCGACGTCCTTGAGGCAGCCGCTCACGGCCCGCTCGAGATCACCTCCCTGGCCGAGGAGTCAAGACCGCCGGCCCACGCCTCAGACGAGGCTCACTGAGGTCGTCACTTCCAGTCTTCGGCGATCCCGCCGGGTCAGAGAGACACGGAGTCGCGCACGCCGTTCGCATGCCCGTTTCGAGCCTGGGGGGTCGACGTGCCTGCGCTTGCGTTTTGAACCGAATCGGATGAGGGGCTTCCCTGCCTCTTCGCCACCGGGGCCGCGGTCGTGATCCGGTCGGCAACCCCTCCGTAGTAACCCTGGTAGGAGCGGTCGCTGAGCAGCTCGTCGGCGTGGTTCATCACCGCTCCGACGATGTTCGCTTCCGCGTTGCGGAGCTGGCCCACGGCCGCGACGAGCACTTTGCGGTCGACCGAGGCCATGTCGACGGTCAGCAGGGTCCCATCCACCTTCGACGCGATGATCGACGCATCGGCACCGATCGTGACCGGCGAGGTATCGACCAGAACGTAGTCGGCGAGGGCCGCCAGTTCCCGCAGCAGCTTCGCGAAGTCGTGATCGCCACCGGTCACGAGGGACCCGGGCATCATTGTCAGGGGACCAGCCGGCAACAGCCTTACCCCCTCCATCGACGTGTCTTGCAAGAGGCCCCTTGCCCCTGCATCGGCCGACAGCGCGGTGGTCACGCCAGCGTCGCCGTTCACGTCGAGCGAGGTGTCCAGCGTCGGCCGGCGGAGATCGCAGTCGACGAGGATCACGCTCGCGCCGCTGAGGCCGAAGGCATGGGCGAGGCGGAGGGCCACGGTGCTCTTGCCTTCTTCGGGCAATGCGCTGGTGATCGCGAACGTCCTGGCCTCTGCGGTCGAGCTCGCCAGCTGCAGGTTTGCCCGCAGGAGCTGGAAGGACTCGACGGCCAGGTGATGCTTCCAGCCCTTGTCGGTGATTCCGGGTATGCGCCCGATGACGGGGGCGTCGACGATCTCGACCACCTCATCCTCGTCGCTCACGCGCCGGTCGAGCCTGCGCAGCAGCAGGGCCACGACGACTCCCAGGATCAGTCCGAGCACGCCCCCGATAATGGCATTGCGAAGTGGGGTCGGCGAGCTGGGGCTGGCCGGCGGAGTCGCCAGTTCGACCACCTCGGCGTCGCCCGCCTCCAATTGCTTCTGGATCTTCAGCTGCTCCGCGCGCGTCTCGAGTTCAGAGCCGAGAGCGGTCGACTGCGCGGCCAGCTCGCCTTCGATCGCGTCGATCACCTCTTGGATCTGGTCCTGCGCTTTTTCGCGCCTCAGCGCGACGATCTCGGCGGCGAAGGCGTTGGCGATGCGCGCCGCTTCGCGGGGGGTCGCGCCCTCCGCGGTTATCTTCGCCAGGTCCGCCTGACCCTGGGGCTCGATGGTGACGCTCTCGCGCAGCTCCTTTGCGCTCTTCGGGCTGTCGATCCGCTCCTGCACCCGGAGCGCGACGACGTCGAGTGAGGCGAGCGCCAGGTTGGTCGCCGCCACTCGCTCCGGTTCGGAGGAGATGTCGGGCAGCGGAGCGTTGGGGTCGATCTGCGGCGGGCTCTCTGGCGGGCCGAAGAGGACGTTGGAACTGGCGTCGTAGCGATCCGGCATCAGACTCGAGACGCCGAAGGCGAGCAGCGCGGCGGCAGCGGCGATGCCGGCGATCAATTTGGCACGCCGCCGGACGACGGCGACGAAGGTGGAGAAATCGAGTGGCTGCTGTGCGTTCATCGGCTTCGACAGGATAGGGACTGGTATCGGCTGCCAAGCGCGTGCACCTTTAGCTCGGAGGCAAATCCGCCTATCGTGCCCACCCCATACCCGAAATGAAGCGCGGAGAAGCAAGCCGCGACGCGAGGCGCCAAACTGACCTCCGCGCGCCCCGTGGCGGCGATCGCGCCGGCCCCCGCCGCCAGGGCATAACCCCCGACGGCCGCGGCCAACCCGGCGCGGGCGGCCGCGGAGAACGGGCTGAGCGCGGCCAGGCCTGCCAGGCCGAGCACAAAGGCGGCAGGGGCCGCATGGCGGGGCCGGAGGAAGTCGGGATGGGCGGCAACCACGCGAGCTCGGGCTCGGCCGTAGTTGCGGTACTGGCGAAAGGCTGCGCCGAGGGTCGCGCGGGGCACGTACTCGAAGTGGATCGAGGAATCGAGCATCACGCTCATGCCGGCCTGCTTCAGCCGCCAGTTGAGCTCCTCGTCCTCGCCGTGGTTCATCGCCGGGTCAAAGCCGCCGACCTCCTCCAGAGCCGAGCGCCGGTATATCCCCCAGGGGACGGTGTCGACGATTTCCCGCTGCCCGGGAGCTGCGTAGACGCTGCCGCCGACCCCGAGGCGGGAGCCCCGGGCCAGGGTGAAGGCCCGCTCGAAGGGGCTGGCCCCGGAGTAGCCCGGCTGCCCGCCGACGCCGACGACGCAATCATCGCTCTCCTCGAGCGCGGCGACGGCACGCGAGATGTAGTCCTGCGCCGGGCATCCGTGGGCATCGACACGGGCAAAGACGTCGGCAGTCGAGACGCGCAAGCCGGCGTTGAGGGCCTCGGGGGTCGTCAGCCGCCCCTCTCCCGAGACGACGACGATCCGCCCGTCCTCAGCCGCGTGCCGCTGCGCGATCTCCACCGTGTCGTCGATCGAGCCGGCATCGACCAGCAAGAGGCGCAACCGGTCTGGTGGATAGTCCTGGGCAAGCACGCCGGCGATGCAGGCGGCGATGTGGTCCCGCTCGTTGTAGGCGGGAACGACCACGTCGACGGTCGGGGTCACCGTCTCACCGCCAGCTCGCGCTCAGCCGGAAGTTCGCGCTCAGCCGGCGGCGCCTCGCCGGCCGGCTCCCCTCCCGGCCTCAGGCCATAGGCGGCGACGAGCCAGCCCAGGCCGAGCATGGCCCAGAAGGTCTTGTTGTCGTTGAAGTCGCCGGAGAACTGCGTGGCGAAGAAATTGACCAGGAACACCCCGGAGAGCAGGTAGATGAGCGTACGGTCCTCGCCCCTGGCCGCCCAGGCGCGCTTGTAGAGAAGCGCCAGCATCATCAGGATCGACGCCGCCAGCAGCAGGGTCGGCGCCAGCCCCAGCTCAGCCGACATCTCCAGGAAGATGTTGTGTGGGTAGCGCTCTTCGCGGTTGGTCACCACGTAGCTGTAGATGAAGAAGCCGCCGGCGCCGATCCCCCGCACCGGGTTTTCCTTGGCGAGTTCGAAGCCTTTGTCATAGAGGCGGGAGCGGAGGTCCTCGTTGAAGGCCCCGGTCGGGTTCGAGACCAGGCCGCCGATGCGTTCGGACGAGGTTTCCGGCAGGGAGACGAAGGGCAGCACGGCGACCCCGATCCCGATTGCCAGCAGCACCGGCAGAACCTTGCGTGGCTCGCGCAGGACGATCGCCACGATGGTGCAGAGGACAGCGAAGACGAAGCCCGCCAGCGGGCCGCGCGAGCCGATGCTCGCCGCGATCACGACCACGGCGACACCGACCACGGCAATCGGCAGGCGATGACGGTGCCAGAGCTTGAGGGCCGCGCCGAACAGAAGCACGAAGGCCCCCGTGAGCAGGAAGCGCGCGGTGAAGATCGTGTCGGCGGCTTCGTTGAAGACGAGGCGGCCGCCTTCCTCGCTGCTCGTCGAGCCGAGGCTGAGGACGATCAGCGCACCGACCACCCCGACCCCGGCGAGCAGGATCAGCAGCTGCCGCAGCTCGGCACGGCCGTCGACGAGGAAGAAGGGAGCGAACGTCGCCAGCGCGGTGAGGCTGGCGAATTTAAGCGTCTTCTCGGTGCCGTAGGTGAGTTCGGGAGTCCAGATCAGGCTGATCGCCAAAAGGGTCGCGATCAGCAGGTAGGGCAGGCCGAGCATCAACGGAGGGAGGCGGAACCGCCCTTCCAGCAGACGCAACAGACAGACACCGGCAAGCAGGGCGCCGAGCACCAGCGTGACGTCGATCGGCATGCTCTCGATCGCCCCCCGACCCTTGAACAGGCCGATGTAGAGGAAGGCGATGTAGAGGACCAGCGGGTAGCGGACGAGCAGGTAGGCGATCCCGCCCGCGACCGGGAGGGCCAGCGCCAGCGGCCCCAAGGCGACGGTCGCGACCGCTGCGACAGCCGCGACCGCGGCGCCGAGGGCGACCGTCGCCGTGCCCGCGGAGATCCGGGGCAACGAGTGCAGCGTTGGGTGCGTCTACGCCTCGCCGTTGGTGCGCGATGCACGGCGCACGACGACACCGGTGCCCACCAGGGCGATGCCGGCGGCTGCCATCAGCGCGAGCTCGAGCCCAGTGAAGGGAAGCGTGCCGGAATCGGAAACGGTTCCGGTAACGGCCGCCGACGGGTCGTTGGCGTCACCGCTGAACTGCTGAGTACCGGCGGCTCCGCCGTATGCTTCTTCGGTTGCGCTCGCACCGAAGGCTGGCGCGCTCATGGCAAGCGACATCAGCGCCACTGCAACAAAAAGGGTGATCTTCCGCATCAACTTTTTCTCCTTGCTAAGAGCTTAGGGTACGTCAGCGTCCTGGTCTTGTAAAGCGCTGTGCCTCGAACTGCTGAATATGCATGTTAAAGGCTGCTGCGTCTATCGGTCGACCACGGCGAATCCTAAAGAGAGCTTCGGCTACGAACGGATCGTGGCGGTCGAGGGCCCGAGCCTGGGCGATCTCTTGCAAAGCGGCTCGGTGACGCCCAGCCTGGGCGTAGAGGAGGGCGAGCTCGAAGTGAGCGTACCAATGGTCTTCGACCTCCAGCGCCCGGCGGAATTCCTCGGCCGCGGCGCCGGGGCGATGCCCAGCCACGAGGATCGTGCCGGCGCGCAACCGGGGTTCCGGGGAGAGCGGGTTGAGCTCCGCAGCTCGGCCCAGCTCCTCGCGGGCGGCCACGACGTTCCCGAGGCCGATCTCCGCCCCCCTATCGAGGTGACGCTGGGAGAGGTAGGGGAAGACCAGCGATGCGAACGCGACCACGAAGAGCGTGCCGAGGATCGCGGTGATCGCATACCTGGCCCCGCGACCAACTCTCGGCAGGGCCGCGCTGCCGCCTGCGGCGACGATCCCGATCAGCGGCAGGGCCAGGGCCGGCGCCGCCAGTGCCGGAAATTCTTCCAGCCAGTCGAACGAGGCATGGACGAAGAAGTAGGCCGAGATCGCGGCGCAGGCGGCGATCAGGCCGCGGCCCAGCTCGTCGAGGCGGCGCCAGGCAACGACGAGGCCGGTCGCGATCGCGGCCAGGTAGGCGAGCAGCAGCGCGAACGCAACCAGGCCGCCCTCTGCCAGTGCCCGGAGCCAGATGTCGTGCGTGTACTTCGAGGGCTTGTCGAAGTGGCGTTCGGCCGAGTAGATCGCCTCATAGCTGCCGGCGCCCGCCCCGGCGACCGGCGTGCGGCGGAACTGGTCGACGGCGACCCGCCAGTAGTCATAGCGCTGGTCGCTTTCGGAGGAGATCAGGCGTGCCCCGTCGGTGCGCGGCACGTCCTCGGAGGACTTGAAGGTCTGCCAGCGGTCGCCGATGCCGTCGGCGATGCTGCCGGCGTTGACCGCCGCCAGCGCCAGGGCGACCACGAGCACGGCGGCGATCGCCCCGCCGACGCCGACCCGCACGCGACGCATCGACCTCTCCCCCGGGCTGACCGTGCCCTCCACCGCCGCCCAGAGCATTCCCAGCGCGGCGGCGCCGAAGGCGGCGAAGAAGGTGACCCTCACCGCGTCGTCCAGCGCCGCCCCGAGGTCCAGGCCAACCGGCACCCGTCCCGCTTCGGTCGCTTCGGCGAGGTCGATGCCGACGGTGTAGACGTCGTAGATCGTCCCGATCGAGAGCGCCACGGCGCCCGCGACCACGAGCAACGGCGGGATCAGGCGAAGGCGGCTGGGGAAGACGCAGACGAAGACCAGGATCCCGGCCGCAAAGCCGATCACGGCCGCGCGGCTCTGGGGCAGGAGGGCGAACTCGATCAGGAAGACGGCCGCGGCCAGGAAACAGACCCGCTCGGCGATTCCCGCATCGCGGCGAGAGCAGAGCCAGAGGGCGGGGAAGAACGCCATCGCCGGCAGCGCCGAGACCCCGTTCGAGTAGCCGATCGGATCGAGGTAGCGGCCCTCGATGAAGTAGTCGGCGAGCGATCCCGTCGTCGCGCTGAGCAGGCTGACCGCGCAGACGGCGACGACGCCCGCGACCCAGAGGCCGAGGGCGATCCGTGCCGAGGACGGCGTCCAGGGCAGCAGCGAGACGGTCCAGAGCAGCGCCAGGTAGAGGAGCAGTTTGTTGCTGGACTCCCAGCCCTCCCCGGGCGAGGAGGACCAAGCCAGAGAGACGAAGTTCCAGGCGACGAGGGCGGCGAAGGCCGCAAGCGCCGCCTGCGCGGGGCGCGAGACGGGCACGATTCGGCCAGTGCCCAGGACCGTGACCGCGAGCAGCCCGAGCGCGGCCAGAGCGCTCGGGTACCAGGCGTTGGGGAAGTAGGCGCCGTCGAAATGGGCCCACACCACCCAGGCGGCGATCGCGATCGCCGCCGGCAGGAAGGGAATCGCCCGCCTCAGGCCCTCGGACTCGGTCAAGGACCTTCGTAGATGACTCGCCACACCTTGCCGCCCACTTCGTCTCTCGGTCCGAGGTCCACTATGTAGAGAGTCTGA
>DATDAQ010000147.1:0-4759 GCA_036525295.1 Solirubrobacterales bacterium | reverse complement strand
CCCCTCTCAATCACCTCGGCCAAGTCCTTATCCCCGCGACCTGAAAGACAGAGCACGTCGTACCCAGCCCCGCCGCCATTCTCGAGCAGCCAAGCAATGGCGTGCGAGGACTCAAGCGCCGGGATGATCCCCTCCAGCCGCGAGAGCTCGGAGAAAGCCGATAGCGCCTGCGCGTCGGTGATCGCAAAGTAGCTGGCCCGCCCGCTGTCGCGCAGGAAGGCGTGCTCGGGACCAACCCCCGGGTAGTCGAGGCCAGCCGAAATCGAGTGGGCCTCGAGGATCTGGCCCTCCTCGTCGGCGATCACCGAGGAGAGCGAGCCGTGCAGGACGCCGGTGCTGCCCTTACCCAGGGAGGCGCCGTGGCGCTCGGTGTCGAGTCCCTCTCCCGCCGCCTCGACGCCGATCAGCTCTACCCCTGCGTCGTCGATGAAGGGCGTGAAGATGCCGATCGAGTTGGAGCCGCCGCCGACGCAGGCGATCACCCGCGCAGGCAGCGAGCCCTCGGCGGCGAGAGCCTGCTCGCGTGCCTCCTCGCCGATCACACACTGCAGGTCGCGGACGAGCGCCGGAAAGGGCGCCGGGCCGACCGCCGAGCCGATCACGTAGTGGGTCGTCTCGACGTTGGCGACCCAGTCGCGAATCGCCGCGCTGACCGCCTCCTTCAGCGTCCGCGCTCCCGCGTCGACCGGCACCACCTCGGCCCCGAGCAGGCCCATCCGCTCGACGTTGGGGCGCTGGCGGCGGATGTCCTCGGAGCCCATGTAGACGACGCACTCGAGGCCGAAGAGGGCACATGCCGTGGCCGTGGCCACACCGTGCTGGCCCGCGCCCGTCTCGGCGATCACCCGTGGCTTGCCCATGCGCTGGGCGAGCAGGACCTGGCCGACCGCGTTGTTGATCTTGTGGGCGCCGGTGTGGGCGAGATCCTCGCGCTTGAGGTAAACAGTGCGACCGGCCTTCTCGGAGAGCCGCTCGGCCAGGTAGAGCGGCGTCGGGCGGCCGATGAAGTCGCGGTGCAGCGTGGCCAGGCGCTCGCGGAAATCCGGGTCCTCGCGCGCCGCCGCCCAGGCCGCGGCCAGCTCGTCCAGCGCCGCGATCAGCGTCTCCGGCACGTAGCGCCCTCCGTAGGGCCCGAACCGTTCCTCGACCGCGCTCATGCAGAGGGCACGCTAGCGGCCTTCGCCGCCTCGAAGAACGCGGCCATCGCCGCGTGGTCCTTGCGGCCCGGCTCGGCCTCCACCCCGCTCGCCACGTCGACCGCGAAGGGGTGCGTGATCGCGATCGCCTCGGCGACGTTGTCGGGCCGCAGCCCGCCGGCGAGGATCGCCGGCACCTCGGAGCGGTGCCCGCGCAAGAGGCCCCAGTCGAAGCTTTCTCCGGTGCCACCCCAGAGGCCCCGGCCGCGGCGGTCGAAGAGGTGGAAGTCGGTGCGGAAAGCCTCGGCGGCGTGGATCTCGGCGGCGCTGGCGACGTGGATCGCCTTGATCACCTTGACGCCCGTGCGGCGTGCCACCTCGGAGCAGAGCTGTGGCCCCTCGGCCCCGTTCAGCTGCACCATCGTCAGCCCCGCCCCCTCGACCGCCTTCGCGACTTCCTCCAGCTCCGGGTTGACGAAGACCCCCACGACCTCGCACTTGCGCCTGAACGCGGCGCAGATCGCCGCCGCTTCTCCAGCCTCCACGGCCCGCGGGCTCTTGTCGTAGTGGATCAGCCCGATCGCCCAGGCCCCCAGCTGCACGGCCTCAGCCGCGTCATCGAGGTTCGTGATCCCGCAGATCTTTACCCGCATGCCCCCAGGGTACGGGAGCCGCAGGCGCGCCTATTCCGCCGCCGCTCCAACCGAGGCAGGCCGTACCCCGAGCGTTACCGTGACGGTCTTCTCCTCGCCGTCCTCCCGCACCAGGGTCATCTCCATCTCGTCGCCCGGCTCGGCCGCGTCGACCGCGTCGATCACGTCTTCCATCGAGGTGATCGACTCGCCGTCGATCTCGGTGATGATGTCGCCGCCGAGCCGCACCTGGGCGCCTTCGATCGTCGCTTCGGTCTTGCCGGCCTCGATCCCGGCCTTGTCCGCCGGGCCGTCCTCGATCACTTCGTTGACCAGCACGCCCTTGTCGGTCGAAAGTTTCAGCGCGTCGGCGATCGCCGGGGTGACGCTGCCGCCGGTGATGCCGATGTAGGCATGCTCGACCTCGCCGTCCTGCTTGATCTGCCCGACGACGTCGCGAGCCGTGTTGATCGGCACCGCGAAGCCGATGCCGACGTTGCCGCCCCCGCCGCCGCTCTGGATCTGGGAGTTGATCCCGATCACGCTGCCGGAGGCGTCGATCAGGGGGCCGCCCGAGTTGCCGGGATTGATCGCCGCGTCGGTCTGGATCACATGGGAGATCGAGAAGCCGTTGGGCGCCTGGATCTGGCGCTGGAGAGCGGAGACGATGCCGCTGGTAACGGTGCGGTTGAGGCCAAAGGGGTTGCCGATCGCGACGACCGGATCGCCGACCTGGACTTTCGAGGAGTCGCCGAGCGCCAGCGGGTGCAGCTGGTCGGCCGGCACGTCGACCTTGAGCAGGGCCACGTCGGTCGCCGGATCGGTGCCGATTATCTCCGCATCGTGACTGGTTTCATTGGAGCCGAGCGTGACCTGCACATCGGTCGCCCCGGCGACGACATGGCTGTTGGTGATGATGTGGCCCTGGGTGTCGATCAGGAAACCGGAGCCGGTTGCGACACCGCTTCCTTCGCCTTCCGGTCCGGGTTCGCCGAACGGGTTGATGCCGGATGATTCTTCGGGGGCTTTCGAGGCCTGGATGAAGGCGACCCCCTGCCCATCGCGGCGGTAGATCTGGTTGACCAGGTTCCCGTCGCCGCCGTCCTTGACTTCGATCGGCGCCGAGAGGGGCGCCGCGACGGTTGTCGTCGAGCCGCCCTCCGCCTCGATCCAGCCAGAAGCGATCGCCACCCAGCCGAAGGCGGCGACGACCGCGCCGCCGAGAAGCGCGGAGCCGAAAGGGGATCGGAAAAAGCTTCGCATCGGAGGCACTGTAGGGACACTTCCTCAGTAATTCCTAAACGGTATCCAAGTCGGTGCTAAAACCGCCGCGCTCAGGGAAGGCGGTGCTCGCGGGTGCCTTCGTCGACACCGGTCAGCTCCCGCGTCTTCGCCTCGGGGTCCTCCGCGCTCATCAGCGCGCTGCCGATCAGCACCGCGTCGACGCCGACCCGCTCCAGCTCCTCGAGCTCCGCGCGAGAGGAGATGCCGCTCTCGGCGACGACGGTCTTTCCCGCCGGCACGTCGGGCATCAGCTCGTAGGTGGTCGCGACGTCGACGGTGCCTTCGTCGAGGTTGCGGTTGTTGATCCCGATCACGTCGACGTCGAGCTCCAGCGCGCGCTGCAGCTCCTCGGCGTCGTGGACCTCGACCAAGCAGTCGAGGTCCAGCCCCCGGGCCTCGCCGTAAAGCTCCGCCAGGCGGCGATCGTCGAGGACGCGGACGATCAGCAGCACCGCGTCGGCCCCGTTCACGGCCGCCTCGTAGAGCTGGTAGGGATCGACGATGAAGTCCTTGCGCAGGATCGGCAGGTCGCACGCGTCGCGGGCCGCTCGCAGGTCCGCGAGCGAGCCTCCGAAATGGCGCTCGTCGGTGAGCACCGAGAGCGCCGCCGCGCCGCCGCGCTCGTAGGCGCCGACCTGAGCCGGGACGGAAGCCGCGGCAGAGATGTCTCCGGCGCTGGGAGAGCGGCGCTTGAACTCGGCGATCAGCGAGAGGCCCGGTCGCACCAGGGCCTCGTTGAACGGGCGATCCTCGCCGCGCGCGGACAGGCGGGATTCGAGATCCGCCTGCGACGCCTGGCCGCGGCGCTCCTCCACCCCTTCTCGCGCCACCGAGATCAGCTGCTCGATCATTGCCACTTGGTAAGGGAAGCCTAGACGGACGGCGCCGTGGTCGCTGCGACCAGGCGCTCCAGCATCTCCCCGCCCGCGCCCGAGTCGATCGTGGCCGCGGCCAGCTCGACCCCCTCCGCGAGGCTCTCGACCCGGCCGCCGACGTAGATCGCGGCGCCGGCGTTGAGCAGGACGAGGTCGCGGCGCGGGCCGGTCTCGCCAGCGAGCACCGCCCGGGAGGCCGCCGCATTCTCCTCGGGCGTGCCCCCCTCGACGTCGCCGAGCTCGGCCATGGCGAAGCCGAAGTCGCCCGGTTCGACGAAGTGCTCCTCGGTGCCGCCGTCGCGGACCTCGATCACCCGCGTGCGGGCCGAGATCGAGAGCTCGTCGACCCCGTCCTCGGCGGTCACGACCATCGCTCGCTCGCTGCCGAGCCCGACCAGGGCCTCGGCGATCGTCTCCTGGTAGTGGCGGTCGGAGACCCCGAGCAGCTGCCGTTGCGCACCTGCCGGGTTGGTCAGCGGGCCGAGGAAGTTGAAGATCGTCCGCACCGCCAGCTCCTTGCGGACCGGGACGACGTGCGCCATCGCCTTGTGGTGGCGGGGGGCGAACATGAAGCCGAACCCGACCTCGTCGATGCAGCGTCCCACCTGCGCCGGCTCGAGCTCGATGTCGACGCCGAGCGCCTCGAGCAGGTCGGCGGAGCCACACTTGCTCGTGCTGGAGCGGTTGCCGTGCTTGGCGACGGCGCAGCCGGCGGCGGCCGCGACCAGGGCGCGCTCGCTGCCAAGGCCGATCAGCGCCTCGGCGATCGTCTCCTGGTAGTGGCGGTCGGCGACGCCGAGCAGCTGCCGGTTGGCGCCGGCCGGGTTGGTCA
>DATDAQ010000146.1:0-4420 GCA_036525295.1 Solirubrobacterales bacterium | reverse complement strand
GCGCTAATTAGCGCCACGACTTTGAGTATCCGCCAGTTAGGGGCATCCCCACCACCCCTCGACGGGCTCGGGAGACTGCGCCGCCGCCATGCCTTCGGCGAGCAGCTTGGGTGGGTCAGGCCGTGGTGTCGACGAAAGCTTCAATCGCGCTTGTAGCGGCTGGCGACGTACTCCTCGACCCAGGCGGTGGAGCTTCTCCAGGTGCCGTCAGCTGCCTTCGCGGCCTTGAGTCGCCCGCGGACCGCGGCCACCCGCAGAGCATTGGCGGACAGCTGCTCAGTTGCCAGAGCGGGAAGCGGGACAAGCCTCGCGGGACCCGCAATCGCGGGTACGACAAACTTGTAGAGGTTGTCCAGGATCGCCCGCGCGAGGAATTCGCCGAGCGGCCCGTGGTCGCCCTTGTCAGCGCGGCGCAAGGCTGCCAGGTACCGGGAGCGATTGCCCTTGTAGATAATCGCGGGCGGATACCCGAGGCGGACCAGAAGCAGGTTGAGGAGAAGCCTGCCGGCGCGACCGTTGCCGTCGAGGAAGGGGTGGATCTGCTCGAAGCGGGCGTGCAAGACCGCGAGGGATTCAGCGATATTCGAATCGTCCGCCCTTCGCAACGCTTGCGCGTCGCCGATCCAGTCGCGGATCAGCACCGGGATCTCCGTCCAATCCGGTGGGCGCATTCCACCCGGAAAGGGCTCGATGTCGTGCTCGCGAAATGAGCCTGGGCGCTCTCGGGGAGTCGCTTGTGGATGCGGCGCGACATCCCACACCGGCGTCATCGCGAGGGTGTGAACCTGGCGCACCTCAGCCAGGGTTAGCGACTTGCCACGCCCCCAGTCGCCGGGGCGTATCCCGTGCCCATAGACCCAGTCCGCCGCGTCGGCATAGCCGCGCACCTCCAAGTATTCGCTCAACTCCTTGTTGCCAACTGCCCGGCCCTCGGAGAGCAGCTGCTCGACCTGTTTGAGGACGAGCGTGTTGCCCTCGATCGCGGTCGAGTGGTGAGCCTCCTCAAGCCAGATGCCACGCCAGATACCTGCCGCCTCCTCGGGAGATGGAAGGCCCCCCAGCCTCTCCCGCAGCTCTCCGATCTGGACCTGAAGCCGTTTGTAGACATCCTCTCGCGATGGCCTTCCACGCCTAGGGTGGTCCAATTTGTTTGGTTGAGCCATATATAAATAGTACCGAACAAGTTATAAGTTGTGCGGCTGAGTGTCAATTAATTGTTCCGAACACTTTCAGCCGAGCCGATGCAGCTAGGCTGCCGCCTCATGCTGATCGAGCTTCAGAGCCACTCGACCGTGTCCGACGGGCAGCTTTCGCCGGCTGAAGTCGTCGCGCAAGCTTGGGAAGCTGGGGTGACGACGTTGGCGTTGACGGACCACGATGCGATTTCCGGGGTGGCCGAGGCGGCGGAGGCTGCCAAGGGGCTGGGGATCGAGTTGGTGCCGGCTATCGAGATGTCCTGCGTGCACGAGTACGCAGAAGACCTGCATGTCTGCGGCTACTGGGTCGATCTGGAGAAGATCGCCCCGGCCTGCGAGCGGGCACAGCAGGAGCGGGTCAACCGAGCAGGTGAGATCGTCGAGAAGCTGCGCGGCGAGGGCTTCGATCTGACCCTCGCCGACGCCGAACGCGAGGCCGGCGACGCCCTCTCGATCGGCCGTCCCCACATCGCCCGCGCCGCTGGCGCGACCGGCGACCTCGGCCCCTTCTTCGAGGAGTACCTCGTCCCCGGCGCCAAGGCCTTCGTAGCCCGTCGCTGGCCGACAGCCGACCAAGCCATCGAGATCATCCACGCCGCCGGCGGAGTCGCCGTCATAGCCCACCCCTACTGGGACATCTCGGAGCCGAACGAGGTCGACGATCTGGTCCGCTCCGCCAGCGCCGACGGCGTCGAGGCTTTCTACCCGACTCATTCCAAGGAGCAAACCGCCCACCTGCTCGACCTATGCGCGGAGCTCGACCTCATCCCAACCGGCTCCTCCGACTACCACGGCCCGACTCACAAGACCTTCTCAAAGTTCGGCGACTACGACACCTACGGCCTGGGCGAGCCGCGAGTTCCGGATAGGAGTCCCGGATAGGAAGGGACACCGGCTTCTCTTGAGAGGCTCAGCCCTGTCGCCGCGACGGCGACAGAGCTTCTTCTGGATCGACCTGCTCGATATCCGGGTCTTCACTTCCGGGCTCGAAGACGGCTAGGTAGAAATCCCAGTAGTCGAGGGTGCGGGAGAACGACTGCCCGCCCGAAGGGAAATTCGAGAAGGTCACAGCGCACACCCTGCCGGCGTGCTCGTTCCAGCATGAGACAAGCGACTGGCTCGGGAAGGTTTTGACCAGGGCCTTCGCCTGGGGGGTGTCGCTGCCTTCCTGGAGGGTGAACTGGGCGTCAATTCGCTCGCGCAAGACGCTCGGCGACAGTTCATTCCCATCAGAGCCATCGGAGGCGCCACATCCGGCAAGCAATCCAAGTGCCAAAAAAGCGCCAGCAATGAGAGTAAGTATTCGCACTAGTCAGGCCGACCGTACCAGCTTCAGTTTCGCCGCAGCGCGATCCGGCGGACCGCCACGGCGGAGTTTCCCAGGCGATCGGCGCCGCGCACCCGAGCCACCAAGCGACCCTTCGCGGGCGGGTAGCCGTGCAAGCTCACCGGGACCCGCATCTGCTTGCCGGCCGCGATGCGAAAGCGCGCGCCGCCGACCGACTTGCCCTTGCGGCGGATCGCCAGCTTCAACCTGCCGCGACAGGGGCCGCTCTTCTCGGCCTTCGGGCAACCGAGGCGGACCGCGACGGCACCGGAGGGCAACAGACTCGCGCGACGAGAGATCTTCATCCGCGGGGGGATCGACTCGGCCGAGATCAGGACCGTTCGCCTGGCACCGGAACGTTTGATGGAGCTCGAAGCCGAACCGGGCCGGACCAACCCGTTGGGGCGGCGGACGTAGAAGTCCATCTTGCGGTCGGTGTCCTCGTCGGTCAGCGGCTCCCTGGTCGCGAAGGCGATCGTCTGGCCGTCGCCGGAGATGCTGAGCAGGTCGGCGCCGGTGCCGGGGTTGCCACCGAGCGGCCCGGTCGAGACCAGCTCGGTGCGGCCGTTCGCGCGCAGGTAGACGTCGACGGCCCCGTCCTCGTCGCCGGCGACGAGTGGCTGGCGGGTCTCGAAGGCGATGTGGCTGGCGTCGTCGGAGAAGTCGGCCGGCCAAGCGGGCGCGACGTAGACCTGTTCGTCGAGACTGGTATCGGCGGGGCCGGTCGTGATCAGCGACATCGCACCGCTGTCGTCGGTGCTGTAGAGGTCGACCGAAGAGTCCCTGTCCTCAGGGCTGAGCGAGACGACGGTCGCGAAGATCGCCGTGCGACCGTCGGCCGAGAGCGCGATCGGCGTATCGCCGCTGAAGCCGCAGGGCCCGATCCCACCTTCGGTCCCCCGCGAGACCAGCGAGTAGCTCCCGTCAGGGAGGCGCTTGTAGACATCGTAGGTCGAGTCCTGGTCCTCGGCAACGATCGGCATGTTGGTGGAGAAGAGGACGACCGTCCCGTCAGCCGATGCGTCGCCGAACCACGGCAAGTCGCTGCAGTTGCGCTCGATTTCCGGATAGGTGGTCAGCACCGCGAGCGCGTCGCCGACCCGCTGGTAGATGTCGGTGCCGCCTTCGTCCTCCGCGATCAGGTGATCGCCGGTTTTGAAGAAAACATGGCTGCCGTCGCTGGAGAGCCCGTCGTAACTGGCCATGTCGCAGTTGGGCTCGGGAAAGCTCGGCGTCGCCGTCGGCCCCGTGGAGATGAACCGCGTCTGGCCGGCGAACCGTTCGTAGACGTCGACGCACCGGTCGGCGTCCTCCGGCACGAGCCCCTCGAAGAGCGAATCCATGAACACCCTCGTGCCGTCAGCCGAGGCGCCCATGAAGAACATCGGCAGCGACATCGGCCCGAATCCCGGTTCGGCCTGGGTGTCGAGCGGCCCGGTCGAGAGCAACGAGGGAACTCCGCCGAAGACGTCGTAGATGTCCGTGCCACCCACGTCGCGGTCTTCCGGAACGAGCGAGAGGTTGGTCGAGACGAAGGCGTGCCGCGCATCGGCCGACAACCCCACCAGGTTCACATATGTCCGCTCCGGCGGATCGTCCGGATAGGGGACCAGTGCCCGCGTGACCCCACCGACCCGCTCATACACCTGCGCCCGTTCCGCCCCCTCCGTCAGTTCTTCGTAGAAAGGAAAGACCGCCCGCGACCCGTCCTCGGACACCCCACCGCAAAACGCCGTCTGGCATTCCGCCTTGTAGCCCTGCACCGCCCCCGCGTTCCCCGGAACCGCAAGAGCAACGAGCAGCACAACCCCAATCAGCCCCCGCCTCATGACCCGCATCATAGAAAACAAACTCGTCTCAGCCTCAGAGTTGCGCCCCCACCCCTTCCGGGGGGGGG
>DATDAQ010000145.1:0-2860 GCA_036525295.1 Solirubrobacterales bacterium | reverse complement strand
GCCGACGGCGGCGCCCGGGGTGGGGTCCCCAAACCCCTCACGCGAGGCTCCCGCCGAGCGTTTTGGGGACCCCACCCCGGGCGCCCTATCGCTCAGCACGTACCGCGACCTCTGGGCCGGACCGATCACAGAGCTGAACCCGCCGCTGAGGTTCCTGCAGCCTCAGCAGCGGGTTGAGCTGTCGGTCTCCGACGCCGAGCGGCTTAGCCTGAAAGCCGGCGAAGAGGTGAGCGTGTCTCAAAACGGCACGAGCTTGCGGGCGCGCGTTGCTATCCGGGAGCGGGTGCCCGAGGGGGTCTGCTTCCTGCTGGAGGGTGTCGCGGAGGGGAACGCCAACGCGCTGCTCAACGGCAGCCCCGTCTCCGTCCAAATCGAGAAGATGCCGGGCCGCTGATGCTGCCTCTGGCCGACACGACGCTCGTCGAAGCGACCTGGGTGATGGTCGTCAAGAGCCTCGTCATCTTCGGCGTGATCTTCGCGATCCTGCCGATGATGACGGTGCTGGAGCGCAAGCTGATCGGCCGCTTCCAGCACCGCTACGGCCCCAACCGCGTCGGCCCCTTCGGCATCCTGCAGCCGCTTGCCGACGTCGGCAAGCTGCTCTCCAAGGAGGCCTTCCGGCCGGCCAACGCGATCCCGACCCTGTTCATCCTCGGCCCGCTGCTGCCGGTGCTCTCCGGGGTCCTGGCGCTGGCGATCATCCCCTGGGGCGACGTCCAGGACGGCGTCGGCCTCTACGGAATCGACGTGCCGATCGGCATCCTCTACTTCTTCGCCGTCGGCTCGATCGCCTTCTACGGCCTGCTGCTCGGCGGCTGGTCCTCGGGCTCCAAGTACAGCCTGCTCGGGGCGATGCGCGGGGCCGCCCAGCTGATCTCCTACGAGGTCGCGATGGGTCTGGCCCTGCTCGGCGTGATCATGATGGGCGGCTCGCTCTCGCTGGTCGACATCGTCCACGCCCAGGGCGCGATGTGGTTCGTCGTCCCCCAGCTCGTCGGCTTCCTGATCTTCATGCTGGCCGGCTTCGCCGAGACCAACCGCACCCCGTTCGACATGCCTGAGGCCGACGCCGAACTCGTTCAGGGATTCATGACCGAGTACGGCGGCATGCGCTTCGGCAGCTTCCTGCTGGTCGAGTACATGGAGATCATCGTCGTCTCCGGCGTCGCCGCGGCGATGTTCCTCGGCGGCTGGATGGGCCCCGGCCCCAGCTTCCTCGACCCGATCTGGATGCTGGCCAAGATGCTCGGCCTGGTCCTGCTCTTCATCTGGGTGCGGGCGACCCTGCCGCGGCTGCGCTACGACCAGCTGATGAGCCTCGGCTGGAAGGTGCTGCTGCCGCTGGCGACCCTCAACGCCCTCGTCACGGCAGTTCTGGTGGTGGTGACGTGACCGAGTTTCCCTACCTGAAGGACACCGACGTGGTCGAGGTCCAGCGCGGGCCCGAGCCGGGCGGGGTCGGCGGCGCCTACCGCGCCTTCGGCGAGACGCTGCGCGGGCTGAAGACGACGATGGCGCGCCTGATCGAGGGCCCGCTGACGATCCAGTACCCCGAGGAGAAGACCCCTGTCTACCCGCGCTTCCGTGGGCGCCACAAGCTGCACAAGTTCGAGGACACCGACTTGGAGAAGTGCGTCGGCTGCTCGCTCTGCGCCGCCGCCTGCCCGGCCGACTGCATCCGCGTCGTCGCCGCGGAGAACATCCCCGGCGAGCGGGTCTCGGCCGGCGAGCGCTACGCCGCCGTGTACGAGATCAACATCTCGCGCTGCATCTTCTGCGGCTACTGCGAGATCGCCTGCCCCTTCGACGCGATCACGATGGGCCACGACTACGAGATGGCGGACTACGACCGCTCGGACCTGATCTTCACCAAGGAGATGCTGCTCGCCGAGCCGATCGAGCGCACGCCGCTGCGGGCGGAGGGCGAGTGATGCCCTCGCTAGGGATCCGGCCGGACCAGCACCGTGTCCACGACCTCGATGACCTCGTCCACCGGCAGGTCCGCGCGATCGGCGTGTTCCCGGATCGCCTCGGGGCTGGTGGCCTGATAGATGCAGACCGTGCCGACCGACCCGCTGCCCTCGTCGAGGACATAGCTCCGAATCCAGCGGATGTCGTCGGACATCTCCTCGTCTCCGACCTGACGGGAGCGCTCGGCTGCCACCTCGAGGTCGCCGCCGGACCTCCAGCCGCTCCGTCGCAGAATCGCGTACGTATTCACATGGACTCCTTTTCTCTCCGGCCTCTCTTGGACGAGTCCATACAACCATTGCCCCCGGTCCACGTCAACGCGACCGGAAAGGGGGAGTAGTGGAAGCCGTCCTCTTCTTCGCAGCGGCTCTAGGCGCCCTCGGCGGCGCGGTCGGCGTCGTAGCCCTGCGCAACCCCTTCTACGGCGTACTCGCTCTCATAGTCCACCTCTTCTCGCTCGCGGTCCTCTTCCTCCTCCTCAGCGCCGCCTTCGTAGCTGCAGCCCAGGTAGTTGTCTACGCCGGCGCCGTAATGGTCCTCTACGTCTTCGTGGTCGCCTACGTAGGCGGCGACACCGAGCCCACCCGAGACCCGATCCCCGGCCAACGCTTCCTGGCCCCCCTCATGGGCGCCGCCCTCTTCGTAGAGCTCTCGATCGCAGTGCTCGGCTCATCACTCACCGCCCTGAGCACCGAGGGCCCTGACATCGGCGCCGGCTTCGGCAACCCGGCGGCCATAGGCAAGCTCCTCCTAGAAGACTTCCTGCTCGCCTTCGAGGCCTCGTCCATCCTGCTCCTCCTCGCAGCCGTAGGCGCCGTAGTCCTCGCCGGCAAACGAAGCGAGACGACTGTCGAGAGCGCGGCGGGACCGGCCTCGGCGGGAACTCCCG
>DATDAQ010000144.1:0-5073 GCA_036525295.1 Solirubrobacterales bacterium | reverse complement strand
CAAGCGCGGCTCCTGCCGCGCGTTTTGGGGAGGGGCACCCGACAGCCCCACCCCACCCACTAAGAAATCAGGCTGCGGGCCCGAAGGCGTCGATGATGCGGTTCTGGAACTCTGAGAGCTCTTCGGGAGAGATGAAGTACGTGGGCGGCGTGAGGAAGAGGCCGTCGGCGCGCTCGGCGGTTGCTTCGACCCGGGCGCGCACCTTGTCGAGGGGTCCGGCGGCGCAGTAGGCCTCGACCATCTCGTCGCAGATCGCCGCAGGGACGCCAGCGAGATCGCCGCGGCGAAAGGCCTCCCCGGCCGCGACCGCGTTGTCAGCAAAGCCGTGCAGCTCCCAGAGCGGCATGTAGGTCTTGACCGTGGCGTAGAAGGAGATCGTGCGCCGTGCCATGTCGATCGCCCGCGCCTCGTCGTCGTCGATCGCGCAGCAGACCGTGGGCAGGTAGTCGAAGCTCGAGCGCTCGCGGCCCGAGCGGCTCAGACCCTCCTCGAAGGAGCTGACCACGACCTCGTCGATCCAACGCAGGCTCTGGATCGGGTGCCCGATCAACCCGTCGGCGACGTCACCCGCCATCCGGCACATCCCGCTCTGAATCCCGGCCGTGTAGATCGGCACCGACTCGCGCGGCGCCGGGTGCGGCCGGATCCAGCCCTTGATGTCGATGTCGTAGTAGGAACCCTCGTAGCGGATCGGCTCGCCCTTGCCGGCCTGCTGCATGATCTGCCGGGTCGCCTCGATCGCCTCGCGCAGGTGTGGGGCCGGCCGGCCGTACTCGGCGTTGTGCCAGGTCTCGTTCAGGCGTTTGACGCCCGAGCCGAGGCCAAGGCGGAAGCGGCCGCCCGACATCTCGTCGATATCGAGGGCGCTGACCGCGAGGATGAAGGGGCTGCGCGTGAAAGCCCAGGCGATTCCGGTGGCGACGTCGATCTTCTCGGTGCGACCCGCCAGGTAGGCCGCCTGCGTGACCGAGGAGCGGAAGAGCTCGGGTGCCCAGACGCACTCGACCCCCGCGGCCTCGGCGCGCTTCGCCTCTGCCTCCAGGTCGGCGACCGAAATCCCGATCGCGGCGACGGAGATGCGGTCGAGCGCGCCCACGCGACCTCAGACTGAGACCGGTTCGCCGGCCGCGCTCAGCACCGCGTCGGCGACCCGCTCGCGATGCCACTTGGCATCGCCGAACATCGCCGCGTTGGCCTTGCCGCGCTTGAGGAAGAAGTGCAAGTCGTGCTCCCAGGTGAAGCCGATCCCGCCGTGAACCTGGAGCGAGGCGTCGGGCACCCGCCAGCCCGCGTCGGATGCATAGGCCTTCGCCATCGATGCAGCCATGGGCAGCGACTCTGGCTCGGCATCGGCCGCCCAGGCGGCTCCGTAGACGGCCGAGCGCGCGTTCTCGGTCTCGAGCAGCATTTGCGCACAGCGGTGCGAGACCGCCTGGTAGGAGCCGATCGGACGCCCGAACTGCTGGCGGTCCTTGGCGTACTCGACAGCCATCTCCATCGTCCGCTGCGCGATCCCGGTCGACTCCGCGGCGAGAGCCACGCAGACACGATGGAAGACCGGAAAGTATTCATCGGTGCTCCCGGGAAGCGAGTTCTCGGGAGCGACGCGAACTCCCTCGAAGCGAACCGAGGAGAGACGGCGGGTGAGGTCGATCGACGTCGCAGGCGCAACCGTCACGCCCGGCGCACCGCGCTCGACCACGTGCCGGTGTCCGTCTGCGGTGGCCACGAGAAGGAAGTCCGCGGCCGCGGCGTCCATCACCAGCACCTTCTCGCCGTCGAGGACGACCCCGTCGCCATCGGCGCGTGCCTCCATCGTGAACTCGCCAACGGTCGCGGGAGAGCCGGCGTCCCAGAGCGCCGGGGTACCGCGCAGCTGGCCCGTGGCGAGCGGCCGCAGGAAGCGCTCGCGCTGGTCGTCCGATCCGCCGTGGGCCAGCGCGAGGCCGGCGATCGTGTTGGAGAAGAGCGGCGAGGGGGCGAGCGAGTAGCCCATCTCCTCGAAGAGGACGGCGAGCTCGACGATGCCGAGTCCCTGCCCGCCCCACTCCTCGGGCAGAGCCAGGCCGGGCCAACCCAGCTCGGCCATCTCTTCCCAGTCGGACTGCTCGAAGCCGTTCTCACTCTCAGCCAGCTCGCGGATCCGCTCGCTCTTGTAGCGGGCGGCGAGGAAGTCGTGCGCAGTCGACTTGATCGCCTGCTGCTCGTCAGTGAGGTCGAAGTACATGTCAAATTCCGCCCGCGTACTCGGCTTCCGCAAGAACGCGCTCACAATCACCGGCGATCTCGCGTCCTTGCTCACGCGTCCGCCGCGGGCGGGTGGTCATCTCTCGCATACTCATCTCATCTTGGGGAGGCCGAGCACTCGCTCGGCGATGATGTTCTTGAGGATGTCGGTGGTACCGCCCTCGATCGAGTTGGCACGGGAGCGGAGGAAGCTGTACTGCCAGGCACCCCCGGCGATCGCGTGCTCGTCGCCGCGCGCCAGCGGCGCGTATGCGCCCTCGATGTCGAGCGCGAGCTCGGCCATGCGCTGGTTGATGTCGGCCCACTGCCACTTGCCCAGCGAGCCCTCGGGGCCCGGAATCCCCGACTGCATCGTCTTGGTAAGGCCGCGGTAGGCGTTCAGGCGCATCGTCTCCGCCTCGATGTAGAGCTGCGCCAGCCGCTGGCGGATCACCGGGTCCTCGGCGGCAACGCCGCCGTTCGTCCGGGTCTCAGCCGCCAGCGCGCCGAGCCGCTTGAGGCCGTTGGCGACCTGGGCGATGGCGCCGAAGGCAAGCCCCGCACGCTCGTTCATCAGAGTCGTGATCGCCACCGACCAGCCATCGCCGACCTCGCCGATGACGTTCTCGTCGGGGATGCGCGCCTCCTCGATGAAGACCTCGTTGAACTCGCCCTCGCCAGTGATCTGCACCAGGGGCTTGGCCTCGACCCCGGGTTGCTCCATGTCCATCAAGAAGTAGGTGAGCCCCTTGTGCTTGGGGGCGTCGGGGTCTGTTCGGGCGACGAGCATGCACCACTTGGCGTACTGGGCAAACGTGGTCCAGACCTTCTGCCCGGTGACGACCCATTCGTCGCCGTCCTTGACGGCCCGCGTCTTTAGCGAAGCCAGGTCGGAGCCCGACTCCGGCTCGGAGAAGCCCTGGCACCAGATCTCCTCGGCGGTAAGGATCGGCTCGAGGTAGCGCTGCTTCTGCGCGTCGGTCCCGTGAGCGATGACGACGGGACCGCCCATCGCCAAGCCGAGGACGTTGGCGGGGCTGGGCGCCTCCAGCCGTGAAGCCTCACCGACGAAGATCGCCTGCTCGATCATGGTGGCGCCACGGCCGCCGTACTCCTTCGGCCACGAGATGCCCGCCCAGCCGGCGGCGTGCATCTTCTGCTGCCACTCGCGGCGGAAGGACATCACCTCCTCCAGACCCGCTTCCGGCTCGGGGCCGGGATGGTTCGCTTCGATCCAGTCGCGAACCTCTTCGCGGAACTGCTGCTCGGAGGGCGAGAGAGTCAGGTCCATCGGGCGGGGAGCATAGCGGCCGGCTGGCCAGCTGGCCAGCCGGGACCAACAACGCTCCTCAGCTCAACCCGATGCCTCGACCTACCAGCGGCATTCGCGGAGACCGTAGTTTTCGGCGGTTTTGGCGGCGTATTTGAAGACCCCCTGGGAAGACATCACCGCACTGGGGTCATCCTCGCCGACGTCGATGCCTTCCTGGTAGGCCGCCAGGATGGCTTCGACTTCCCCTTGGTCGGACTCGGGAGCCGCCAGTTTCGCCATCTCGTCCACCTGCCACTGCTTCCCGGGGAGCACCACCGTGGTCGCGAAGTCGTCTTCGGCCCCTTCGCCTTCGAACGCTTTGGTCGGGTCGCCGCCCCTGCTCTTGACGAAGTCTTCCCAGCCATCTTCGATGCGAATGTTGGCCTGTTTGCAGACCGCGTCGGCTTTCTTGATGTAGGTCGGCTTCTCGACGTCAGCCGAAGCCGTGACCTGAGTGCTGCCATCGCCGCCGCACCCGATCCCAATCACCGCAACCGCCAGCGCCCCGGCCAGCACCAAAATCGCCCTCCAACCACGCATCGTGATCCTCCAATCACCTTGACTGATTAAGAAAGTTACATGCTTTTGCCGAGATGTGCCGAGTCCTTGGTCGGGCCGCCCACATCGAGGTTGTCGTGATAGGAACCCGCCAATGAACGCGAGCCAGGGGTACGAAAGTCCGGGAATTGCCGGCAGCGGAGCCATCGCCACGGGCCTAGCTGCCGTTTCCACCACCACCGCCGACACGATTCTGCTGGCACGCAGCGAGGCTTCGGCCTGGCGTGCCGAGGAGAAAGTGGTCGCCGCCTGCGCCAAGATCGAGGGGGCCGAGCCGTCGCGGCTGCGGGTAACGACCGACCCGGCCGACCTCGCCGACTGCGACGTCGTCGTCGAGGCGATCGTCGAGGAGGTCGCGCCGAAGGGCGAGCTCCTCTCGACGATCGCGAAGGCCTGCCCCAAGGCGGCGCTCGCGACCACGACCTCCTCGCTCAGCATCGCCGAGATCGCCAAAGCCGGCGGGATCGACGGCAAGCTCTTTGGGCTGCATGTCTTCAACCCTGTGCCGCGGATGAAGCTGGTCGAGGTCTGCTTCCCAGACGGTGCCGGGGACGCTCGCGAGAGAGCGCTCGCCTGGTGCGCGGCGCTGGGCAAGACGGCGGTCGAGGTTCCCGATCTAGCCGGCTTCGTCGTCAACCGCCTGCTCTTCCCCTACCTCTTCGACGCCGTCCGCTTCATGGAACAGACCGGCATGGAGGCCGGTGAGGTCGACACCTGCATGAAGCTCGGTGCCGGCCACCCGATGGGGCCGCTGGCCCTGCTCGACTTCGTCGGCCTCGACGTCTGCAAGGCGATCGGCGACGCCCTCTACGCCGCCTCCAACGAGGAGTACCAGAGACCCCCTCAGCTCCTGATCAAGATGGCGGGCGAAGGCAAACTGGGCCGCAAGAGCGGCGCCGGCTTCTACAGCTACGACTAGAAGCCCCGGCGTGGGGGGGATGGCGGGTGCCCTCCCCAAAACACTCAAGCGCGGCTCC
>DATDAQ010000143.1:0-9780 GCA_036525295.1 Solirubrobacterales bacterium | reverse complement strand
CAAGGCGATGGTTGTTGAAAGGCTGAACTGAGATAGCTCATGCGACTCGAGACGCTGACGTATGAGAGCAGCGACCGGGTCGCCCGCATCACCCTGAACCGGCCGGAGCGGGGGAACGGGATTACGCCGCGGATGCCGGCCGAGATCGCGGCCTGCGTCGAGCGGGCGAACCTCGACCCGGCGGTGCACGTCATTGCGCTGGCCGGCAACGGATCGGGCTTCTGCGGAGGCTATGACCTGGTCGCCTCGGCCGAGGGCGATATGAGCGGGCTGAGTGGGGTGGAGGCACCGGCGGGCTCGCCGCTCGACCCGGCAGTGATCGGCGCCAACCACGCGCCGGAGTCGAGCTGGGACCCGGTCACCGATTTCCAGTTCATGTGGCGCAACGTGCGCGGCTTCATGAGCCTCTTCCACTCCGAGAAGCCGGTGCTCTGCAAGGTGCACGGCTACTGCGTCGCCGGCGGCACCGACATGGCGCTCTGCTCCGACCTGCTGGTCGTCGCGACCGACGCCAAGATCGGTTACCCGCCGGCGCGGGTCTGGGGCTCGCCGACGACGGCGCTCTGGGCCGCCCGCGTCGGCCCGATGCGGGCCAAGCGCCTGCTCCTCACCGGCGACTCGCTGACCGGCGAGCAGGCGGTGGAGTGGGGCCTGGCGACCGAGTCAGCTCCCACCACCGAGCTGGACGAGCGCTTCGAGGCGCTGCTGGAGCGCGTCGCCCGCATGCCGCTCAACCAGCTGGTGATGATGAAGATGCTGGTCAATCAGAGCCTCTACGCCCAGGGCCTGCACCAGACCCAGCTGCTCGGCACCTTCTTCGACGGGGTCGCCCGCCACACCGAGGAGGGCCATGGCTTCGTCCGCCGCGCCGCCGAATCGGGCTTCAAGGAGGCCGTGCGCGAGCGCGACGAGCCCTTCGGGGACTTCGGGCTGGAGGGATTCGGCGTTGAGTAGGGCCAGGTCCGTCGCTGTCGTCGGCGGCGGCTTCGGCGGCGTCGGTGCGGCCGCGATGCTGTGCCGCGAGGGCTACGAGGACGTCACGGTCTTCGAGAAGGCCGAGCGAGTCGGCGGGGTCTGGCACCACAACACGTATCCCGGCGCCGCCTGCGACATCCCGTCCCACCTCTACGAGTTCTCCTTCGCGCCCAACAGCTGGTCACGCCGCTACGCGCCGGGGCCTGAGATCCAGGCCTACGTCGAGGGTGTCGCCCGCCGCTTCGGCGTCCTCGAGAAGGTCCGCACCGGCACCGAGGTGAAGAGCGCGGCCTGGGACGAGGAGCGCGGCCGCTGGAGGTTGGAGACGAGCGCCGGGCCGCACGAGGCCGACATCCTTCTCACGGCCTGCGGCCAGCTCTCGGTGCCCACGGTTCCGCCGCTCCCCGGCCTGGAGAGCTTTGCGGGGCCGGCCTTCCACACGGCCGAGTGGCGCCACGACGTCGACCTGATCGGCAAGCGGGTCGCCGTGGTCGGCACCGGCTGCAGCGCGATCCAGGTCGTGCCGGCGATCCAGCCCGAAGTGGCCCGGCTCGACGTCTACCAGCGCTCACCCGGCTGGACCTTCCCCAAGGGCGACTACGAGTACCCGCCGCGCGTCCGCGCTCTCTTCAGGCGCCTCCCACTCCTGCACCGCCTCGACCGGGCGCTGGTCTTCGCCTTCAACGAGTTCGGCGCGGCGGCGATGACCAGCCGGGCCTGGCTGCTGCCGGTCCTGCGCGCGATCAGCCGCCGCCAGATCGAGTCGGCGATCGCCGACCCCGAGCTGCGTCGCAAGGTGACGCCGAGCGACGAGATCGGGTGCAAGCGGATCATGCTGACCGACGAGTGGTACCCGGCTCTCACGCAGCCCAACGTCGAGCTGGTCACCGAGAGGGTGGAGGCGATTACGCCGGGCGGCGTCCGCGACGGGGCCGGCGTCGAGCGGCCCGCCGACGTCCTCGTCCTCGCAACCGGCTTCGCCAGCCACGACTTCGTCGCCCCGATGGAGATCCGCGGCAGCGGCGGCCGCGCGCTCGCCGAGGAGTGGGACGAGGTGGCGCGGGCCTACCTCGGCCTCAGCGTGCCCGGCTTCCCGAACATGTTCCTGCTCTACGGGCCCAACACGAACGGCGGCACGGGCTCGGTCGTCAACACGCTCGAGTGCGGCATCGGCCATGTGCTCGCGGCGCTGCGCGAGATGGAGCGCGCCGGCGCGGAGCGGATCGAGGTCCGGTCCGAGGCAGCCGCGGAGTTCGATCGCGAGCTCCGCGCCGCTCTCGACAAGACTGTCTGGCACAGCGGCTGCACCAACTGGTACGTCGACGAGAACGGCAACGACCCGAGCAACTGGCCCTGGCTGTGGAGCACCTACCGCCGCCGCACCACACAGCTCGCTCCCGGTGCATACTCTCTCGCCCGATGAGCGATAGCCCAGCTGCCAGCGCGCATCCGGCTCTCGAACCCGAGCACGTGCGCAAGTTCCTGCCCGAGAGCTTCCCCGGCGACCTCGGCATCGAGCCGCTGGAGATCGAGGACTCCTTCGCCAGCGGCCGCATCGTCGTCGACAAGCGCCACCTGCACCCCGGCGGCTACGTCCACGGCGGGGTCTGGACCGCGCTCGGCGACACCGTCGCCGCCTGGGCCACCTTTCGCAACATCCCTCCGCGCCACAACTTCACCACGATCGAGCTGAAGCTCAACGTCTTCGCCGCGGGCCTGCTGGATGACGAGATCGTCGCCGTCGCCACCCCGCTTCACACCGGCAAGAGCACCGTCGTGATCGAGGTCAAGATCGAGCGGATGCGCGAGGGCTCCGAGCCCCGGCTGGCCGCCAACATGATCGTCTCGCAGTTCGTACTGCCACCCCAGCCGGACTAGCCTCGACGGGGTTCACTCCTCCGACAGAACACGCTCGCGCAGCACGGCCAGGTGGTGCTGCGCGAGCGCGCTCATGGCCTCCGCGCAGGGAGGCGCGGAGTGCCTGTCGTGGCGAGCGCCTCGTCGAATTGACCCGTTGGGAGCGGGTAACCGCCGGCCGGGAGAGAGAGGGAGCCGGTTCGAGATCGTCACCATGCGTGAACGCTAGACATGGGAACGCCGGCCCGGTATGGCCTTGGGTCGAAAATCAGGGGTCGTCCGCATGGACAGCGGGCGAATCGTCAGGACTCGGCGGGCGCTTCCAGTCTTTCGATCTGCGGCAGGCGCCAGAGCACGCTGGCGATCGTCAGGCCCGCCGCGGCGGAGAGGAGCGAGAGAAACCACTGGGCCGAGCTGAGCAGGTCCATCTCGAAGAAGTCGCGCAGCGGCGGGACCGCGAGGATGCCCGCGTAGAGGCCGCCCAGAGCGACGACCATCCCCAGCATGTAGCTCTGGATCGCGATGTGCTCGCGGCCGGGACCGCGCTCGAGCAGCAACACGAAGCTGAGGCCGAGCACGATCAGCGTCGTCGTCGCCGCGGTTCGGCCGGCCTCGAGTGAGCCGCCGAAGACGGTGTCGACGAGGAAGAAAGAGAGGATCGAGCCGAGCGCCGTCGCCACGCCCGCCGGCACCGCGAAGGCAGCGAGCGCGCGCAGCAGCCGGCCCCGGTACAGCGGCCCGTCCGAGGGCGCCAGGGCCAGCACGAAGGAAGGGATGCCGATCGTCAGGAACACGGCCAGGGTCAGGTGGCGGGGGAGGAAGGGGAAGGCGAAGCCGGGGATGGCGACGAGCAGGATCAGCGTTGCCGCGTAGACGGACTTGGTCAGGTAGAGGCGCCCGAGCCGGTGGATGTTTCGGGCAATGCGGCGGCCCTCGGCGACCGCCTGCGGCAGCCGCGCGAACTCGTCCTTGAGCAGGACCACGTCGGCGACCCCCTTGGTCACCTGCGCGCCTGAGCCCATCGCCACCGCCAGCCGGGCCTGCTTCAGCGCCGGCACGTCGTTGACGCCGTCACCGATCATCGCGGTGTAGCGCCCGGACGCGGCAAGCGCCCCGACCAGAGCCTTCTTCTGCTCGGGCTTGATCCGGCAGAAGACGGTGTTTCGCTGCACTGCCTCGGCGAGCTCCTGCGGATCCTCGGGCAGCTCCTCGCCCTCGATCGTGCCGGCGTCAGGCGGGACCCCGACCGCCGCCGCGACCGCGGTCACCGTCGCCCGGGCGTCGCCGGAGATCAGCTTCAGGTCGACGTTCTCCTCGCGCATGAAGGCGACCGTTTCCGCCGCGTCGGGCCGCAGGGTCTCCTCCAGCACGACCAGGGCAACGGGCTCCAACCGCGGGGCCGTCTGCTCGGAGGCGTTGGCCGGCAGCGCCGCGCTCGCTTCGCCGAAGGCGACCACCCGGCGCCCGGCAGCCGTCTCCTCCTCAAGCCTGCGGGCCAGGCCCGCGGGCAGCGTCAGCGCTCCCGCCGCGCTCAGCACGTCGGGTGCCCCCAGCACGTAGGTGATGGAGCCGATTCGCAGCCCGCTCCACTTCCACTCCGAGGAGAAGGGCACCTCGCCGCTGACGCGCTCCGCCTCGCCCGGGAACCGCTCGCCGATCGCTTCAAGCGTCCGGTTGCGGTCGCCCGCGCTGGCGGCGAAGCGAGCGAGCGCGGCGTGCGCCGTCGCCGGCTCCAGCCCGTCGGCGACCTCGATGCCGAGCAGCCGCAGCTCGCCGTCGGTCAGGGTGCCGGTCTTGTCGACGCAGATCGTGTCCACCGCGGCAAGGCTCTCGGTCGCGCTCATCTGCTGCACCAGCGTGTCCTTGCGGGCCAGGCGCACGGCCGCCACGGCGAAGGTGACGCTCATCAGCAGCACCAGCCCCTCGGGAATCAGGGTCACCAGGCCGGCGGTCGCGGTCTGCGCCGCCTCGACCAGGTCGATGCTGCGTACGCTGAAGACGAGGAGCAGGATCAGCGCCAGCGGCGCCATCGCGTAGGTGCAGGCGACGATCACCCGGTTCACCTCGTCCTGCAGCGGGGAGGGCGGGTGGCGGAAGGCCCTGGCCTCGCCGGCCAGCTTGCCCGCGTAGCTCTCCTCCCGCACGGCGTCGACCGAGTAGTAGCCAGACCCGGAGATGCAGAAGGACCCCGACAGCGCCCGATCGCCGGGCTGCTTGCGCACTCCGTCCGCCTCGCCGGTCAGCAGCGACTCGTCCAGCGTCATCCCACGGCTCTCGATCGTCTCGCCGTCGGCGACGAGCTGGTCGCCGGGCTCGATCCTGACGACGTCGCCGGGCACGACCTCCTCGGCCAGCAGGCTCTGCACCGCGCCGTCGCGGAGGACCTTCGCGTGAGGGGCGACCAGCACCGCCAGCTCGTCCAGCGTCCGCTTGGCCTTCAGCTCCTGGCGGATCCCTATGTAGGAGTTGACGATCGCGATCAAACCGAAGACCGCGTCGGCGAAAAGGCCCAGGGAGAGGATGAGGACGAAGAACCCGCCGATGATCGCGTTGAACAGCGTGAAGACGTTGCCGGCGACGATGCTGGAGACCGATCGCGAGGAGGTCTCGGGCGGCGGGCCGAGCTCGCGCAGCCGCTTCGCCGCCGTGGCGCTGGAGAGTCCCCGCTCGGTTGCCGCGTCCGTCATTCGGCCCTATTCAATAGGGTCCAACCCGGATGGCACTGAAGCTCGGACTCAACCTCGGTTACTGGGGCATCGGCCCGGCGGGCGAGGACGCCCTCGAGGTGGTCCATGCCGCCGAGGCGGCCGGGTACGAGTCGGTCTGGGCGGCCGAGTCCTATGGCTCCGACGTCGTCAGCGTGCTCGCCTGGCTCGCGGGGCAGACCGAGAAGATCAACCTCGGCGCCGCGATCCTGCAGGTGCCGGCGCGCCCGCCGGCCGCCGCGGCGATGGCCGGGGCGACGATCGACAAGCTCTCCGGAGGCCGCTTCATGTTCGGCTTCGGCCCCTCCGGCCCGCAGGTCTCCGAAGGCTGGTACGGCGTCCCCTACGCAAAGCCCTGGGGCCGCACCCGCGAGTACATCGAAGTCGTGCGCGAGATCGTCGCCCGCGAAGGGCCGGTCGATCACCAGGGCGAGCATTACCAGTTGCCTCTACCCGGCGGCGAGGGAAAGGCGCTGAAGCTCAACTTCCACCCCGAGCGCAACCGGATCCCGGTCTTCGTCGGCGCGATCGGGCGCAAATCGGTCGAGCTGGCGGCGGAGGTCGCCGATGGCTGGATCCCGATCTTCTTCAGTGTCGACGCCTTCCAGGAGACCTGGGGCGAGCACCTGGAGGCGGGCTTCGCCAAGGGCGGGCGGCAGCGTTCCGACCTCGAGGTGTCCCCGTCGCTGCAGGTCGCGATCGACGGCAACCTCGAGGCGGCTAAGGCCGTCGTCAAGGCCGGCCTCGTCCTCTACTTCGGCGGCATGGGCAGCCGCAAGACCAACTTCTACGTCGACCTCGCCCACCGCTTCGGCTTCGGCGACGTCGCCGACGAGGTCCAGCAGCGCTTCCAGGACGGTGACCGCGCCGGTGCCTTCGAGGCCGTCCCCGACGAGGTCGTCGAGGCGACCTCGTTGGTCGGCACCGAGGCCGAGGTCGCCGAGCGGGTCGAGCGCTTCCGCGGCGCCGGCATCGACCGCCTCATCGTCTCCCCAGTCCACGCCGAGCGGAGCGAGCAGCTGCACACGTTGGAGCGCCTCGCCGCTCTCATCGCATGACGCACATGGCGCTTCGCATCTCTGCGTCCTCGGTCGCTCGCGTGCAGAGCACGCGACGCTCCCTGCGTCCTTGATCTGCTCGACCATGCGCGTCATCACGTCTCTCGATCCCATAACCTTCCGCGCCGCGTGAAGATCGGAGTACCGAAAGAGACCGCCGAGGGGGAGCGCCGTGTCGCGCTCGTCCCTGACGTAGTCAAGTCCCTCGCCTCGAACGAGAAGGTGCAGGTGCTGGTCGAGTCCGGTGCCGGCGACGCGGCCGGCCATCCCGACTCCCAGTACGCGGAGGCCGGGGCCGACGTAGTCGAGGGCGAGGTTACGTGGGGCGCCGACGTGGTCCTTCGCGTCGCCGCCCCCTCCGCCGCCGAGATTGGTCGCCTCAGCTCCGGCCAGCTCCTGATCGGCCACCTCTCGCCCTGGACGGCGGCCGAGACCAACAACGCGCTGGCCCAGGCCGGCGTCACCAGTTTCGCGATGGAGGCGATCCCGCGCACCACGCGCGCCCAGGCGATGGACGCCCTCTCCTCGCAGGCCGCCGCGGCGGGCTACGCCGCGACCCTGATCGCCGCCCGTGAGTCGGGCCGCTTCTTCGGCATGATGACCACCGCCGCCGGCACCGTCCCGCCGGCCAAGGTGCTGGTCCTCGGCGCCGGCGTCGCGGGTCTGCAGGCCGTCGCCACGGCCAAGCGCCTCGGCGCGATCGTCACCGGCTTCGACATCCGCCGCGCCGCCTGGGAGCAGATCGCCTCGCTCGGCGGCCGCCCGCTCGAACTCGACTTCATCCCCGACGCGGAGGGCGAGGGTGGCTACGCGCGCCCGCTCACCGACGAGGAGAACGCCCAGGTGCGCGACGCGCTCGGCGAGAACGCCGCCAAACAGGACGTGATCGTCACCACCGCCGCGATCCCCGGCCGGCCGGCGCCGCTGCTGATCACCGCCGACGCGGTGCGCGGCATGCAGCCCGGCTCGGTGATCGTCGACCTCGCCGCCGAGACCGGCGGCAACTGCGAGCTGACCGAGGCGGGGCAGACGGTGGTCGAGAACGGCGTCAAGGTGATCGGGCCGCGCAACCTCGCCAGCGAGATGCCCAGACCCGCGTCCCAGCTCTACGCCAAGAACCTGGAGAACCTGCTCGGCCTGCTGATCGGCGAGGAGGGCGAGTTGACGCTCGACTTCGAGGACGACATCGTCGCCGCCGCCTGCATCACCCACGGCGGCGAGATCAGAAACGAGAGAGCTGCCAAATGAGCCTGATGACCGAGATCACGATCTTCGTCCTCGCCGCCTTCGTCGGCTTCGAGGTGATCTCGAAGGTGCCGACGACCCTGCACACGCCGCTGATGTCGCAGACCAACGCGATCCACGGGATCGTCATGCTCGGCGGACTGATCGTCGTCGGCTACGCCGACGACCCGCTCGAGTACGTCATCGGCACGATCGCGATCGCCTTCGGCGCGATCAACATCGTCGGCGGCTTCATGGTCACCGACCGCATGCTCGGCATGTTCTCCAAAAAGCCGAAACCGAAGGCGGACGCCGAGGCGAAACCCGGGGGCGGTAAATGAGTCTCCTCGCGGTCCTCGAGCCCGGCGGCGACGCCGCCACCGCGCTCTACATCGTCGCCTTCTCGCTCTTCATCATCGGGGTGCGGCGCGGCACCCATCCGACGACCGCGAAGCAGGGCAACCTGGTCGCCGCCGTCGGCATGGCGATCGCGGTGGTCGCGACGCTGCTGCTCGACGGCATCGGCAACTGGGGCCTGATCGCGCTCGGGCTCGGCGTCGGCACCGCCGTCGGGGTGATCGCCTCGGTGCGGGTCCAGATGACCGAGATGCCGCAGATGGTCGCCCTCTACAACGGCGTCGGGGGCGGCGCCGTCGCCCTGATCGCCTGGTCGGAGATCCGCCACGGGATCTCGCTCGGCCACGAGATCCCGCTCGACGAGCTGATCCCCGTCCTCTTCGCCGCGGTCGTCGGCTCGGTCTCCTTCTGGGGCTCCAACATCGCCTTCGCCAAGCTCCAGGACCTGATCCCGACCCGACCCCTCGCGGTTCCCGGCCAGCAGGTGATAAACGCCGTGCTGCTGATCGGCATCGTCGCCGCCTGCATCAACATCGCGATCAACAACGACGATCCCAACCAGGCGATCTTCATCGCGATCCTGCTCGCCGCCGGCCTGCTCGGGAATCTGGTTGTGCTGCCGATCGGCGGGGCCGACATGCCGGTCGTGATCTCACTGCTCAACGCCTTCACCGGCCTCTCCGCCGCCGCCGCCGGCTTCGCCCTCGACAACGTGGCGCTGATCGTCGCCGGCACCCTGGTCGGCTCCTCGGGAACGATCCTGACAATGGAGATGGCGACCGCGATGAACCGCTCGGTCGGCAACGTCCTCTTCGCCGGCTTCGGCGGCGCGCCCTCGGGTGGCGCCGCCGGCAGCACCGAGGAACGCCCGCACACCTCGATCGGCGCCCAGGATGCGGCGATCAAGCTCGCCTACGCCGATTCGGTCGTGATCGTGCCCGGCTACGGCCTCGCCGTCGCCCAGGCCCAGCACGCGATCAAAGAGGTCGGCGACGAGTTGGAGAAGCGCGGCGTCACGGTCAGCTACGCGATTCACCCGGTCGCCGGCCGCATGCCCGGGCACATGAACGTCCTCCTCGCCGAGGCCGACGTGCCCTACGAGCAGCTCAAGGAGATGGAGGAGATCAACCCGGAGATGCCGCGCACCGACGTCGCGGTCATCGTCGGCGCCAACGACGTCACCAACCCGGCGGCCAAGAACGATCCCGACAGCCCGATCGCCGGCATGCCGATCATCGAAGTCGACCAGGCCCAGCAGGTGATCGTGATCAAGCGCTCGCTCAGCCCTGGGTTCGCCGGCATCGACAACGACCTGTTTTACGAAGCGAATACTTCGATGCTTTTCGCCGATGCCAAGCAGGCCGCGGCGGACATCGCGGCTGAGATTCAGCAGCTTTAGGTCTCGGGTAGGGCTCCGCTGGGTCGCCCCTATCCAGGCCGCTTCGCGGGAGTTCCTGGATAGGGGCGTCCCAGCGGAGCCTTCGTGGCCGGGTGGCTGGATCCCGGTTGTGATGCTCCGCCTTGGGGGAGAGAAGAGGCTTCGGTGCGGCTTAGGGAGGTATGCGTCGGGGTGAGCGGGGGCAGGGGACTGTGGAGTGGGTGGG
>DATDAQ010000142.1:0-5471 GCA_036525295.1 Solirubrobacterales bacterium | reverse complement strand
CACCGTCGTTTTCGCCGCCGCGAACGCCTGCGCCGCCGGGATGAGCATCAAAGCCCCCATCGCGGCGAGCAAGATTGTCAGTCGTCTCACTTAGCTCTCTCCTTGTTTTTGAGCCCCTGCCGAGCCGCTCCCAGCGGCCTTCGGGTGACCCTGTTTCCCTGTGTGATTGACAATGGGCGGACCGGGGAACCCATCCCCATCCGTCCGGAAGGAAGGTCGTGTTGAGACCGCCTGGAGAGATCGGGGCAAGCGCAGTGCTCGGCCGGCGATACCGGCGCGTCGCGAGTCGGTTCCCGCGAGGGTGCGAACGACGTGCGTACCACCAGCTGTCTCCTCTCCGTGAAGGTCCCTGTTGACCGGGCCCTTCCCGTTCCCGCACTGCTTGGCGGGAACCCTGGCTAGGGCGACGGTCTGGTCGGTGACCTTCTCCCGGCGCCCTGGAGGCGAGATCTCGCGCGTCCTTGGCTAGGAGACTGCCGACTTCATGGGTGGATAAACGTGTTTATCGACCCGGGGAGGAGAGTAGATACTTGTGTTTCTTTTGTCAAGGGAACACGGGGATTTCCTGCAAAACGGCCATTTTTGCGCTGGATATAGGCGTTTATCGAACGTCTCCACCGGGTCCAGGCGCCGGCGCCTCGGGCGCCAGCAGGAAGATGTCGGCCGCCATGTTGGGGTCCATGTGGACCTGGCTGAGAAAGGCGATGACGCTGCGGCCGGTGGCCTCTTCGACGATCGCCGTGAACTCCTCCTCCATCGCGGTCTGGAGGCTGCGCCGCAGCAGCGCGACGGTCTCTCCGCGCCCGGTGGCGATCAGGGTCTCCTCGACCTTGGTGAAGCCGTCCCAGAGGAAGGTGACCACGGCGTCGCCCATGTAATAGGTCTTGGCCGAGGTCGGGCCCTTGCCGTAGGAGCGGGTGTGGAGACTGACCAAGCCGTCGGTGATCGCCGACAGAACTTCGCCCACCGAGCGGTCGGAGTCCATCGCGGCGAAACCCTAGCGCCGATGGTGGGGCTGCGCTACAGTGGATCGGTCCGGCCGAAATGCGGGCCAGCGCGTACACCTGCGCAGCAGGACTGATCGGGTGGCGAGGGTTCTAACGGGCCAGCGCTTACCGAGCGGAATTCGCGCGAGGAGCGATCACCGGTTGGTGCGACGTAAGTCGCCGCATGCAACCCAGCTCCTACTCGACCTCGATCTCGGGTCCAGCGAGGGGCTACCGCTCCAGCGAATCGAGGTTCCGCAAATGGGCACAGAGGAAGTCTCCCAACACCGGGCAAACCCGCCCCTGGTCGAGTTCTCCAACACGATGGTCGCGATGCACCGCGAGCACTTCGGCCGTGGGCCGGCGGCCGCGCGGGCGTTCATCGCCGACGGTTTCGCGATCTGCGTCCTCACCGACGTCTACACGAAGGTCGAGCAGACGCTGATCGAGGCGGGCCGCCTCGATCACGTGCGCGACACCCGCCTTCTCCACCAGGAAAGCCTGGAAGAGGAGTACAAGAGCGCCGCCGAAGCGGTGCTGGGACGGCAGGTGCTCGCCTTCGTCAGCGCCACGCACGCCGAGCCCGACGTCGAGATCGAGGTCTACCTGCTCGGCGATCCGATCGACTCCTCCGGCGAGAACGGAGCGAGCGGGGAGAGCCGCGCCACCGCGCTCGCGGACTAAGGCAACTCGGTTCCGGCGGGGTCCGTCAGGGCGGCGACGTCGGCGAGGTCGGTGGGGCGACCGCGGGCCAGCTTCATCTGGATCAGGTCGTCGAGATCGACGACCGGGATGTCGATGTCGCCGAGCCGGACGTGGAGGGCACGCTCGCTCAACTCGGAGTAGGGGCGGCCGCCGGGAACCTCGTGGATCACGTCGACTCCCCCGTCGCGCGTCGCGAACTGCCAGATCGTCGCCCGCGGCAGCATCTTCGCGTCGATCGGAGTGTCCTCGCTCCCAGCGTTGAGGACACGGGCGTCGAGGGAACGCAGCGCCTCGGCGAGACGCTCCATGTTGGCCGGCTCGGGGGCAGGGATCAGGTCGGCGTCGATCGTCGTGCGAACGTGCCCGTGGGTCTGCACGGCAAGTCCGCCGATCAGCACGTAGTCCACGCCGTGCGCGGCCAGCGCACGGAGGATGCGCTCGGCATCGAGAGGAGCGTCAGCTTCCGCCACGCGCCTCCCGCCCAGCCCGCGCCAAGCGAGCGGCCATCAGGTTCCAGGAGATACCGAGGGCGAGGCGCTCGGCAGGAGAACGAGCGCCGGCAACTCGCCGATGGGCCGGATCGTAGTCCCGCTCTGGCGAAACAGCGGTGAGATCGAGGCGCTCCCCCATCGCCCGCATCAGCATCTCCAGGGTCTCGACGCTGGGGGAGACCTCATCCGCCTCGAGCCGGCTGATCGCCGGCTGCTGGGTCCCAACCCGCCGAGCCAGGCGCCCCTGGCTGAGGCCGTGGCGGCGGCGGATCTCGCGAATCAGGTGCCCAGGGGTCACGGAGCGACTATAACATATACGTGATAGTCCTAGGTCAGTCGGCGAACAGCAGCTCGGCCTGGGACGAGTCCACCGGGGGAGCGAGGAGAAAGACCTCGGTCCCCCACGGGCGCTCGGGCTCGAGCGCCACGCGGCTGATGAAGGCTTCGACGCGGCGACCGGTGGCGCGTTCGACCAGCGCCTCGTAGACCGGCTGGATCGCGTGGGAGAACTCTTCGCGGGTCTTGCGGACCGCGGAGCGATGGCCGCCCTGCACCATCTCTTCTTCGGCAGGGGTCAGCGTCACGTCCATGACGACTGCGACAAATGTCTCCTCGATTCCGACTTGGAGGTTCGTGGCGGGACGCCCATAGGCCTCCTCGTGAACGCGCATCACCTCGCGAACCAACTCGTCTTCAACCGGGTCCAGCGACGGCCAGTTTTTTCCCACCTGACCCCAAAACCTTCCTCCGCTGCCCTTTTGGGAAGGATAGCGCCGGATGGCGTTGGGGGCGAATGTAGGGGCTTTAGCCGGGCGAGGCGGTGATGCCCAGCCCTACCCGAACTCCGCCGTAACTTCCCTTGCCTCGCTCATCGTCACCGTGCACGTCCCCGTCCCCGAACAGCCTCCCCCGCTCCAGCCTTCGAAGGCGGAGCCTTTGCCGGGGGTGGCGGTCAGTTCGACTTCAGTGCCCTGGTAGTAGGCGGAGGCCATCTCTGAGCAGGCCGCCCCGCAGTTGATCCCCGCCACCGAGCTCTTCACCGTGCCCGCTCCGCCGCCTTGCTTGGTCAGGGTGAGCAGGTGCTTGGAGTCTTCGGTGAAGAGGGCTGAGACCTCGTGGGCTTCGCCCATCGTCACCTCGCAGGCACCGGATCCCGTGCAGTCCCCGCCCCACTGCACGAAGTGGAAGTGCTTGGCCGGGGTCTGTTTGAGCGTGACCTCTGTGCCCTCCTTGAAGGAAGCGGTGGTCTCAGAGCAGTTGAAGAGGCAGAGGACCCCGCCGGGGGCGCTCTGCACCTTGCCGAGGCCCCCTACCTTGGTCAGGGTGAGGGCGTGGGTGGTCGTGAAGGTCGCTTTGACCGTCTTGGCTTTGTCGAGCGTGACCGTGCACTGGCGGCCGTTGACGCCACCTTTGTCGCAGTATTTCCAGCTGTAGAAGACGGAGCCTGGGGTTGGGGTGGCGGTCAGCGTGACCACGGTGCCCGCTTCGTATTCGTCTGTGCAGAAGGGGTTGCAGCTGATCGCGCCTTTGTCGGAGCTGACCGTGCCGGTGCCGGTTCCTTCGGTTGCAACCGTCAACGCGATGCCCGGTTCTTCTTCGGCTTCTTCGTCGAAGGTCGCGGTGACCGATTTCGCTTCGCTCATCGTCACAATGCAGTTAGCGGTGCCTGAGCAGCCCGAGCCGCTCCATCCGGTGAAATCAGAGCCGGCGTCGGCTTCGGCGCTCAGCGTGACTTCGGAGCCTTCTGCGAATTCCTCATCGCAGTCAGAGCCGCAGTCGATGCCGGAGGGCGTGCTGGTCACTTTGCCGGTGCCAGAGCCGGCCTTGGCGACGGTGAGCGTTTTCTGGGGGACTGCGGCCCCCGCGAACACGTACCCCAGCGAGCTCTGCCCCGGTTCGCCTTTGCCGGCGCCGACGCTGGACACCGGGTTCGGCGCGCCGCCGTAGAGGACCCCCGCCGGCCGGCCGGTCAGTTTGCGCACCGGGTCGAAGGCCAGGCCGTAGAGGTCGTCGCGTTCGGGTTTGACGACGGTTTCGCCGACGATCCCGCCCGTGAACTGACCCGTTTCGGGGTCGCAGGGGCCGAGCTGGTAGAGGCGCTTGGGGTTCTTGTAGGTGAAGAAGAAGGGGGTGCCGGTCAGGGGGTCGACGGCGATCGTCGTGATCCCGCCCGCCGCGAATTCGAAGGAGCAGGCAGGGACGGCGGCCGGGGCTGGGTAGGGGGCCGGGGTCTGCGGCGGGTACATGCGGATTACTTTGTCGCTGGCGACGTAGACGTTGCCGGCCTCATCGAGGGTGGGGTACTTGGTCACGGGCCCCGTTCCCGGGTCGATTTGAACTTCTCCGGCGTAGACGTAGTGCTCGTAGTCGCCGGGGCTCTGTGGCTCGAAGACCATCAGGCGTTGGTAGCCGTTCCCGTCATAGAAGTAGACGGTTCCCGAATCGTCCACGGCGAGGCCGTTGCGAGAGGGGCCTCCGGTCCCGTGCATGAGCTCGGGGTGGGTTGCCGTCGGCTCCGGGCTGAGGACTCTCTCGCCAAAGCGGGCGATCACCGCCGAGCCGTCGGGCTCGTAGACGGCGATGTATTTTCTGCCCGCGGTGGCGTCGCCGCCACCTGAGTATACGTAGACGTTGCCGGTGCTCTGGTCGACCTCGACGTCGACGGATGCGGGCCCGGATTTCACCCGGATGGGGCATTTCGTCGGCGTCGGCTCGAGGTCGGGCCCGCAGCGTTCATACGGTCCTTCCGCGGTGGTCATCAGCCAGCCGAGGCTGAGCTCGAGCCCTCCCCCTGCCGTTGGAGTGAATGCCGCGATCCGCGCTTTCCCGACATCCGAGTTATCTGACACCACCGCATAGACCGTCCCCGCCGGCACCCCACCCGCCCCGGTGTGGTTGACCGCCATGCCGCCGACGCCGCCGAGCTGGACTTCTTCGCCGAATTTGAATCCTTCTGCTTTGAGTTCTGCTTCGCTGAGCGGTTTGCAGCTCTCGGTCAGGCCCGGGAAGTGGCCGGCGAAACAGCCGGTCTGTTCGTAGGCGGCTTGGGATGGGGGGGCGAGGAGGAAGGCGAGCGCGAAGGATGTCGCGATCACGCCGAGAGCTGAGGCGCGGCGGCGGCCGCCGGTCGAGTCGATCGGGACCTGGGTCATCGGCTGCCTCCCTGTCTGTTGTCGTTCCTGGCTTTGCCCTTGCCCTTCTTCTTGCACTTCACCTTCACAACCGGCTTCGCGGTGTGGCTCTTGCCGTTCTGCCCGCTGAAGCCGGTAAGAGCTCTGTACTTGCGTGC
>DATDAQ010000141.1:0-6294 GCA_036525295.1 Solirubrobacterales bacterium | reverse complement strand
CGGGGGGTGGCACCCCCGCAGGCCCGGTCTAGCCAAGCTTGGGCCAGCCGCCTTCCGCCCGCTCGACTTGTGCAGCCAGCGAGAGCAGGGTGGCCTCGTCGTTTTCGCGACCGAGCAGCTGGGCGCCGATCGGCAGGCCGTTGGACGTGAGGCCGGCGGGGACGCTGATTCCCGGCCAGCCGACGACGTTCCAGGCGAAGGCGAAGGGGCAGGTCGCGCTGGCCGTCGTGCTCGTCGCCCAGTAGCCCCTGCCCTCTAGGGCACCGATCCGGGGCGGCGGCTTCGCCGTGACCGGGGTGAGGACGACGTCGCAGCGCTCGAAGACGCGGCCGACCCGGCGTCGCAACCCGGGCTCCGCGGCCCGTGAGAGGCGGTGGGGAGCGCCGCGCAGGGCGCTGCCGAAGCGGGCGTGGACGCGGGTGCGCGACTCCAGGGAGCCGCGGTCTTCGCCATGCGCGTCAAGCCAGTCGGCGACTCCGCTCATGCCGCGGGGGATGATCGCGGGGCCGACCAGGCCGTAGTCGGGATCGGTGCGGACGATCTCGTGACCGAGCTCGGCGAGCCGCTCGGCGAAGGCCTCGATCGCGGCGCGATGCTCGGCGTCGACCTTGTCGGGGACGCCGAAGGGCGTGGCGAAGGAGATCGCGACCCGGAGGCGGCCAGGCTCGCGCGCGGCCGCCTCGACGAAGGGCTCGCTCGGTGGTTCGGGCTTGTGCAGGTCGGCTGGGACGTTGCCGCGGGCGGCGTCGAGCAGCAGGGCGGCATCGCCGGTGCTGCGCGCCAGCGGGCCGTAGCAGCTGAGTCCGTTGAAGGCCTCCGGGTCGGGCCAGGTTGAGACGCGGCCGCGCTGCGGCTTCAGCCCGACGAGCCCGGTCCAGGCCGCCGGGATGCGGATCGAGCCCGCCCCGTCCGAGCCGATCGCCGCGGGGACGACGCCGGCCGCGACGGCCGCGGCCGCGCCGCCGCTGGAGCCGCCGGGAGTGTGGTCGGTGTTCCAGGGGTTGCGGGTGGCGCCGTGAAGCGGCGTCTCGGTGAAGTGCCACTGGCCCACCTCGGGCGCGTGGGTCTTTCCGATCACGATCGCGCCCGCCTCGCGGATGCGGCGCACCGCCTCGGCGTCGCGCACCGCCGGGCGACCGCCACCGCAGCCGAACGGGGTCGTGTGGCCGGTGAAGTCGACGTCGTCCTTGATCGCGACCGGCACGCCCAGCAGCGGTGCCTCGTCGCCGCCGGCGAGCCGGCGGTCGGCTTCCTCGGCCCCGGCCAGCGCCTCCTCATCGCAGATGACGCGGAACGCGTTCAGGGTCTCCTGGGTCGCCCGCGCGCGCCCCAGGGCCGTTTCGACCAGCTCTCGGGCGCTGACTTCGCCACCTCGCAGGGCGCGGGCTTGCTCCGCGGCGCCGAGAGCGGCCACGCTCTGCCGCGAGTCACCGGGCGGTCGCGGGGCATCCTGAAGCTCGCCGGTTCCCATGCGAACAGTCTGGCGCCTCCTCGTCGCTCGTGCGTCTGGCGCCCGCGGCCGGACCGCGGCCCGCTGGCGCCAGCTCCCAGGGCTTAGTTGTTGGGAACGACGATGGCCTGCTTCTGTTCAGCGCTGAGGCCTGTGAACTCGTTGCTCGTGAGTCCAGCGGCCTGGGTCGGAGTTGGGTTGGCCCCGAACTTGATGTTGACGTTGCCGGGCTTCCAGAGGATGTTGTGAGCGAACAGTCCAGCGACGGTTGCCGAGAACGCCTGCTCGACGATGCTCGTGAAGCTTCCGATGTCCGTGGCGATAAAGGTGTAGAGCGTTGCCGCGATGCTCGTGAGCACGACCTGCACGACTGCCTTGGACGTCTCGGTTTTCCACGGCATCACCTTGTTGATCCAGTAGCCGCCCAGCGGCACGATCGAGCCGATGAGCAGGACCCAAAGCTGATCTCCGCTGATGAGCAGTTGGGAGGGTGCGTCATTCACCGTGTGTTCTCCTTTGGTTGGGGGCCTCGATCTTTTGTGATCCAAAAGATCTGTGCAACAAGAAATTCGTGTAGTCGACCAGTTTGCGACGAAAATCACACCGTGTGAATTGCGAGTGAGGGCTAGGCTCCCCCCGTGATCCTCGCGATCGACCAGGGGACGACCGGGACGACCTGCCTGGTTTTCGACGCGGAGGGGCGGATCGCCGGCCGCGCCTACTCGGAGTTCGAGCAGCACTTCCCGCGGCCGGGCTGGGTCGAGCACGACGCCGGGGAAATCTGGGACGTGACGCGGCGGGTCGCGGCGGAGGCGATCGAGGCCGCCGGCATCCGGGGCGCGGACCTGGAGGGGATCGGGATCGCGAACCAGCGCGAGACGGTCGTCGCTTGGGACCCGGCCACCGGCGAGCCGATCCACCGGGCGCTGGTCTGGCAGGACCGCCGCACCGCCGAGCGCTGCGAGGAGCTGCGTGCGGCCGGGCACGAGGCGCTGGTGCGCGAGCGGACCGGGCTGGTCCTCGACCCCTACTTCTCCGCGACCAAGATCGAGTGGCTGCTGCGCAACGCCGAGGGAGCAGAGCGGGCCGTCTTCGGCACGGTCGACTCCTGGCTTCTGTTCAAGCTCACCGGGCGTCACGCCACCGACCGCACCAACGCCTCGCGGACGATGCTGTTCGACGTTCGCAAGCTCGCCTGGGACGAGGAGCTCTGCGCGCTGCTGGGGGTCGACCCGACCCGGCTGCCCGAGCCGCTGCCCTCGGCCCACGTCTACGGCACGACGTCGGAGTTCGGCGGCGAGGTGCCGGTCGCGGGAATGGCGGGCGACCAGCAGGCGGCGCTCTTCGGCCAAGCCTGCCATCGCGCCGGGACGGCGAAGAACACCTACGGCACCGGCAGCTTCGTCCTCCTGCACACGGGCTCAGAGGCTCCCGAGCCGGCCGAGGGCCTGCTGACGACGGTGGCCTGCGGCGCCGGCGAGCTGCCCGCCTACGCGCTCGAGGCCTCGATCTTCGTCACCGGCGCGGCGGTGCAGTGGCTGCGCGACGGGCTCGGGGTGATCGAGCGGGCGGAGGAGAGCGAGGCGCTGGCCGTATCGCTGGACGGCAACGACGGCGTCTACTTCGTCCCGGCCCTGACCGGGCTCGGCTCGCCACACTGGGACCCCTACGCACGCGGCACGATCGTCGGCCTCACCCGCGGCAGCGGCCGGGCTCACCTGGCGCGGGCGGCGCTGGAGGCGATCGCCTACCAGACCGTCGACGCCGTGCGCGCCCAGGAGGCCGCGTCGGGGGACGGACTGGCCGTGATGAAGGCCGACGGTGGGGCGGTCGCCAACCGCTGGCTGATGCAGTTCCAGGCCGACGTACTGGGTGCCGAGGTGGTCGTGCCGGAAATCGCCGAGACGACGGCTCTCGGCGCCGCCTACCTGGCCGGGATCGCGACCGGGCGCTGGACGCCGGAGCAGGTGGGGGAGATGTGGCGCGAGGCGACCCGATACGAGCCGGCGATGGGCTCCGGCGAGCGCGAGGCGCTGCTCGGCGGATGGCACCGGGCGCTCGAGCGGGCGAAGGGCTGGGCCGAGCCGGAGGGGGACGGCAGCCCGGCGTAACTGCCGGATCAAACGGGGGTATCGCGTAGCGACGGCGGGGGCCGTCATGCCTATGCCGGAGATGAAGCCACAGGTCTACAAGGACGAACGTCCAGCCGAGTACTTCGACCAGTTCCACGCGGCCGCGCGCAAGGGGGTGGGCTGGACCTACCCCCTCGTCCGTTTCCTCGTCTCGCTGCCGACGCTGCTGATCTACCGGACGCGGGCGATCGGGGTCAAGAACGTGCCCAAGTCGGGCGCCCTGATCCTCGCCCCCAATCACTTCAGCCAGATGGACCACTTCTTCGTCGGGCTCTATCTGCGCCGGCAGGTCCGCTTCATGGCGAAATCGCAGATGTTCGGACCGCCCGTCTTCACCTACATCTACAAGCACGGCGGCGTCTTCCCGGTGCGCCGCGGCCACCGCGACGAGGAGTCGTTCAAGACCGCCTTCACGATCCTGGGCCAGGGCGGGATGCTGCTCGTCTACGCTGAGGGCGGGCGCTCGCGCAGCGGCGAGCTGGGCGAGGTCAAGCCGGGGATCGGCCGCATCGCGCTCGAATCGGGCGCACCCGTCGTCCCGGTCGCGATCCACGGCTCGGAGCGGGTGCGGCGCTGGAAGCGGTTCCGCTTCCCCAAGGTCACGGTGCAGTTCGGCGAGCCGCTCGACTTCCCCACCGAGGAGGCCCCCAGCCGCGAGCGCCAGCTCGAGGTGGCGGAGCAGATCTTCGCCCCGGTGCGCGAGATGTACGCGGGGATCGTCGCTACTCGTAACGGGCGCTGATCCCGGCGTAGAACTCGGGGTCGTGCCCTGGGGTGACGATCGCGTCGGGGTACTCGCGCCTGAACAGCTTCAGCTCCTGCAGCGAGCGGCGGTAGTTATGGGCGTCGAACGGGCGCGGCGCCAGCGGCGCGGTGCCCTCGAGCTGACCCTGGGTGTAGGTGGTGTCGCCGCCGATCACGAAGTCGTGCTTGGCGAGGCGGGCGATCACCGACATGTGGCCGGCGCTGTGGCCGGGCGTGTAGGCGAGGCGGATCGAGCCGTCGCCGAAGAGGTCGAAGGTACGGCCGAAGGTCGCGTAGGAGTCGATCCCACCGCGGTCGAAGTCGACCGTGCGGTAGTCGAATGCGTAGTCGAAGTGGGGGCGGCGGTAGCCGTTGAGCATCGGGCGGGGCCCGGTGGCCGCTGACTCCCACTCGGTCTCGCTGACGACGAAGGTCGAGTTGGGGAACTCCGAGATCGCCGAGCTGTGGTCGAGGTGCATATGGGTCATGACGACGATCGGGATCTCGCCTGGGTCGAGGCCGCGCTTGCGCAGCTGGGCGGGAACGTCCTCTCCGGCCTCCAGATCGGGCTTGCCGATCCTCGCTCCCAGGCCGCCGAAGTTCTCCTTGCCGTCGGTGGCGATCGAGGGGTGCAGGCCGGTGTCGACGAGGATCGCGCCGGCGCTCGGGTGGCGGATCAGGAAGGACGGAACCGGCACCGTCGCGGCGGGGTTGCCGGTGATCAGGGAGCGCAGCAGCTTCAGGGTCTCGAAGCGGCCTCCCGGCCGCTCCATCATCGTCTGCGGCCAGGTCACCCGGCCCGCCACCATCGGCTCGACCGTGACGGTTGAGCCCGGCGTACCTCCGGCCAGCGGCTCGTGCAGCGATTTGGGCTCGACCCGCACCTTCATCGAGGGGTCACATTACCTGGGTCGAGGTCGCCTATAGGCTTGCGCGCGTCTTATGAGCGGTGACTCGCACTCGCGGATCTTCAAGCCCGGCCTGCTCGAGGGCCAGGTCTGCGTCGTCTCCGGGGCGGGCAGCGGCCTTGGGCGGGAGACCGCTCTGGAGCTGGCGCGCCTGGGCGCCTCGGTGGTCGGTTGCGGCCGCCGCGAGGAGCCGCTGGCGGAGACCGCCGAGCTGGCCGCCGGCCTACCGGGCTCCTTCGCTCGCGAAGCGATGGATATCCGCGACGAGGAGGCGGTCGGCCGCTTCTTCGACCGCGTCCTCGAGGAGCACGGCCGGATCGACGTCCTGGTCAACAACGCCGGCGGCCAGTTCCTCGCCCCGGCGGAGACGATCACCCCGAAAGGGTTCCGCACCGTGATCGAGCTGAACGTGCAGGGGACCTGGCTGATGACCCACGCGGCCGCGACCAAGGCCTTCATCCCGCAGGGCGGCGGCAAGGTGCTGAGCGTCACCCTCTCCCCACATCACGGGATGCCGGGAATGGTCCACTCCGGCGCCGCCCGCGCCGCAGTCGAGAACATGATGCGGACCCTGGCCGTCGAGTGGGCGCGCTTCGGGATCAAGACCTGCGCACTCGCCGCCGGCCAGTTCGCCACCGAGACGCTGCTGACCAAGTATCCGCAGGTGGTCGTCGACAACCTCGAGCGCTCGATCCCGATCGGCCGCGCCGGTCGCGCCGAGGAGATGGCCTGGCTCGTCGCCTACCTGGCTTCGCCGGCCGGCGACTTCTTCTCCGGCACGACGATCACGATCGACGGCGCCCGCGACAACTGGGCCGGCCCCTGGCCGCCGCAGGCGATCGCCGACGAGTCCGGCACCCCCGTCGCCGAGGAACGCCGCGCCAAGGACTGAGCTGCCCCTCAGGCGGGCGGCTCGAGGATGACCAGCGGTATTTCGCGGCCCTTGCTGCGGGCGGCGTAGTCGTCGTAGCCGTGGTAGGCCGCGACCGCCAGCTTCCAGAGCCGGTCGCGCTCCTCCGGCTTGGCGACCCTGGCGTGGACCGGCAGGTGGTGGGAGCCG
>DATDAQ010000140.1:0-18137 GCA_036525295.1 Solirubrobacterales bacterium | reverse complement strand
ACTCCGCGCTCGAGCGCGAGGCCCGGCGGCTCGGCATGGTGAAGGCCGGCGAGCGCGCCTACATCGTCGAGGGACTGCCGAAGCCCGCTCGCTAGGGGCTAGCCTGGGCTCGGTGCCGTACGACACCGCGTCCGACCAGTGGGCGGCTGGCCTCCGCCGCCTCGAGACCGCCCCGCCCGACCAGCGCCCTGTCCTCGAGCGCGTGACGCGTCAGATCCAGGACGAGCTGCGTCGCCGGCTCGGCGGTCCGTTCACCTCCGAGGAGCTGGCCGACCTCTACGACCAAGACACCGGCTGGACCTCAGACCTCGCCTACGCCCTCGCCCCGGAGCAGCCGTACGCGTGGGATTCCCGCGTCGTGACCGACGCCGCCTTCGCCCGGTACCTCCGAGAGGCAACGGACTTTGCTGGAGGGCGAAGGACGTCCGGATAAGGGTTTCGCCTGCCAGGCACTCGGCCCTCGGGCGCCACCGGTATGGGCGGCGCCACCGAGGCCGAGTGCCTTCGGCGACGTTACTTAACTTCTACGCCGGCGCCAGCCTCCTCGAGCTCGGCCTTGAGCTTGTCGGCCTCCTCGCGCTCGACGCCCTCCTTGATCGCTTTCGGCGCCTCGTCGACCAGCGCCTTGGCCTCTTTCAGGCCAAGTCCGGTGGCGGCGCGGACGACCTTGATCACGGGGACCTTCTGGCCGCCGACCTCGGTCAGCACGACATCGACCGTCGAGGACTCCTCCTCGCCACCACCGTCGCCGGCGGGAGCGCCCGCGACGGTGGGAGCGGCGGCGGCCACGGCCGTAGCCGAGACGCCGAACTCCTCCTCGAGCGCCTTGATGCGCTCGGAAAGCTCAAGCACCGAGATGCTTTTCAGCTCCTCGATCCAGTCCTCTGTCGAAATCTTGGTTGCCACTCTTTACTCCTCCTCTTCCTTTGAAGTCTCATCGTCGGCGGTTTCGTCCCCCGACTCCTCAGCTTTCTCCTCGGCTTCCGCCTCCTCGGCAGCAGGCTCCTCAGCTTCAGGCTCAACAGCCGGCTGGTCATCGGCCTGGGCCTCCGCGGCTGCGGCAGGCTCCTCAGCCGCCTCGGCCGGAGCCTCCCCGGAAACAAGTCCCTGCTCGGCTATCTGACCAAGCTGCAGCGCAAGCCCTTGGATCATCGAGCCGAGGCCTCGGACCAGGCCGGTCAGGGGGCTGGCGACGACGCCGGCGAACTGGCCGATCAGCACTTCGCGGGCCGGCAGCTTGGCGATCGCCTTGAAGCGTTCCTCGTCGAGGCTGAGGCCCTCCATGTAGCCGCCCTTGAAGGTGAGGACGTCGTGCTCTTTGCTGAAGCTGGAGATCGCCTTGGCGGCCTGGGCGGTGTCGCCGCGGACGAAGGTCAGCGCGGTCGGCCCCTTCAGCAGTTCGGCGAGTTGCTCCTGACCCGCTTTGTCGGCGGCGATTTTGGTCAGGCGGTTCTTGACGATGCGGAAGCTGGCGTCGGCTTCGCGCAGCTTGCCGCGCAGCTCGGCCGCCTGGTGAACGCTTATCCCGCGGTAGTCGACAGCGAAGATCGCCTCGGACGCCTCGATCTCGGCGGCGATCTCCTCAATGGCTGTTGCCTTTTCGTCTCGGTTCATGTCTCACCTGCACCGGGCTTCCACTGCCGATGGGCCGATATCCGGACTGTGATTCCGGAATTCGTCCCGTCGGCGGCTGCCGGTGGTCTCGGGTTGCGCGGCGGCCAGTTTAGGCGGTCGCCAGCTCCTCTGCTGCCTGGGTGGCCGCTTCCGCGGCATCGCGGTCGCCGATCTTGGACGCGTCGACCCGGATCCCCGGGCCCATCGTCGTGGTCAGCGTGCAGGAGACGATGTAGCGCCCCTTCGCCGCGGACGGCTTGGCGCGGACGATCTCCTCCATCACCGCGGTGAAGTTCTCGAACAGCTTGTCGGCCTCGAGGCTGGCCTTGCCGATCGACATGTGGACGATCGCCTGGCGGTCGGTGCGGTATTCGACCTTGCCCGCCTTGGACTCGGTGACGGCCTTCTCGACGTCATCGGTGACGGTGCCCACCTTCGGGTTGGGCATCTTGCCCTGCGGCCCGAGGACACGGCCGAGCTTGCCGACGGTTCCCATCATCTGCGGCGTCGCGATCGCCACGTCGAAGTCGGTCCAGCCCTCCTCCTCTACTTTCTTGGCGAGGTCGTCGCCACCGACGAAGTCGGCTCCGGCGGCCTCGGCGTCACGCGCCTGCTGGCCCTGGGCGAAGACCGCGACGGTCACGTCTTTGCCGAGGCCATGAGGCAGGGCCAGGGTGCCGCGCAGCTGCTCCTCGGCGTGGCGGACGTTGACCCCGAGCAGGACGTGCAGCTCGACGGTCTCGTCGAAGTTGGCGCTGGCGGTCTCCTTGATCAGCGAGATCGCCTCGGCCGCGGGATAGGCGCGGTCGCGCTGCACCTTGCCGAGTTGTTTGCGGTAGCGCTTGCCGTGGGCCATGGCTAGTTGACGTCCACGCCCATCGAGCGGGCGGTGCCGGCGATGATCTTCGAAGCGGCGTCGAGGTCGTTGGCGTTGAGGTCGGGCATCTTGCGCTCGGCGATCTGGCGAACCTGCTCCATCGAGATCGTCCCCACTTTGTTGACGTGGGGCTCACCCGAGCCCTTCTTGATCTTGATCGCCTCCTTGATCAGCACCGCGGCCGGAGGCGTCTTGGTGATGAAGGTGAAGGAGCGGTCCTCGTAGACGGTGATCTCGACCGGGATGATCGTCCCGCCTTCGGACTGGGTCTGGGCGTTGAACGCCTTGCAGAACTCCATGATGTTGACGCCGTGCTGACCCAGGGCCGGACCGACCGGCGGGGCCGGGTTGGCCGAGCCGGCCGAGATCTGCAGCTTGATCTGGGTGAGGACTTTTTTCGCCATCGGGATCGGGGAGAGTAGCGCGCCTGGCTAGATCTTCTTGACTTGGTCGTATCCAACCTCGACCGGCGTCTCGCGCCCGAAGATCGAGACCAGCACCTTGAGTTTGGCCGCGTCCTCGTTGATCTCGGCGATCTCGCCGGAGAAGTCGGAGAGCGGGCCGGAGACGACCTTGACCGACTCGCCGATCGAGAACTGGGCCTGGGTGCGCGGCCGCTCGGCGGTCTCGCGGTGCAGCAGGCGATCGACCTCGGGTTTGGAGAGCGGCACCGGTTTGTTGCGCGAGCCGACGAAGCCGGTGACGCCGGGCGTGTTCTTGACCAGGCCCCATGCATCGTCGGTCATCTCCATGTTGACTAGGACGTAGCCGGGCATGGTGCGCTTGGACTTCGGTTCTTTCTGACCGTCCTTCCCCATCTCCATCACGTCTTCGGTGGGGACGACGACCTGGCGCACGTTGCGGTTCTGACTCATCGTCTGAACCCGGTGCTCGAGGTTGTGCTTGACCTTGTTCTCGTGCCCCGAGTAGGTGTTGATCACGTACCAGCGATACATCTTCTTTGGCGGCCTTTTTTTCGGAGATCCCGCTAGAGGATCTGCTTGATCAGGAAGTTGAAGGCGGCGTCGAGCGCGCCGAGGTATGTGGCGGCGACGGCGACGAAGATGATCGTGACCGCCGTCGCCTGGACGAGCGTGTCGCGGTCGGGCCACTGCACCTTCTTCAGCTCTGCCCAGCAGGAGGCGATGAAGCCGGTCACGCCGCCGCGCTGCCTTTCGGTGGCGGCCTGCTTCTGCTTCTTGTCCAGCTGCTCGCGCTCGCGGCGCTTCTGCTCGCCGCGCTGGCGCTTTTCGCTCTCCTTCAGCGCCCTCGCTTCGGCGCGGCGCTCGGCGCGGGAGGATGTCCGCGGCGCGTCCGGGGTCTCCAACTGGGCCTCCGAGGCGCCGACGGCGATGCCAGCCTCGACCGCCTCGATCTCGGCGATGTCGCCGGAGACGGGGACCTGGGTGTCGTGCTGCGCGCGCGACTCGACGGTGCGCTCGGCACCGGCGCGCTTGAGCTCCTGCTCTTCGCGAGCCCGGCGCTCCGCCTTACGCTGTGCGCGACTCTTGGCCATCGCCGCTAGCGCGTCTCCTTATGCGCCGTGTGGCATTTGCACCAGCGGCAGAACTTGCGCAGCTCGATGCGATCCGGCGAGTTCCGCCGGGACTTGTTCGTCTGATAATTGCGCCGCTTGCAGTCTTCGCAAGCCAGCGTCACCGCGATGCGGACATCTCCGCGAGCCATCTCATCCCTCGATTGCGTTAGCGCCTTACAAGGAAAAACCCCGGGCCGAGGCACGAGGCTGAGCGAAGGATAGCGCCCGGCGAGTGCCGATGGCGCGCCCTATTGACGGCGATCCCGGAGTGCTCAGATAGGGACCACGCTGAGACCAGGCACCCGCTCGAAGTCCCGGGGGTTCGCGGTCGCGACGCCCATGCCGTGGCTCAGCGCCGTCGCGGCGATCCAGAGGTCGTGCGCTCCGATCGGGCTGCCCCCGCTCTCGAGGCCTGCCCAGACTTCCGCGTGTGCTCGAGCGACCGCGGTCGTAACCGGCAAAGGCTCGATCGCGGCGATCACATGCTCGACGAACGCGGCACGGCGGGCCCGCACCGCACCTGTGCGAGCTCGGTGCACCCCATGCAGAAGCTCGCTGGCCGTGATGACGCTGATCGCACGGTCCTGATCCCCAATCGCATCGTCGAGCGACTGCCCGCGGCGCTCGGCGTCGACCAATACGGAGGTATCGATCAGGACGGCCATGAGCCGCTCGGCGGACCGATTGCCTCACGCCCGGCCTCGACATCTCGGGCGAAATCCTCATCGGGAGCAGGCGCCGAGCCCATCAACCCCCGCCACCTCGCCGCGGACACCAGATGCCCCGAGCTAACCGGCCGCATCTGCACGACCGGCACGCCATTGCGAACGACCTCGATCTCCTCACCGGCACCAACCCTGTTGACGACAGAGGAGAACTCTCGTGCGACATCGGTGGCGCTTAGGCGGGTCATGACCTGAGGTTATCAGATAAATCTGATTTGCACCCGGAAGTAGTGAACTATGCGCTGGGGTGAGACTTGACAGTTGCGGTCGTTAGGCCGAAGGTCATTCGTGTGAATGACCTCGTCCCCTCGACGCGCTGGCCGAGTGGGTTCGCCGCTCTACGGGCAGCGGTCGAGAGCGCGCGTTCGGTGAGCCTGGCTGTCGCCTTTGTCACCGAGCCCGGCGTGACGAAACTGGCCGAGCTGATTAAGCCACTCGGTGAGATCGACCTGGAGGTCGTTGCCCGGGCTGGGGGCGTCACCACGCCCGCTGCTCTTTACGCCCTCCGCGACCAGCTTGGGGCCCAGGTCTCGGTCGCGATTGGACTTGGATCGGCCCGATTCCATCCAAAGCTCTGGTTGGCCCGCGGTGAGAGCGAGCTCGCGGTTCTCTCGGGGTCGGGCAACCTCACGCTGGGAGGCCTGGAAGACAACGACGAGCAGTTCGAGCTAACCAGGATGGCCCTGGATAGCGATGAGGCAAACGAGCAGGAGGAGCGATTTGTTGAGCTAACTGCCGGCACCCATCCCCTCGAGGCGGTCGAAGGAACCGTGGTCTGGGACTCGTGGCTGATGACGATCACGAAATCCAAAGTCCACCGTGGCGTGATCCGCCGCTTGGAGGAGCAACTCGACGCGGTGCCGGTCAAATCGAAGCCGGAGAAAGAGCGCCAGCAGCTTCTCGCCGACCTCTACGAGATCTATGAGGAAACCGTAGCCAAGGACATGCTCACCCCGAAAGGGAATCTCTACCGACCGACCAGATTTTTGGTGGGAATCAACCGTGCCCGAGATGGCGGCGACCCGTTTGAGCTGGTGCGCAGGCTCTGTCGTAGACAGACGGGCGGCTTCGACATCATTCTGAAGCACGACGAGCCGCTACTCACCGTTGAGGCGCTTGTCGTGGATAAGCAGAAGCCCTACCACTACCTCTTCGCGAAGACGACGAGGGAACTCGCCGCTAAACGACTAGTGCAGTTTCCTTCCTGGTCGAAGTAGCTCCTCCTTCGCACGGGACGGTCAGGCCAGAACGCTACTGGCAGCAGCTATGCAGAAGAAGTAACCGGTGCCGCGAGCTCGACGAAGCGGCAAACGCCATCCACCAGCTCCATCGCCTCCAGCGTTCGGCAGTCTGCATCTAGGAGACGGGGGCTGTGGACGAGGACAGCGAGGCACTCGGCCCTGGAGACGGCGACGTTGAACCGGTGCGAGTCAAAGAGGAACTCCATGCCGCGAGGGACGTCCTCGCCGGCCGAGCAGGTCATCGCGTAGAAGACGATGGGAGCTTCCTGCCCCTGGAAACGGTCGACAGTGCCAACCCGCACTCCGTCCGGAACCCGGGCGCGGATTTTGCGGACGGCGAGGTTGTAGGGGGCCACCACAAGGATGTCTTTCGGGGTCAACGTCCGCTCCTCGCCCTTGTCGTTAGTCACCGTCGCGCCTGCCAGTAGCTCTTGGCAGGCCCCCGCGATCGCGTCGGCCTCCTCCGGGCTGGACTGGCTTCGCCCCTGGTGCTCGATCGCCATCGTCCGCAGGCCCACGCCAGCGATAGCGCCCGCAGCCGTCACCTTGCGCAGTCCGCACTGCTCCCGGGATCGCAGGCGATTGTCGTAGCTGCGCTCGGAGACGAACGCGCACACGTCCGGGTGCATCCGCCAGCTCTCCGTGAGGAGGACACCACGATCCGCCGGGATCGTCTGCTCCCCGGCCAGGAGGTGCTCCAGCACCGAGGCGCCGGAGCCCTCAGGATGCTCGGCCTGGGTCACCTGGGGAAGCTGCTGCGGGTCCCCGAGCAGGATCAGGCTCTCGCTAGCCAGTCCGGCTGCAACCGCGTTGGCGAGCGGGAACTGTCCCGCCTCGTCGACGAGGATCAGGTCGAAGGCGTTGCGGTGCTCGGGGCGGGCGAAAAGCCAAGGGGTGCCCGCCACCAGTTGGATCTCCTCGGTGACGTCGCTGTTGGCCTTGGCGTTCTCCACCATCCCATGGGGTCCCTCGTATTTGCCGCCGTCCTTCGGTTTGTAGATCCCGGCAAGGGTCTGGCTCTCTTTGTGCGCGAACTCTTCCACCTTCCGCAGGACGTTTTCGATCGCAGCGTGGCTGGGAGCCGTGATCCCGACCCGCTTGCCGGCCGCCAGTGCGGCGACGACGATCCGCCCGGCCCGGAAGGTCTTGCCGGTGCCGGGGGGTCCCTGGACCGGCAAGATCGAGCGGTCGAGACCGAGCACCGCGGAGACGAGCGAATCGACGTCCTCGCCGAGCTCCCCCGAGGTGCGCGGGGGCGATCCGCGCAGGAGTTCATGAGCGGCGGTGTATTTCTCGGTGTTACCCGCCACTGTCTCCTGCGCGAGCTCCGTCAATGCCTCGCGCAGAACCACAGTCCGCACTTGGGAGTCGCTAACGAGGGCAACTGGGTCAGGCGGCGACAATTTCTTTTCTCGTCGAAGAAAAATCCGATCCGCCTCGACCCGTACGACTTTGTACTTCTCCCTAGTGACCGGATCCTCGGCCTTTCCCAGATCAAGCCGAAACTCCTGGGGCGGGAACGAGAACTCGTAGTCCAGCGACCTCTTGTACTCCGTCGGTGGCGCGTCCTCGGCCCGCTTCAGGCCCGCGACCGCATCGCGATCCTCGATCAGGTCCATGATCGGCTTGCCGCGAAGGTCGAAGTAACGCCACCAGCCAGGTTTGCCCTCGCGATGGTGGTAAAGGAGGAGGTTCGCGAGCAACTTGCGCTCCGCAGCGGCAGCTGAATCCTCGGCGTCTGCGGGCTGCGGCTGTTCGAGCTGCTCGATCAACTGAAGCACTTCAGGCATCCACTCGGGGGGGCCGCGGTCCTCTTTCTCGTCAGCCACCAGCTCTGAGAAATCGACCTCGAACTCGGATTCAGCCTCGGGTCGCATCGCCTCTTCCAGCCACCGCCGCAGCGCCATGGTCGAGCGGCAATCCTCCTCGTTGTAGGCGCGGATCGACTCCAGCAACTCCGAGTCGCCGGTCTGCAGCCAGTTCTCGTAGATGACGATCGAGCCGCCGCCCTCGCGGACCTTCTGCTCCAGCCGCTCGAAGGCGTGGTGGCGCTCGAGAGCCTTCAGCGAGTAGGTCTCCTCACCGACTTGAAGTCCCTGCCTGACCACGGCGAAGAGATCGACCAAGACCTCGCCCCGCAGTAGGGCGTCAACCTCGTTCTCCTTGGTCGCATGAGCGATCGAAAGCGAGCGCAGCTTCGCCCGCTCGTGGGGCGCGTAGTGGAAGATGTGCATCTCGGGGTGCTGGTCTCGCAGCTCGGTGACCCGGTCGACGAACCGCTCCAGCGCCGCCTTCTCGGAAGCGGTGTCATGTGCCCACTCGTACTCGTAGCCCTCTCCGGTCCACCAGCCCCAGAGGTACTCGATGCCCTCGTCCCCGACGTAGGGGTCCCCCTCGAGGTCGAAGTAGACGTCTCCAGCGCTCGGTTTGGGGAGCAGCGCGTAGCCGGCGGCGGGCGCCGGGTGCAGGTGCCTGTGCCTCGGCTGTCCCGTTTCGCGGGACTCCACCTGCAGCCCAGCCTGCTGACGCAGGTAGGAGAACCGTTCGGCACCGAGTGGATTTCGACCCTCGGGTTCATCGGCCTCGGCAAGAGCAACGACCGTAGGGATATTCAGCTCCTTCAGGTCATCGCGGTTTTCACGGCGCATGCTCGCGACCAGGCTCAGGTGATCGTCGGCCACCAGCCGCTGACGACACTCCGTGTAGAGGTCGCACACATCACAGTGAGAGACTGGCTCCGGGTAGGTGTCCCGAGGTGGCGCAGATGCGACCGCTTCCAGCTGCGCCGTCACGTAACGGTGCAGCGCCGCGTAGCGACGAAGCTCCACCGGGACCGACGTGCCATTGCCGAGGACGACGTGCGCGTACTTCGGTTCCACCCCCTGAACCACACCCAGCAGGTGGCTGTAGAGGCAAAGCTGGTGGACGAAGTGGGGTTTGACCTGGCGCGCGAGCTTCGTGTCCAGCACCTCGTACGCATAGTCCCCGAACGCCGACTCACCCGGGATCCGGCGCAGAAAGTCGACTCTGCCCTGCCACCCCGACTCGAAGAACGGAGCCTGATAGATCAGCGCCGCGCCCCCAACCATCGCCTCCTTCGTGGCCTCCACACCAGCGTCCAGCCCCTCTCGACTGGTGGCAGGCGGCAATCCCGAAAGGTCCACGATGCTCTCCGCCTCCGCTCGCAACTTCGACAGCTGCTCCCGCTCGTGCTCCTCTCCCCGGCTCCGAATCAGAGCCGCGTGCGGATCAGCGCCCAAAGGCAGCGGCCCCCGCTCCCCATTGGCCACAAGAAGCTTCTGCTGAACCAAGTGCGGACACGCCAAATGGCTCGTCAGATCGGTGGCGGCAAGAACCAAAGAGCTGTCATCGAGCTTCTGCATAGCAGACTCTGACGGACCCTATATGGATCCGAAGCCGTTCCCTCGAGCGATCCGTTGGCAGTCGCGACGGAAAATCAGACCAAGACCGAGGCTTCTCCGCGCTCTACCTAAAGTGAACCGCGGGAGCGATGAGACAAGATCTTGCGAAACGGGCCGGAATCGCCTAGATGATGCGGAATGGCAATTGAAGAGGAGTCGAGAATTCGGCTCTAAACGGGAGGGGCACGGCACTGCCGAAGGCAACAAAATGCGCCCGGAGAGAATCGAACTCTCGACCTCCGGCTTGAAAGACCGGCGCTCTTTGGGCCTCGTTAAAAGCCCGTTGACCACTGAGCTACGGGCGCTCGCTTCCTGCCCCTGGAAGTATGCCGGGATCAGAGCCCGAACGTCTTGGCGATGATGTTGCGCTGGATCTCGGAGGTGCCGCCGTAGATCGTCGAGACCAGGGTGCTGCGGACGAGGCGCTCCATATCGTACTCGGAGGCGTAGCCGTAGCCGCCCATCATCTGCATGCCGCTGAGGGCCGCGCGCCTGGCGACCTCGGTGACGAAGAGCTTCACCATCGAGGCCTCGCGGGGCAGCATCTTGTCGGGATCCTCGTCGGTGAGGGTGGCGACCCAGCGGGTCATCAGGCGGGCGGCTTCGACGTCGGTCGCCATGTCGGCGATGCGGTGCTGCAGCGCCTGGAAGGAGCCGATTGGCTTGCCGAACTGCTCGCGTTCCTTGACGTAGACGATGATGTCGTCGAAGACGCGCTGGGCGATGCCGAGCTGGGTGGCGGCGAGGATCAGCCGCTCGACGTTGAGGCCGGCCATCAGCTGGGTCCAGGCCTGGTCGGCCTCGCCGAGGACCGCGTCGGCGGGCGCCTCGACGTCGGTGAAGTAGAGGTGGTTGGTGTCGCGGCCACCCATCGTGTCGATCGGGACGACCTCGAGCCCGTCGGCCTCGCGGGGTACCCAGATCATCGTCATGCCGTCGTGCTTGGAGGCGGAGCGGGTGGTGCGACAGACGACGAGGACGTGGTCGGCGATGTGGGCGTTGGAGCAGAAGACCTTCTGCCCGTTGATGACGTAGCCGCCGTCGACCGCTTCGGCAGAGGTCGAGAGGGCGGCGACGTCGGAGCCGGCGTCGGGCTCAGTCATCGCGATCGCCTCGACCGCGCCCTCGGAGATGCCGCCGAGGATCTCCTGCTTCTGCTCCTCGGTGCCGAAGCGGTTGGTGGCGCCGGCGACGATCAGCGTCGTCGCGTAACCGCCGATCGGGGCCAGCGCGCGCGAGGTCTCCTCCATGAAGATGCAGGCGTCGAGCATCGTCCCGCCGGAGCCGCCGTACTCCTCCGGAATCGTGATCCCGGTCCAGCCGAGCTCGGCCATCTCCTTGTAGATCGTCTCGTTGTGGTGCTCGCGGTAACCGTCGGTGAGACGCTCGCGCTGGTCCGGCGTGCCGCACTCGTGATCGCAGTAGCGCCGGATCGCGTCGACGAAGTCCTCCTGCTCGTCGGTCAGAGCAAAGTCCACGAAGCGGGAGCCTAACGGTCAACGGCGGCAAACCGCCTGCTCAGGACCCGATTAGAGCCCAGGACGAGACTCGAACTCGTGACCCCTTCCTTACCATGGAAGTGCTCTACCAACTGAGCTACCTGGGCGGGTGCGCCGGGTCCAAGGCTAGCCCAGACCCGGCCTCTTTGGGGCGCCCCCGCTACGTGAACTTGGATGGTTCGAAGCGGCAGTAGCGGAATTCGAAGCCGAGGACCTGGTTGTTGGCGAGGTTGGCGTTGTGTTCGAGCTTGATCACCATCGCCAGCGCTCCGTTCTTGTCCCCGGCGTTGAGCTTCTTGGCGGTCCTCTGGAAGAGGTTCGCCTCTTCCTCGACGTACTTCAGCCACTTGGCGAGCTTGGCCTGATCGGTCGGGGGCTGGGGAACGGCCTTCAGTTCTTTGTGCGTTTTGCGCAGAGCGGTGGCGGCACGCGAGAACTGGCCGGCCGCCGCCTTCAGCTTGCCGGCCCTGACCTTGCCGCGGACCCCCTTGAGGATCCGTTCGTTGGCCTGCGTATTGGCCTTGCAGATCGGCTCGACGGCTTCTTTGTAGCTCTGCCGTTCCGCATCGTCCGCCTGCGCGACCGGCAACACCAGCATCGCCATCGCCAGGACAACCGCGCTCAACAGGCCGAAGCTCTTCTTCCCCACCGCGTATCTCCCTCTGTTCGCTTTCCGTCCCATGCGCCCCATCGTCTCAAACACGACGGTTCCTTCAGAGGTTCGGCATCTTAAGGGGCAGGTTGAGAAGCGGAGGGGGTGGGATTCGAACCCACGAGCGCCTTGCGACGCCAACAGTTTTCGAGACTGCCCCGTTCAACCACTCCGGCACCCCTCCAGGGCTTTAGCAAGCGGAATCCTAGCTTCCCCGATTCTCGGGGGAACGGCTGGGGGAACGAAACCAAATCGAAAATCTCAGGACGCGGCCTCAGCGGAGCTGGAAAGCGCCGCTGTCGAGGTAACTTCGCAAGAGTTCCAGCGCATGACCAGTGGGGGCATGAAGCGGCCCCGGAGGCGCCGCCGGGTCAATGAACATCGCGTCCGTCGTCTCCTCCTCGTTGGGGCTGGCGTCTCCCTGCCAGGCCGTCGCCAGAAAGAGCAGCGCAAAGCAATGGGTGATGTCGCCATTCGGGTAGTGGATCGTGTGCGCCTCGGCCTCCGATAGGCAGCCGAAGGGAACGAGGTCGGACTCCACGACCTTGATCCCTGTCTCCTCGGCCAGCTCGTCGATCGCCGTCCGAGCAAAGCTCCCACCCGGCTCAGCGGCGCCGGCAGGCAAGCACCAGCTGCCATCGTCGGTGCGCTTGGTCAGGAGGATGCGCTGATCGTCCCGCTGGAGGGCGATCATCGCGCCGGGCATGAGGACGAGCTCGTGACCTACGGCCTGTCGGAGCTGCCAGAGGTAGGAGCCTTGATAAGGCATGGTGCAGACTAGCCCGGCAGCCGGGGTGGAGAGCTAGCCGGATCAGGCGCGTTTGTCAGAGGGCAACCCCGCCAAGTCGAGCCCGAGATCGGGGCGTGAGCAGCGCTACAAGCGCGAACCACCAACCGGCCGCGAGCAGCCAGCCCGCGACGACGTCGCCCGGGTAGTGGTAGTTGAGCACCAAGACGCCGAAGCTGATGTAGAGGGTGAAGGCGAGACCCGCGACGGCCGTCGGGCGTCGCCACGAGAGCGGCACGACCGTGAAGAAGGCGAGCGACATCGCCAGAGATCCGGCGGCGTGGCCGCTCGGGAAGGCGTCCTCCCACGGATAGGCATCCGAGTTGAGCGGGATCGGCTGGTAGCGGGGATTGACGAGCAGCGCCTTGAGGGCCAGGACGAGTATTCCCGTGCCGGCGACCAAGGCCACGGCGAAGACGGCGTCGCTCAGACGCCATTGGGCCAGCGCAATCAGGGCTGCGATCGTTGCGGCGAGCACCCAGACCGGGATCGTGTTGACGACCTGGAAGCCGACGTAGGCAACATGGTTGACGAAGCTGTCGGTGCCTGTGCCGAGAGCATCGAGGACGGTCCGGTCCAGCCGCTCGGTCGGACCAACCCAATAGGCGAGAGCGAGGATAAGGGCGAAGCCGACCAGGCAGGCAAGCCAGCCCTCGGTCGCGTGTCGCCGAACTCTCTCTTCCCAGCTCATCGGCTCAGGCGGCGTCTCGGAGTCGCTCGACCGAGGCTAGAACGGCTCCGATGCGGCCCGTCGTCAGTTCCGGGCAGCGCTCGACGACCCGGCCGTCCGGATCGATGATCGCCGTGCAGCCGTATCCCGTCGTCGCCGCCGAGCGCTCGACCACGTCGGCTGAGATCACCCAGGCTGAGCACTCCCGAGCCCGCTCCGAGAGAATCTCGACGTGCCGGGATCGCCACTTTCGTGCGGTCGCGTGCGGCAGGCTGTTGTTAAGCGGGTAGAAGATTGCTTCCGCACCACGGGCCGCCAGGGTGGCTGCAGCCTCGGGGAAGTTCGCGTCGTAGCAGATGTTGACTCCGTATCTCACGCCGTTTCTCTCGAACACAGGGGACTCTCGCCCGGGCGAGAACGCGCTCTCGACCAGGTGCTGCTTGCGGTAGACGCCCAGCACCCGCCCTCGCTCCACGATCACCGCGGAGTTGAAGAGCTCCTGCCCGCAGCGCTCCATCAGGCCGAGTATCACCGCTGGATCGAACTGGCGCAGTTCGGACATCAGCCGAGAAAAAAGTGTCGAGCCGAGGTCGATGCTGTGCGCGGCAGCCTCCTCGGGGGTCCGGCAGTAACCCGTGAGATGACACTCCGGTAGGCAGACGACATCGAGTGATTCATCCTGAGCCCAAGACAGTGCTCGCTTGACCTCAGCCAGCGAAGCGTCCACATCGCCGAGGATCGGCACCATCTGGCAACTTCCCACGGAGATGGTCGGCGGGTCAGGAGTTTCGAGCATGACTGAGATGCCTCCGTCGAATAGGACGATCCGCTCCAGCCAAGCGACCGGCGCGGACGGAATACGTAGAGATCGGATGCCGACGCTATCCGAGCTCGCCGCGTCGGTTCCGTGTCGGCCCCCTCCTCGATTGCCACCAGCATCGAGTAGCTGGCCTAGTGAGCGTTACGATGGCCCAAGTGGGCACGTTCGCCGGCAAGCAGCTGCTCGGCAGCTTCCTTGGGGACGACTGAGGAGCCGATGCCCAACGAGGTGGTGACAAGGGCGATCGACGCCGTCTGCTCCGGCGACCACCTGACCGTTGACCATGCTGCCGCCATCCTCGCCGAGATCATGGAAGGGCGGACCAGCGAGATCCAGACCGGGGCCTTTCTGGTCGCCCTGCGTGCCAAGGGCGAGACGGTTCCAGAGCTGGTCGGTCTAGCGCGCACGATGCGCTCCCTTGCAACGCCGGTCGACGTCGGGCGCGAGGACCTGGTCGACACCGCCGGGACCGGCGGCGGCCCGACGACCTTCAACGTTTCGACCACGGCGGCGCTGGTAGCAGCCGCAGCCGGTTGCGCTGTCGCCAAGCACGGCAACCGATCCAGCACGACCAAGTGCGGGACCGCCGACCTGCTCGAAGCGCTCGGCGTCGACATCGAGCTCGATCCAAATCAGGTCGTGCGCTGCATCGAGGAGGTCGGCTTCGGCTTCATGTTCGCCCCCCGCTACCACGCGGCGATGGCGAACGTGGTGCCAGTGCGCAAGGAGCTTGCAGTGGGCACGGTCTTCAACCTCCTCGGCCCACTCACCAACCCGGCCGGTGCCAGCCGCCAACTGATCGGCATCGCCGACCGCCGCTACCAGGAGACGATTGCCGAGGCGCTGATTGGCCTCGGCAGTGAGCGGGCGATGGTGGTCGCCGCCGAAGACGGCCTCGACGAGATTTCAATCGCGGGACGCACGCGCGTGATCGAGGTCTCGGGCGGATCGACTGAGGAGTGGTTCGTCGAGCCTGGCGACGTTGGGCTCGACGAGGCGGATCTGGAGCAGGTAGCGGGTGGCACGCCCGAGGAGAACGCGGCGGCCACCCGCGCCGTACTCGCCGGCGAGAGCGGCCCGCGCCGTGACATCGTGCTGCTCAATGCTGGCGCGGCGATCTACGTGGGCAGCGGCACTGGCTCGCTGGCCGACGGGGTCGCCAACGCGGCGCAGGCGATCGACTCGGGTGCGGCCGCGGCCTTGGTGGACCGGCTGGTCGAGGCGACGGCGGGAAACGGCGTTTAGCCTTCCTCGCCGCTTCAGTCTTCCGCCAGCATCGAGTAGCTGGCGCAGTCGAGGTAGCGGCCGCCGACCAACTGGAACTGCCGCAGCGTGCCCTCTTCACGAAAGGCAAGCCGCTCAGGTATTGCCCGGCTGCGGCGATTCTCTGTGGCCACGATGATCTCCACCCGATTGAGCCGCCAAACCGTCAGTGCGTGATCGACGAGCAGCCGCACCGCGGCGGTCATCGTCCCCCTGCCCTGCTGCCCCTCATCCAACCAGTAGCCGACTCGCGTCGAGCGATTGCCCCAATCCAGGCTGACGTAGCCGATCACACCGGCGATGCCCTTCCCGGTGACTATGGCGGTCTGAAAGCCTTCGTTTTCGCTCGCCTGCGACCGGGTTCCGCGAATGAAGTCGAGCGTATCCTCGAAGGTCTGGCCCGCGGCCCAGGGCAGCCAGTGCGCGAGGTAAGCTCGGTTCGCCTCGATCAGCCCGTGAAGCTCCCTGGCGTCCGCCTCCTCGAGCAGGCGCAGGTAGGAGTCGTCCGTGATCTGTAGCCGCCCCGCCATCGGTGGCTGAACCGTACCCTTCGCAACCGTGGCTGAGCTGGTGATCTTCGACTGCGACGGGGTGCTGGTCGACAGCGACCGGATCTCGCTGCGCATCCAAGCGGAGCGAATTTCCGCGCTGGGGCTGGAGATGAGCTATGAGGACTGCGTCCGGGACTTCCTCGGCTTGGGCATGCCGGCGACGCTGCGTATCCTCGCCGAGCGGCTGGGGCGGCCAGTCCCGGAGGGGTGGGAGACGGAACTCGACAGCGCGGTCCGGGACGGCTTTCGGCGCGAGCTGACGCCGGTACCAGGAATCGTCGAGGCGCTAAAGGAGATCGAGCTGCCCGCCTGCGTCGCCTCCAGCGGTAGCCACGAGAAGATGCGCTTGACCCTCGGCCTGACCGGACTGTGGGATCGGTTCGCTGGGCGAATCTTTTCGGCCGATGAAGTCAAGCGCGGCAAGCCCGCTCCGGACCTCTTCCTGCACGCGGCCTCGCGCATGTCAACCCCGCCGGGGCGATGCATCGTCGTCGAGGACAGCCCGTTCGGCATCGCCGCAGCCAAGGCCGCCGGGATGTCGGCTCTTGGCTTCGCCGCCGCGACGTCCGCTGCGGGCCTCGACGGTGCCGACGCTGTTTTCAGGGCGATGGAGGACTTGCCGGGGCTCATCTCCGGTTTCGCGTGAGGACCGCGGCGTACCATCCGCGGGTGAGCGTCCGGCGCATGCTTCCCAACGAGCTTGAGGCTGCGGTCAGCGTGTGGCGCGCGGCGAACATCGCCCGAGGGGCTCCGCATGGGGCGGAGCGCACCGCCCGCATCCGCGCGAAACTCTCGGTCTCAGATGCCCTGGCGTTCGTGGCGCTTGGACCAGAAATCGTCGGCATGGCGCTCGCCGAGCCCGGCCGCGCCGAGGACGGCGAGCTCGATCCGACGCTTCTGCATATCTCGATGGTCTTCGTGCACCCCGCCGCGCAGGGAACAAGGGTCGGCAGCTCGCTCGTCCTCCATGTTCTCGATGCAGCCCACTCGCTGGGCTACCAGCGGGCGGGTGTCTGGACCTACAGCGATAACACCCCTGCCCGCAGGCTCTACGAGGGCGTGGGAATGGCGGCTACGGGGCAAACCGCACGTGTGCTCACCCGCACGCAAATCCAATACGGATGCCTCCTCAGCGGCCTAAGTGCTTCGGCGACGTAACTTTCCGTCGTGACTCTTGCCGACGTATAAAGCGCTTTGGACAGGCGGCCATTGTTTGACGAGGGCTGTCCACCGAGAATCCGGCCATGAACGAACAAGCTGCTCGCCCCGCCCTCCTCGATGATGCTGAGGCGATGTGCGCGATCTACAACGCGGCGATCTCCGAACGGAGCTCGACTTTTGAGACCAAGCCCCGATCCGCGACAGACTTCGAGACGAGGATCGGGGACAATCAGTTTCCTCTCCTCGTCAGCGATGGCGACAAGGGCGTCATCGGCTGGGCCGGTATCGCCTCCTACAGCGCTCGCCCCTGCTATGCGGGCATCGGCGAGTGCAGCGTCTACGTCGCCGCTTCAGCGCGCGGACGTGGGGTCGGCACGGCGCTCACCGAAGCACTCGCCGCCGCAGCCGAGCGGAGAGGCTTTCACAAGATGATCGGCAAGCTTTTCACCGACAACCTCGCCAGTGTCCGCCTCGTCGAGCGTTGCGGCTTCAAGACAGTGGGCGTGCATTTGCGCCACGGGCAGCTCGATGATGCCTGGCGCGACGTCTTGGTTGTGGAGCGGTTGCTCGCCCCCCCTTCCCCGTGACCGCAGACGAACCCATCCAGCTGGCAACGCCCGACCCAAGCTGGCCGGCTCAGTTCGAGCAGGAGCGGGCGGCGCTGGACGAGGCAATCAGCAAGTGGGTCTGCGGCGGGATCCACCACATCGGCAGCACCGCGGTTCCCGGCCTCGAAGCAAAGCCGATCATCGACATTCTCGCCGGTGTGCATGACCTTGAGACAGCCCATGCTTGCTTTGGGCCGCTCGCCGACCTCGGCTACCTCTATGCGCCTTACCTGCCCGAGGAGATGCACTGGTTCTGCAAGCCACATCCGGCTCGACGCACCCATCACCTCCACCTTGTTCCAGCGGGATCGCAGCGATACCGCGACGAGCTGGCCTTCCGCGATCGACTCCGTAGCGACCCCCAAGTCGCCGGTCGCTACGTCTCCTTGAAGCGCGAACTTGCCGAGCGACACCGCGATGACCGAGAGGCTTACACCGAAGCCAAGAGCGCCTTTGTCCAGGCGATCCTCGGCAGCGAGGCGCGCCTAAGTCGATGACGCAGGCATAGCTGAAACGGGGTATCCGGTTAGCTGCTCCTGATCGCATTGGATGGGTTCGCTGACGCACTAGCTTTCACGCGAGGCTGTCGCATAAACCCCCTGCTTTTCGGTCCGTTCACGCCGAGAAAATGGGTCATGCCTCAGAACTTCCTCAGCTGTGACCGTGACCAGCCAATGCTGCTGCCGCCGGACCTCCGCGACTGGCTCGCC